>JASJBX010000007.1 GCA_030066295.1 Crocosphaera sp.
CCTCAACTCCGGCCACTTCTCCCGTTGCTGATAATACGCTGCTACAATATCGTTTGTCTCGTCCGGTTAATCTTCTTGTCCTAGGAATTGATCGGGTGTTAGATACCCCTCCAGGAAGTCTTGAAGGGTTTGGCGGCCGCAGTGACACCATTTTAGTCTTACGCTTCGATCCGGCCAATAACTCGGTTAAAATGCTATCCGTTCCCAGAGATAGCCGGGTTTATATTCCAGGAGTCGGTTACACTAAGGTTAACGATGCTAACATTCATGGGGGTCCTGGGTTAGCGGCCAGGGTACTGAGCAAAACCCTCAACGATGTCCCCATTGATCGCTACGTTCGTGTGACCACCGATGCTTTCAAAGAAGTGGTAGACTTAGTGGGAGGGGTAGAAGTCTTTGTCCCCTATGCCATGGAATACGAAGACAAAACCCAAAACTTGAAAATCGATCTCCAACCCGGTCGACAAATCCTTAACGGGGAACAAGCTGAACATTTTGCCCGTTTTCGCAAAGATGCTTATGGGGACATAGGTCGAGTGCAACGACAGCAAATACTACTGAAGTCCCTACGTCAACGCCTCACTAGCCCCACCATTATACCCCGTATTCCCCAAGCGATCGGCTTATTGGACAAACATATCGATACTAACCTCACTTGGGAAGAAATGCTGGCCCTGGTTAATTTTGGTCGACAACTGGAGCGAGATCAGGTACAAATGGTCATGTTACCGGGTCGCTTTAGTCAAGAAGAAGAATTTGATAACCGTAGCTATTGGGTGATGTCAGAAACGGGACGAGATCGAGTTATGGAACAATATTTCGGTATTAGTCCCCAATGGCAGTCTTCCCGTCGTCGTTCCCCTAACCGTGTTAGAGTTGCCCTGCAAAATGCCACCGATGATCCAGGGTTGGCCAATCAAGTTAGGGAATACCTGGCTCAACAAAATATCCGTAATGTCTATACGATCGCCGATGCCCCCCAATTGTTACGGGAAACAGAAATAGTAGTCCAACAAGGAGACTTTGAAGCAGCGAATTACTTGCAAACTGCTTTGGGAATGGGTAGAGTAGAAGCATCTTCTACGGGAGACTTAGACTCTCAGTTAACCCTTCGCATTGGTTTGGATGCTAAAGATTTACTTAGAGGAGATAGTTTTCTCAAAACTTCTGAAAATGAAGACTAAATTAATAACGAATCGAATCAACATAAACCTCTATGAATAATCATAACAAGAAACTCCTCTGTTTTTTTGGTCATCATAAATGTGGGACTCAATGGGTTCAAGGTATTTTGCGAGAAGTCGCACAGGAAATGGGTTGGTTGTATGGCCATGCTCATAATGAAGAAATTTTTAATTATGATCTTGAAGACTTCCTAAAAGAAAGAAAAATTGATATTTTTTCCTATACCAATGCTAAATATCAATACCTTAAAGATTTCAAAGATTTTAAGGGATTTCATCTGATTCGAGATCCCAGAGATATTGTGGTTTCTGCTTATTATTCCCATCTATATAGTCATCCAGTTGATAATTACGATGAGCTTAAAAAAGAAAGAGAAATTTTACAAAAAATGTCAAAGGATGAAGGATTAATCCAAGAAATGGAATTTAATCAGACAGTTTTTGAAGATATGGAAAAGTGGAATTATAATCAAGATCATGTCATGGAAATAAAGTTAGAAGATTTGAGTCGAGATCCCTATGGAAGTTTCGTGGATATTTTTCGTTTTTTAGGTATTGTCAGTGAGTCCCGACCCACTTATCAAGAAAGATGGAATCATTTATTAGCAATTACCTCTCGAACCACCCAAAAAAAACTATTTAGTAACCCTATTATTGATATTTCTTTGAAAAAAATCCCCTACGAGATCGCTTTAGGCATTATTTACGAAAATCGCTTCCAAAAGAAAACTAAAGGGCGTACCATTGGGGAAGAAGATGTGAAAAGTCACTATCGAAAAGGGGTAGCGGGAGATTGGAAAAATCACTTTAATGAAGACCATATTAACTTCTTCAAAGATAAATATGGCCAATTATTAATTAACTTAGGATATGAAAAAGATGAAAATTGGTAACATGAAAAATCAAATATTTCAACCCCTGCAAGGTGTTTTGTTACGATTTTTAACAATAGTGGGTTTAATCCTTTTGGTTGGTCTTTGGATCTTACTGGATGCCCGTCCTGCGATCGCCCAAGATAATACGGTTAACTATACCTACGGGGAATTACAACAGCAAGACTTCTCCCATAAGGACTTACAAGGGGGTGTCTTCGCCGCCGCAGATATGCGAGAAGCCAACTTTGAAGGATCAAATATATCCTATGGCATTTTTACGGAAGGAATCCTCTTAGGGGCGAATTTGAAGGGGGCTGATCTCAGTTCATCTTTACTAGACCGAGTTACCCTAGATTTTGCCGATCTCACCGATGCCATTTTAGTCGATGCGATCGCCACTCGGACCCGTTTCTACGATGCAACCATCACCGGGGCCGACTTTACCAATGCGGTGATTGATCGCTATCAAGTCTCTCTGATGTGTGAACGGGCCGAAGGGGTTAACCCGGTGACCGGGGTTTCTACTAGGGATAGTTTAGGCTGTCGATAACTTATCATTAGATTTAAGTTGTTTGTAAGCGTCATTATTATGTATCAAACCGATGCCTTAAATGATCCGAAAAAAGTTCTGCCCACCATGTATGATCTCCCTAGTGAAGATCCCGAGGAACCTGGCGTGCCAGATCAATATCATATTCTACAACCTCGACTCCTTGAATACACATTTCATCCTGCTAATTATCCCCCCGATGAAGTGTTTATTGCTACGGATATGAACCTCTATTATGATGTGCGTCATACAAGTTGGTATAAGCGTCCTGACTGGTTTGCGGTGGTAGGGGTTGATCGCTTATACGAACAACAGGATATGCGGTTAAGTTATGTGGTATGGCAAGAAGGAATTAATCCCTTTGTGGTAGTGGAATTACTATCACCAGGAACAGAAAAAGAAGACTTAGGACAAACCTTACGCAAAGCAGACAATCCCCCCACTAAATGGGAGGTTTATGAGCGAATTTTGAGAGTTCCTTACTATATTATTTTTGACCGTTATAGCGATCAATTAAGGGCATTTCAGTTAAACGGAAGTCATTACAGAGAATTAGAATTAATTGAATCTCGAATCTGGATGGAAGATATTGGTTTAGGGTTAGGACTTTGGCAAGGTTCCTACGAAGGAATAGAAAGGCTATGGTTACGCTGGTATGATCGTAATCGGAATTGGATTTCTACCCCTGAAGAAATTGCAGAACGAGAGAAATTGAGGGCTGATAAATTAGCACAAAAACTAATTGATATGGGAATTAATCCAGAAGAAATTTGACCTTCAACTTATAATGATCAACACTTATTTATTGAAGCTATCTAGCGACGAATTGAGTAAACCTTTAAGTAAAAGACTTCCTTGCTCAATTCTCTTTTCTCCTACCTCGTTATCCACAGATAAACCAGCTATTATTTACCTGCATGACTGGAATAAGTATCCTTATGCTGCCTCAATTTGTGATCTCGGTCAAACATTAGCAAATCAGGGTTATTTCTTCCTAAGTTTAGGCATATCTCGTCGGGGGGTGGAAGGTCAAATGACAGCAGTTCCTAGGGATGATATAGAGGATATTAATCGTGGGGTAAACTATTTAAAAGATCAAGGATGTCAAAAGATTATTTTAGTCGGGGAAGGAATTGGTTCATTAAGTGTACTGCAATATCAATTAACTAAAAATGAAAGCACTATTAAAGGACTCATTTTAATTCGTCCCTTACCCAATTTAAAAGATTGGTTAAAAAGTAAGATTGGAGACGCAAGATATCAGAAACTTTTAGAAAAATCAGCACCAGAAGTTGTCGAAGGAAGTGAAGAATTATGGGTTAATTTGAAAGTTCCTTATACCGATGATGAATCGTTGTTAATTTATCAATCTTATCAGTCTTGGTTATCTTGGTGGAGTCCCAAAGCTGAAACAAAAATATTTGATTTATTGACTCACATTTCTCTACCTATTTTAGCGATTTCTCCTGTAGCACAAATTACACAAAAGACGAAAAATACAACTATTATTAATTTAGATAAAAATGAAAATTTAAGTAAAGTAATTGATAATTGGATCGAACAAAAAAAGGAATTATCATCATCTCAGCTTAACAGTTCAGAACTGATTCAAATCGATGAAATTATTACCGTCAAAACCTCTGATAATCGTTCCTTAATTGGGTTACTTTGGGAAGATAATAACTGTCAAGAAAATAAAACAATTATTATTCATGTTCGAGGAAAAACAGGAACCCCCATTACAGAACCTTTAACCGCAGACATGGCTGAAATTTATGTTAACAATAAAATAGCTACTTTAGTCATTGAACTACATCGAAGTGGTTACGGAGGGAGTTTAGAATCATTAGCAGAAATGGATTCAGAAGATATTAATGCTTTTGTCAAATATGTCTTAAACAGAGGTTATACACGCATTATTTTAACTGGCCAAAGTTTAGGAAGTAATAGTATCATGCGTTACTGTGTTCAATATCCTCATCCGAATATTATTGCAATGGTTCATTTTGCACCCACTCAAGACTGTGCAAACTGGTTGAAAAGTCATGTCGGTTCTGATGATTATAATAAGTTACTTCAACAAGCGGAAAAAGCTATCACAAATAGTTCAGAAAACCAGGGTTTAATTGGTAAACCTCCCTATGATAAAATGTTGTCTCCCAGTCGTCCTGACGCTTGGTTATCTTGGTGGGGTCCTAATGCAGATACAGCTAATTTAAAGACAATTTCTCAAGTAACAATTCCTATTTTAATGCTCTGTGGGAGTAACGATTTTTTCAACGATAGGGAACGTCTAGATACTTTGAAAAATGCAGCAATTAATTCTCCTATTGTGGATATTATTTGGTATGAGGGATGTGGTCACAATTTTGCTAACTTTGAAAAAAAAGCAGCCAATGATGTTGTTAATTGGTTAAATCAATTATAATCGAATATTATCATCTTCAATCAAAAACAATAGGAGTTAAGTAATGGATAGAAAAGACCAAAACGTAGAAAACTTTTTGACCCACCACTTAAATAACTGGTATGGTACATGGACTAAGTATTTCCCTAATAGGGAAATTCAAGAATCAGTAAAAAGTGTCAGAAGTTTATGGATAAATGAAGAAAAAACCCTAGTCTTTCAAAAAAATTGTTACACTTATTCTGATGAAACTATCAAAGAAGTTTCTTGGGAATTCGGTCTAGAAGAAAGTACCAAAGAAGACGGATTAATTCATTCTAAACATCCTTGGATGCGTTCTTTATTTTTCGAGCAAGGTGCTGCTTTATGGGTAACAAAATGTTTACAAAGTGATTCAATTTCCCATAAAACTGAATTATTTTTCAAGGATAATAATCTACGATTAAGTGTAGGTACTGTCTATAATGAAGATGGAAATTTAGAAAGCATCTGGAACTTTAAAGAAGATTCTCAAGGTTTTCCTAGCCAACATTGGTCATCTGATATTGATTTATTACAAGAAAGAAATTTTAAAAGTAATTGGATGGGACAAGCGATAAATTTCAAGCCAAACTTAGACACTTCTCCTTTTTATATAAAGGAATTAACTTGGCCTTACAAAAATCATCAATTATTCTTTCTTCCTGATGGAATTTCATTAAGTTGTCCTGAAAAAATTGAATTAGGTTCTCCTTTTAAAATTATTGCTAATTGGTTAAAAACAAAGTTTACTTTGCAACAATTAGTGGTTAACTATGATGAAAATTTTGCATTTTCAGGGGCAACTTTAGAGATTTATGACTAAACAGCATTAAAGGTTTCAACAGTAAAATAACTTAATACTGACTTTTCATAATAGACAATTCCTCGCTTTAGTAATTCATCGTTAACTTGCCAATCAACCGCAATTAAAAATGATGAATTATTATCTACAGTTTGGGGACAACTAGCAACAATATTATCATCAAATTTTTGTATTAAATAGTTGTTATTGAGTTCTTCAATGGGTTTCCAACTCGTTTCTATGGGTTCAGATATGATTAAATCTGGGGTCATCTTTTGCCTGAATCCTTTCCCTTGTTTATTAATAGTTTTAACTTCATTATTTTGCTTAGTTTGTGTATCCTCATTATTGAGATATTCAACCCCGGTGGAACTATATTGTAATTGTCCAGATTCATCGTAGCGAAAATAACAAAGCACTCGTTTATCTTCATGTCGAAATCCAAATTCAAAAATAAAAATTGAATCAGATTTAACCATTTTAGACCCCCAACAAAAGGTACTATCTAAAAATAAAGCACTGGTTTTAGGTTTTTGATAAATACCATAATTTTTAACTTCATGGGTTCCATCACTATAAAATAATTCGTCTTGATGGGTGATTTGACTATTATCTTGATTGACTTGAAGATGAGTTATAACATCCCAAGTTTTTATCACCTTACCCTCTGGAGAATAGCGTTTTTTGTTACCTTTCCATTCTCCAGTATGATAATGGCAAAAATTCTCCCAATTTCTAACTTGTAAATCCATGACACCATTAAAATTTCGCGTTTTTAGGTATATTATAGTAGATATATTTTTTTAAGGGTATTAATTGATGACCAGTCCATCCATTAGCGGATTATACGAAATTGCCATCGGTATTACAGCAGCAGATGAAAGCAAATTAATCGATTATTGGGACAAGTTTGGGTTTACGGTGAATCTCTCTGGAAACTTGGACGCAGAGGTAGTTAAAAAGTTGTATGGAGTTGACTCTCATTTACGTTCGTTTCGTCTGCAAAATCAGGTTACAGATAGAAGTTTATTACGTCTGATGGTTTGGGATAAACCGGTGAACGAAGGATTAGGATTAACCCCTTTAAAAGTAATAGGAAGTCGTTGGGGAACCTCATTATGTTTAGATGTATTTAATGTTGCAAATCATGCTGAAGATAGCCAAGATTTAGGACTCCCTATTTATTATGTTCCTCCTCAACGCAATTTAATTAATCGTCTCGATAATTTTACCCCATTTCATGATGTTAATCCTTGTGTTCATGAAATGCTAGTTATCCAACCCTTAACCCGACAAGTTATCTTTCAACGTCATGATTATCATCGACCAAATTCTGGGATTATTAACCCTAATTCTCAGTTTAAAGGTTCAGAATTTGTTCATGCTGGATTGATTGTTGATTGCGAGGATGAAACAGTAGATTTTTACGATCAAGTCTTAGGATTGGTTCGTATTGTGGATAATGTTGAAAGTGGATATAATGCTGCTTCTCGTCATCTTTTAGACGTGAAAAAAGATAATCCCAATGAAAAAATGTTCAACTATTATTTTATTGCACCTGGGTATGATTTGAAACATAAAAATGATGTTCGTTCAGGAAATTTTGAGATGTTACGGTTTGAAGGAAATTTAGAGAATAAACATAGCTATTCTCGGCCTGGTTGTTTAGGATTATCTTTATATACATTGCAGGTAACTAATATTAATTTTTACCATCAAAAAGTAACAGAAAGTGAAGCAAGAGAAATCACTCCAATTATTATTAATGAATTTGGTGAAAAAAGTTTTTCTTTTATTGCACCAGATGGCTATTTTTGGACGTTATTAGAAGCTAAAACATCTCCATAAGCTTTGATATATGTAATAATATAGACAAGGGAATTTTCTACCATTTTATTCATTATCTCACTTTCAATTCCACCATATTCAAGTTAATTTGTCAATGCGTAACTCCTAATCCCCTTTAATGGGATAAACAGTCACATTGTAATCCTTTTCTAAAGTGTTTTTAGCTTCATTGGCTGCAGTTTCATTACTATTAAAGCCAATAATCAGGTTATAGCCATCAGCTGCTAATTGTTGCGAAATACCAAAACCAATCCCCCGCGTTCCCCCTGTAACAATGGCTACTTTTTGTGTCATAATTCTAAGAGTTTTTGGAAATTGAGTCTATTTATTTAATCTTGGCTATATTATAGACATATTCTGATAATTTTTCATCTTAAGTATTAAAGATTGCTTATGACCTCGATTTCCCATTCATCAGCAACAGAAAAGCCAACCCAACCCTTATCTACACCAGAAGGAAAAGAACAGTTTAACCCAAAAGAATGCTGGTATCCTGTTACCTTTATTCAAGACTTAGTAAAAGATTGCCCCTATGCTTTCTCTTTGTACGATGAACCTTTAGTGTTATTTAGAAACAACGAAGGTAAACTCATCTGTCTCAAAGATTTTTGCCCCCATCGCGCTGCTAAACTCTCAGATGGAGAGATAATTGATGGCAAAATAGAATGTTCTTATCATGGTTGGCAGTTTGGTGATCAGGGTCAATGTTTACATATTCCTCAACTACCAAAAGAGACAAAAATACCTGCAACTGCTTGCATTCAATCTTATCCTGTGGCTGAAGTTCAAGGAATGGTTTGGATTTGGGCAGGAAACTTAGAAACAGCAGATCAAAATAAGATTCCAACGGTTGCTGATTTCGATAATCCTAGGGTTGTTAGTTCAGATTATGTGATGGATCTTCCTTACGATCAAACTTTTTTTATTGAAAATGTTATTGATCCTTCACATATTTTTATCAGTCATAATGGATCATGGAAAATGAAGGAATTAGCTCAACCTTTAGCCATGGAAATTATGAAAGTATCTGTTAAAGGAATTAAAGGCAGATATTCTCTAACCAAAACCCCTAATAAACATTGGACAAGCTTAAATTTTATTGCGCCTAATTTAGTCACCTATAGGAATGAAAGGCTACAACGTATCGGAGGTGCTGCACTTTATTCTTTACCGTCAGGAAAGGGTTCCTGTCGAATTCTTATTAGAAATTATAATAATACTCCAACCTGGAAATTTAAACTGCAACCTCGCTGGTTTGAACATTGGTTTAGAAACAAATTTTTGGAAGAAGATTTACCTCTTGTGGTTGGACAACAGATACAAATCAATCGTCTAGAAAAAAGTCTCAAAGACCTTTATTTACCCCTGAAAACATCTGATATTTTTGTGGTTGAATATCGTAAATGGTTGGATAACTATGGTCAGTTATTGCCGTTTTATCAGGGTTATGAAACTTCTTACAATATTGAACCCAAAAAGATTGATCAAGGAACTCGGTTAACTCGTCATACACAAATTTGTGGTTCTTGTAATCAAGCTTATGAAAACACTAAAAAAATCAAGCAAGGTTTCATCGGATTAGCCATTATTTTAGCGGCGATCGCTTTGATATTAGATCATTCTTCGCTTAAATATTTTCTGGTTGCTACTGCTATATTGTCCGTTTCTTTCGCAGTGGTTGCAGAACAAGTTAAAATTAAGTTTGAACGAGCTTATACTCGTCATTAACTGACAATAGACAAGTTTATTGGAGGAACTCAAAATCATGGATCTTAAAGTACAAAATTGGAAAAATTTAACCGATCAACACTTGTATGATTGGCATGGCCTCTGGACTCGATATACGCCAACAGGAGAGGTTTTACAATCATTTCCTAGTCTCAGACATTTTGAAAGTAATGCTGATAAAACAGAAATTTATCAGTTGAATAAGTATATGTACACTGAGGATGATATTAAAAAAGAAAGTTGGCATTATAATCAAACAGAAAATAGTTTAGAAGATGGAATGTTTCATCCACAAGCTGAGTCAATGCGGGGGTATTTCTTCCCATCTGGCCATGCCGCGTGGGCCGTAACTCAATTGCAAGAAGGTTCCCCTTTTGGCATGGAATTGTTTTTCAGATATCAGCATCTTAGACATAGTGTGGGTATTGTTTATGATGACAAAGGAAACCTGATGAGAACCGCTAATATTCGCGAAGATTCCACTGGTTATCCTTCCTCTTTTTGGTCTACAGAATTAGAACAATTACCCTCAAGGGAGTTAAGCCAAAATTTACAAGGAACGTCTATCAGTATGACGGCTGATTTACAAGTTTCTGAACCTGTGAATGCTCAATTTACTTGGAGTAAAGAAGGTCATCAATTGTTCTATTTACCCGATGGTGTTTCTATTAGTTGTCCTGAAAAAGTATCTCTTGGATCTCCTGTGTTTTGTCTGGTTAATTGGTTGATTAATGAACAAGAAATGCAGCAATTAATAGCGAATTATGACGCTTCTGGAAAGTTCCAATCTTTAACTCTCGAACACTATGAGTTGAACCAATAATTATTCATGACTAAATTAGGGTATCAGGATAAATAAACTGATATCCTTCTTGTTTTATTTTACTGTTATCAACTCGCGCATTTAAAGCACTAAATGGGGGTTTACTCCCATCCCAAGAAACTCGTTTTAATCGTTGGCGATCGCAGATTAAATTACACAAGTCTTTACTGGTTAATTTCACATCGTTAACTAGATTATAAACCCCCTGACAACCCTTTTCATGAACAAATTCGATCCCTTCTACAATATCATCTAAATGTATCCATCCTGTCCAATTTTCTCCACTTCCTGGCAAGGTTTTTCCTGTTAGTCTTCCTATTCTTTTATCTAACTCTCTTCTCGGTCCGTAAATTCCCCCTAAACGCAATAAACAAACTTTAATCGTTTCTTTGTTTAACCCTAAAATAACGTTTTCTGCATCCACTAATATTTGGCTATACTCACTATCAGTATCTAACGGTGAAGTTTCATCCACCCATTCCCCTTTTTTATCCCCATAAACAGAACCACTACTAAGATAAATAACCTGTTTAACAGTTGAATTGTTTTCTAGTGCTTTAACTAAATTTTTGGCCGTAGGTAAATAGGTTTGTGCATAAGCTTCTGCATCAACTTGGCGATCGCTAATGGGTGCAATACTAACTAAAATAGTCTCTTGATCTCTGATAACTGTTTCTATTCCTTGTAAGTTTTCTCCTGTGGTAACAATACAATTATTGGTTATACTTTCTAACTCTGAAATTTTCTCTTCTCTTGTGGTTGTTCCTGTTACAAAATATCCTTTTTTATACCAATAATTTGCTACTGCTTTACCTACATAACCACAACCAATTATTGATACTTTTTTTCCTAGATTTTGCTGTTTTCGTTCTATCATAAGTTTGCTAAAGTTACTATTTTTATGCTAATTTTTTTGATCATTTTCCCTTACTATAACAAGACTTTTTGAAGATAGCAAAGATACCTTTTTTGTTAAGCTAAACTTATCAAATATTATTAAAATTATTGAATATTTTTATATAAACTGCCTTGTTACAAGCGTTAATGAAATTTTTGTTTTCCCTGATTTTGCTAAAATTTGCCAGATTTTTGACTTTTGCTTATTTTCGTGTTATAGTATCTATGATATACGATGAGCTTTTTTATAACCAAAACTTCTATTAAGTCCTTAAATCCAGTTCTGATAAGGGTTTTCGTTTTTCAACTGGTTAGCGATCGCTTCGATAATAACCAATTTAACCAAGTTTTTTAAATTAGAACAGATAAACCATAAATAAGAATTGTAAAATAGGCTTGACAAAAAGGAATTGTTTATCAACTTTAAGCCGTAGGATGAGCAATGACTATAATCAGAATAGTTGACATACCCCACCATTATCATAGGAGGAGAACAGCAAAAATGGTTCAATTAAGCACTAAAATCTATTCTTTTGAAGAATACTTAACATATGATGATGGAACAGATAATAAGTATGAATTGGTCAATGGAGACTTAAAACTTATGCCAACAGCAAGTGGGTTTCATGCACTAATTTTGCACTTTATTTTTAAGATTTTAGAGCAAGAAATTGATCGAATCAAACAGCAATGGAAAGTGATGCCAGGGACTGTGGGAGTAAGAACGGCCAAGAATAAATCAAGAATTCCTGATGTCGTCATTTTATCCGAAACTCAGTGTCAAGAAATAAGGGAAATGTCTACAGCCGTTTTAGAAACACCTCCCCTTTTAGCCGTAGAAATAGTGAGTCCTAATAATGCCGATGATGACTATCGTTATAAACGTTCTGAGTATGCAGTAAGAGAGATTCCTGAATATTGGATTATTGATCCAGAGGCAAAAAAAGTATCAATTTTATTGTTAGTTTCTGGATTTTATGAAGTAACAGAGTTTACAGAAGAACACGAAATTAAATCGTCCCTTTTTCCTAAATTAAAATTAACAGCTAAGCAAATATTTGAAGTGTAATCAAAACAATAAAAATCTCCGTTAAACCCCAAGCAAAGAACTATAATAAAACTGAAAACATTGACTGATCTAAGTTCAATATAAGAGTAACTAATCAATCCCAAAGGAGTTTTCTAAGGCTTCCAAAACCACATCTGTAACGATTTTTGTCCGATAACGACAAGCTTGGGTTTCTGTGGAATTAAAACTGCCATTTTCCCAATATTTATTACTTCCTGCGCCGCCACCACATACACCAAAATAATCACAACTTTGGCGACACTTATTAATCCCTTGTCTCATATCCTGATAAATTTGCTTGAATTTTTCACTATCACAAACCGATTCTAAACTATCGGTTAACACATTACCTAAAATAAATTTTCCGTAGGGTTTAATGTCAACTGATAATAATTCGGGATCAAAAGTAGAAAAATTTCCCAAATAATCGATATTTAAAATAGCAAAAGGATGATTCATATCAGTTTTTGCTAATCTTTGGTTATCACAAATCAACCCACAAATTGCCTCAAACTCTCTCACTTTAAATTGATCATTGGTTTGGCTAGTTAATTCCCAAAATCGCCTCATAAACTGACGATATTTTTGTTCTGTTCCCACTTTATCTAAGGAAGAGTTTTCATTAATTCCTTCTGTTTCTTCCATGTTAAATGCGACATCAGTGATGCCATTCTCCCAGAAAAAGTTAAACATTTCATCGGCATAGTCTAGAGAATCTTGAGTAATAACAGCAATAATGTTGAAATAAATGTCATTTTTTTGTAAACAACGAATCCCTCGCATGACACTTTCATGGCTGTTTAAACCTGTCCGAGTTTTACGATGAGAATTATGTAAAAAATCGGGACCATCAAGACTAATTCCTACACACATATTAGATGCTTTAAAAAAATCACCCCAAGCTTGATCAATTAAAATACCATTAGTTTGAATCGAATGATAAACAGGAACTCCTTTAGTATTATATTTTTGAGCCGTAGTTTCAATTCTTTTAAATACTTCTTGATAATAAGAAATGGGAACTGCTAAAGGTTCCCCTGCGTGCCAACAAATATCAAGAAAGTCTCCTAGGAAGGGACTGGTAAAAATCTCTTTAAAAATTGGTTCAATTAAATCAAGAGATAACCTTTCTTTTAAATCTCGATTCGGCAAATAACAATAATCACAATCAAGATTACAAAAGGGAGTCGGCTGAATCACAACTAAATTAATTGGACCAAAAGATGAAACATCTATAGACTCGTTCTTATTGGTATTTATAGATAAATTGGTTGTCATTTTTTCTCCTTACCACCGATTAACAAAACCGCCTCCACCGTAACGATTATAAAATCCTCCACCATTACGCCAAGGACTTCTATTAACAAAACCCCCTCCACCATGACGATTGGCAAAACCTCCCCGATATCCATTACCCCAACTTCCTCGACGGCCATTGGCCCAACCCCTTGCGATTAAATCATTCGTTGGTTCACTTGAAACATCAATCCCTCTTTCTTCCATCGCTTCTGTTAAGCGAGAGAGACGATTTTCTATGGTTAAGTTATTATCTGAGAAAGTACCATGACTTTTAGCGACAGAAGCGGTTAAAGTGGATACCGCTAACATAAAACCAACACAAGTAATTTTTGTGATAATCTGCAAAATTAAGTTCTCCTGAAACTAAATAATAAACACTCAAATATTATTGTAAACAATAACTGTTCAATAGATTAATAACGGTTATAAAAACTACCACCATTTCGCCAAGGACTGCGATTGACAAAACCACCACCCCCACTACGATTAGCAAAACCTCCTCCTCCTCCACGATTGGCAAAACCACCACCCCCACTACGATTGGCAAAACCTCTGACTAATACGTTTTCCCCTTCTATTGGTGAAGTTTGTATGGTTTCCATTGCTCGCTTTTCTATTGCTTGGCTAAGACGAGATAGACGATATTCAAGATGATTAGAACTGTCATGACTACTAGGATTGTGATCACTAGCACTTACTGCCGAAACGCTTAAGGTTGAGACAGCTAATAAAAAACCCATAAACGTGATTTTTGTGGTCATTGGCGCGATTTTTTACCCTATGATACAATCTTATTCAGCACTGTAGCAAAAAAAAGACTTCCATTGCCATTATTGTTAAATTTGTTTACCTTTTATTTACAGCTTGACTAAAATTGAGTAACAATTCTACTGTTTCTAGTAGGATCAAAAATCATGTATAGCAAACTACCATTAATTGCCCTGACTATTCTGACTGCTTTAACGATGCCTAGTCAAAGTTTAGCGGAGACAGTCATAGAAAGAGTAGCAAGAACAGGGACTTTAAATGTTAGCACGAGAATTGATTTAGTCCCATTTGCCTATGTAAATGATCAAGATGAATTAACAGGGTATTCTATAGAAATCGTCGAATTAATCAGGGAAACTTTAGAGAAAGAACTAGGAAAAGATGTTAAAATCAAGGTAGTTGTTGATGATACTTTAGAGGAAAGAATTACCAGTGTTTTGAATCGAGAAGTTGATATTGCTTGTGATACAACTTTCACCTGGCAACGGGATAGATTTGTAGATTTTTCTTTAGCTTATGGTATTTCTGGGATTAAAGTTTTCGTGAAAGAAGAGAGTAACTTATCCTCTCCAGACTCATTTAAAAATAAACGAATTGCCATCGTTGAAAATACTTTGAGTCCAGAGTCCATTAAAGTGATTGAATCTCAAGTAACAATTGTTAAAGTTGATAGTATAGAAGCAGGAATTAAGGCCGTGGAAGATGGTGAAGTGGATGGATTTGCTTTCGATGGAACGATTCTAGAAGGAATGCGACAAACCTTAGAGCAACCTGATGAGTATAAAGTAGTTCCTAATCAGTCTTATTTTAGACATGGAATCGCTTGTATGGTTCCCGAACATGATTCTACCTTTCTAAACTTAGTCAACTTTACCATCGGTAAAATGATGGATGGTTATATTCGGGGGGATTCTCGTTATGTAGAAATTGTTAATCGTTATTTTGGAGAAGAGGGAATTGTTCCTTTTGAACCCCAAAGAATTAAAGATTTTTTTGAAATGATTATTATTACCCGCGAACAAATTCCCCCTGAAGAATAGTCAAAAATCTAAAATCTTCTTCGTAAACAATTCAAGGTAGAATTATCAACAAGTATATTTGGCAATCTGAAGTCCCCCAGTAACTGCGGGTCTGGCCTTCATCCCTCGATTTTCGTACCTCAAGCAAGACCTGCTCTTGCGGATGAAACCTGTGCGGGCTTCCTTGTTCAACCGGGTATTTCTCGCGGCTGAATTGGTTACCAAAAATACCTTCCTGAGTTCAGGAAGGCATTAAAAGCAAGAAAAATTGAGGTTAGATGTGATCTTAGAGATCACCACCCCGAAACGCCAACACAGCGATAACAATAGGGCCAGCAATGACGATTAACCCAACAAAGGTCAATTGAAAAATCGGTTCTAAATTAAGGGCTGCTAATAACTCCATTATGTTCTCCTAAATTTACCCAATGAATAATATTTAAGGGCAAAAAGGCCAAAAAAACCATAGTGCCTGAACAACCCTACCATAGAAGAAGGTTAGAATTAAAATGGACGCATCAAGACTCAACGAACATTTATGCCGGATTTGTCAAACTCCATTGCCACCCACTACCATCAACGGACAAAGTACGATCCCAAAACCATCGCTAGTAAGAACAAAGGATTAGATTGGTCAAAACAACCCATTCCTTTTAAAGCGTATAAAATTGGCAAATCCTACGATCTTACCCCCTATTTATCGGCAAAATTACCCGATGTTCCCCATGCCATACAATGGCGGAGACTATCACGCCTGTTTGGTTGTAGTTATGGCCTAACTGCTAAAATTCCCACCATGGGCAGTCCTGTGTATTTAAGGGCGGCCCCTTCTGCTGGTGGACTGTACCCCGCAGAAGTTTATTTGGTTTCTCGCGGAACCCCATTGTTACCGGCGGGACTCTATAACTATCAACCCCAAAGTCACAGTTTATTACATTTTTGGGATAGTGAGGTTTGGGAGAATTTACAATCCGCTTGTTTTTGGCATCAAGGGTTAGAAAATAGTCAACTAGCGATCGTCACAACCGCCATCTTCTATCGGTCTTCCTGGCGGTACGAAGATCGGGCTTATCGGCGTATTTGTCTAGATACGGGTCATTTACTAGGTAACATTGAATTAGCCTGTGCTATGACCGATTATCGCCCCCATTTAATCGGTGGGTTTGTGGATCATTTGGTCAATGAATTATTTTATTTTAATCCCGAAGAAGAAGGGGTGATTACCGTCATTCCTTTGACGGATTTATTATCAGAAAATAGTGAAACTGTCAAGGCATTTAAACCGACGGCTTTACCTTCCAAGATCAAAACAGATTACCCTGATGTTTCTGACGGCGATTTATTACATTATTTTCATCAAGCAACAGAAATTCAAGAATTAGAGGAAAATAAACTTAAAGAAATAGAAAATCAAATCAATAATTTAGAAGATAAATATAATTTTCCCTTTTGTTTAAAAGTTTCCACCGCAACCTCAACGATGGACTGGGGAAATAACCTAGATTCTCTAGAAAAAACCATTTTAAAACGACGGTCTACACGGGCTTATACAGGGGAAAACTTGACTTTAGAAGAACTAAAAGCCCTCTTACATTTTACCTATCAACCTCAAGATTATGTCACCCAAGGATTTGATAAGAGTCCTGACTATTTTGATCTGGGTTTAATTGAAACGTTTGTGGCGGTTTCTGGGGTAGATGGCCTGGAATCTGGCTGTTATTATTATGCGCCCAAAGCAGAGGAATTAAGACAAATTCGCTTTAAAAATTTCCGACGTGAATTGCATTATCTCTGCTTAGGACAGGATTTGGGTAGGGATGCTGGGGCAATTATTTTTCATACCGCCGACTTACAA
The DNA here is from genome assembly GCA_030066295.1 of Crocosphaera sp. Lineage (GTDB taxonomy): Bacteria > Cyanobacteriota > Cyanobacteriia > Cyanobacteriales > Microcystaceae > Crocosphaera. Next base: position 17,146 of record JASJBX010000007.1, read on the forward strand.
AAAGCAGTGGAAAAATACGGCGATCGCGTTTATCGTTATTTACATTTAGACGCAGGTCATTTAGGGCAAAGATTAAATTTAGCTGCCATCCATCTCAAGTTGGGAGTCAGTGGAATTGGGGGATTTTTTGACGATCAAGTGAATGAAGTTTTGGGTATCCCCGAAGATGAAGCGGTGATTTATATCACCACTTTAGGACGGCCCAAATATCAATCTTGAGGCTGACCATTAATTTCGATCAAATAGATAGAAAAAGTTAATAAAGCCGGTCAAAGCCCCAATGGGACTAAATATGGTGCTTAGGGTATCAGAAGCCACCGTTAAGAGATTGCGGTTAACAATAACCACGTCATTATTTTTGAGGATAGGATTATCCCCCTCAGCAATATCTTGGGCAAAATCAATATCAATATCCCGTTTGGTTACCGTTCCGTTGGGATTTAAACGCACTAACTCGATAGTCGCACTGTTAGACCGTCGTTTATCAAAACCGCCGGCTGCTAAAATGCCTTGATTTAAAGGGGTATTAGGGGGAACTTCAATGGTTCCTGGACTTCTCACTTCTCCCACCACATTAATACGAATGACTCCAGGGGAAAAACTGGCTGCAGCTAACGGTTCTGATTCTTCTGAGGGCAAATTTTCGGCAGTAGGAATAATAATAGTATCCCCTTCTTGCAAGATAATATCTTCTTCAATGTCGCCCGTTTCCAGCAAATTCCAGAGATCAACGCTGATAATTTGTTGAGAACCATCGCGGTTATAGCGACGCAGTTCCACATCACGAACATTAGCTAAGGGTTTAACACCACCAGCTAATTGAACGGCGAAGGTTAGTCTAGGGGGTTGTCGGCGAATGTTTCCCTGAGAACCAGTAACGGTGTTACTCTCTGGGATGACACGATAGGACCCTGGACGATAGACTTCCCCTACCACAGCCACATTAATTTCTTGGTTAGCGGTAATGCCAAAGTTGGCGTCTGAGAGGAGGCGCGTTTGGGCCAGATCAATGGTTGCTTGGGTGGGAATAATGACTTGATCCCCGTCTCTGAGGGTAATGTCTTGTTTAAGTTGACCGTCTTTGATTAAATCCCATAAATTGAGGGTTAAAACCAGGTTTTCTCCCTTAAATTCTCGTTTAATTTGTACCTTTCCGAGATCCGCTACGGTGGTGAGTCCCCCTGCTTGTTGAATGAGTTGGGTGACGGTGGGAAATTTTTGTCCTCCTTCGATGGGAAGGAGATAGGAACCCGGACTATTGATTTCCCCTGATATGGCTAGTTTTAAGGGACGAGGCGAGATTAAACCAACGGTTACAGAGGGACGTTTCACATATTGAGTGTATTGTTGGGTGAGAAATTCTGTTAATTGGCTTAAGGTCAATCCTTCCACCGAAAAATTCCCCAATAAGGGTAAGGATAGGGTTCCATCTACTAAGATTTGATATTCTCCACTAAATTCTTCTACAGGAAATACAGTGACTCTAATGACATCACCGGCCCCTAGGGTATATTCTGTTTCTGTAGATGATCTAGACCCTCTATATTCTTCGTCTAGATAGGGTTCTAAGGGGGGGATGGCTTCTAGATCGGAGGGTTGTCCCATTCCTGGCAAACACCCTATCAAGGAGATGATTATCCAGTTCAAACTCACCAAAGAGGGCAACAGTCCCCCATACTGATACTGTTTTTTGACCATGTTGTTAACTCACTCACTCACCACTCCAGATTTTAACTGATGGGATGCAGTTTTGTGGGTTCAGTTTCGGGAAAAAACTGCTCAAAATTCGGGTTTTGGGAATTTTTTTAATGATTGCTTGTGTTTTTGTCCTACAAAACAAGCTTTTTTATCGATTATAATTAAACGTATCAGAATAATACGGCAATCAATGGAAAAAAATAAAAATAAGTGGTTAGAAATTGGGACGATTGTTGGACCAAGAGGACTTAAAGGAGAATTAAAGGTTGTTTCTAGTACAGACTTTCCTGAAAGATTTGAAAAACCAGGACAACGTTGGTTACAATCTCCTAACGGTCGAGCAACTGAACCGGTTGAATTAATGAGCGGTAAAGGGGTTGCTGGCAAAAATATCTATATTATTCGTTTAGAAGGTATAAATAATAGAAACGAAGCAGAAACATTACGGGGCTATAAACTCTTAATTCTTGATGAAACCATACCTGAACTAGATGAAGATGAGTATCATGTTTCACAATTAATTGATGTAGAAGTATACGAGCAACAAACAGGAAAATTAATTGGTACAGTGGTAGACTTATTTACGGCTGGGAATGATTTATTAGAAATAAAATTAATTGACCCAGAAAGCAAAGCCAAAAAAGTATTGATTCCTTTTGTTTACGAAATCGTTCCAGTGGTAGATTTAGAAAACAACCGAATAGAAATCAATCCCCCCAAAGGACTCTTAACCTTAGCCCATTCTTAAACCGTCAAAAATTAAGAATAACTTAGCAATTCAACTAAGCCAATGGGGTTCATAACAAGTTATAATGCAGTTTTGACAAAATTGTGCCACTAAGGTTAAGGAGGAAACTATTCCTGAGCAATTAAACCTAACCGTGAGTTTAAGGGGAACTCACGAAGTTAAAGGTAACTATCAAATTTTCCGATTAACTGGCTTATTAGATGCCTTTTCTGAACCCGTATTTCGTAAAGTCGTTGGTCAATATATCGATGAGGGGCCAGAAGATATTATTCTCGTGCTTTCTCAAATCGATTTTATCGATAGTTCGGGACTGGGGGCATTAGTTCAGTTGGTCAAACAGGCCCAAAACAATAACGGAACCTTACAAGTGGTGACCAACCCAAGGGTTACCCAAACCGTTAAACTGGTACGTCTCGAAAAATTCTTATCCCTACAAACAAGTTTGGAAGATGCTATTGCTAACTTAAAGAACAAGAAAAAATAGTGAGAATTGATCCTCAATCTATCTTGGCTGATTTCAGTCCCCATTATCGAATCCCATGAGTCAACATCGTCCTGGGGTCAATTTTCAGGTGACTATGGAGTCGAAAGACTATGACAACATTAGTCAATTGTCCCCCACCTTTTTAGCTTACATTGGTGATGCGGTCTATGAACTGTATGTGCGGACTTGCTATTTATTTCCTCCGCGCAAAGTTAAGGACTATCATAATCAAGTGGTGGCTCAAGTGAGGGCAGAAACCCAAGCCGAAGCCCTGCAAAGACTAACCCCTTACTTAACGGCTGTTGAACAAGATATTGTTCGACGGGGACGTAATGCTGCCAAGGGGTGTCCCCGTCGTCTGCCACGAGATATTTATCAACAAGCTACCAGTTTAGAAACGTTAATTGGTTATTTATATTTACAGGATACTCATCGTTTGAACGAACTACTGGAAACCCTTATTCCCTAAAAGATTATGCCCAATAAACCTATTCCCCGAAGCGATCGCCATAACCCAAGAAGGGGTAAGTTTTCAGAGAGAAAAACCATCGTTTCCAGGAGTCCTCAACCCAAGGGCCGCCCCCTTCCCGAAGAAACCGACGCTGATCTCATTTATGGCCGTCATTCGGTCTTAGCGGCCTTAGAAAGCGATCGTCAACTCAATCGTATTTGGATCACCAACAAACTACATTATGACCCTCGTTTTCATGGCTTAATACAAGGGTCAAAAGCCAAAGGGACTGTCATCGACGAGGTGTCTTTGCAACGGCTAACCCAAATCACCAATGGTGCCACTCATCAAGGTATCGCTGCCCAGGTTGCCCCCTATCGCTACCATGAATTAGAAGCGTTAATTGCTCAAGCCAAGGCCAACAGCGATCAACCGGTCATTGTCATCGCCGATGGTATCGCCGATCCTCACAATTTAGGGGCAATTATCCGCACGGCGGAAGCGTTGGGCTCTCAAGGGTTGATTATACCCCAAAGACGGGCTGCGGGGGTCACCTCAACGGTGTCTAAAGTGTCAGCCGGGGCTTTAGAATCCTTTCCAGTGGCGAGGGTGGTTAATTTAAGTCGCGCCCTAGAAACCCTCAAAGGGGAAGGGTTTTGGATCTATGGAACCGTTGCGGAGGGAGGCAAACGGTTACAAGACTTCGATTTTCGCGGTGCCATCGGTTTAGTGATTGGTTCAGAGGGTAATGGTTTAAGTTTGTTGACGCAACGCTGTTGTGATGAGTTAATTTCTATTCCGTTAGACGGGAAAACCCCCAGTTTAAATGCGTCGGTGGCTGCTGCTATTAATCTCTACGAAATTTATCGTCAACGGTGGTCTGAAAAAGTCCATCTTTAGCTAATTACAGGCATGGGGACGGTTAGCCATTTCCTGTCGACGCATGGGCATTGTATCAATTTGTCCAAAAATATTCTCCATTTCTGGAACGTCAGATAATTGTCGTTTGGGTTGTCCGTCTTTGCCGATTAAAATAACAGCAAACTCGTTATATTTAACCCCATATTTTGCTCGTAGTTCTGCTTGATCGTAGGATGAAATAAGATCGTCCCCAATGCGACTGGTGGCATTACGGGTGAATACCCCGAGCAATAAATCTCGATCTTGAAATTCACATTCAACTTGATTGAATGTCTGTTTCATGGAGGTTAAACGTTCATCTTCAATATCAGGAACAAACACCAATAACAGTCGATTTTGCCAGCGATAGGGTGCTAAGGGGTTATTTTCTGCCATAGCAGATAGATGAGTTCCTGTGATGCCTAAAAAAAGGATAATTGATAAGAGTTTTTGATACATAACTGATAGTATTTAAACAAGACGCAGTTCTTTTTCAGTGTCACTAAGATGGGAGGTATCTCCCCCTAGTTCCATATCCCATCCCTTATCTATTTTGACTAACTTTACTAAACAGCATAGGGAGGGTCTAAAAGTAGGAGATTCTTGGGTTAATCCTTCGGTTAATCCCATCACAGAGGCCCCATGTCCAACGAATAAGATATCCTCACTGTAATTATTTACTAATTGTTGGGCAACGTTAGCCATTCGTTGCATCATGGCTACTTCCATTTCTGGATATTCAGGGGCGAGATAAGAAGAATAACTCCAGTCAATATAGGGATAGTCTTTTTCTAATAATTCTCTTGGGTGAGTTTCGGGGGGTTCACTCATCCAATGGGGGTTATGCCATTCTCCAATTCCTGCTTCTAATTTAATAGGAAGATCGAGGATTTTGGCCACTTCTGAAGCGGTTTGTATTGTGCGTAAAAAAGGAGAAGCAAAAATATGACTAATGTTCTCTTTTTTTAGTCGGTTTGCTAATTGTTTAGCCTGAAGAAAACCATCTTCTGATAACGGGGGATCATAACGTCTTTGAGCCGTGTTAAACCATTCCGGTTTAACAAAATCAAGACGATTTCCATGACGAGCGATCCAAACAGTTTGAGGAGAGGACATAGGAAGTTAAGTTATAGGGATAAACCTATAAGAATAATATAACTTATTGGTTGATATTATTCAAGAATAACATATTTGGCATCGACAGGAAATGGTAACGAAACTTGAGAGCGATTTTTCTTTAAGTTAATCGTTTCTTTAGCTAAACCATTGGCATCTAATATAATCGCTTTGGTGAGGTTTGAGTTATTAAGGGTTAAGTGAATATCGTTGTTTTCTAGTCTCCAAGGGGCTTGACCATAATTAATAATTTCAAATCCTTGTTGTAAATTATCTTTGTTATCTTTCCAAGTGCTTGCTTGTTGTTTCCAGTCTGTCGGACGGGCAATTGTTCCTACTTGTACCAATATTTTTCCTGATTGCTTGATGGGTTTATTATCCATAGAAACGACTATAATTGTGGCATATTGATTATTGGATTTAATGGTTATATCTTTTAATTTAATTTCTCCCACTTGCTTTAAAAATCCTGTTACACCTTGAGCTTTTGCGGCATTTAAAAAACAAATACCTTTTTCATAATTCCAAGTGATTTCCTCAGTCATAGAGCGGACAGTTTTTTCTTGTTCATTAATGTATTTTTCAAGGTCAACTACTTTATTAGTTTTATTGTTACCATAAGTAACTTCTACCGGACCCACCAAAAAAGCTAAAGGATGAATTTTATTATTGATTGGGTTATTATTATGTTCAGAGTTTTGATCACGATTGGGATCAAAACTTTTTGTTTCGGAAATGATGGGTATTTGACGATTCCATAAATCTGTTAATGGGCGATTTTCTTGGATAATAGGTTCCCCTTGTTTAATATAAGCTTGACGATACATCAACGCAGCAGCAGGAAAATTTCCCAGTAATTCTGGGGTATTAATTACCCATTTACCCAAAGAAGGAAGATATCCATTTGCAGAAGAAGGTTGTCTCCATTGGGGTTCTCTCATGGCAAACCAATAGAACCCATCAATACCAGTTAATGATTGAAAAATACTGACTAAAAAAGGACTTTCTGATTGATAACCCAGGGGAGGAACCCAAGAACTTTCGGGAATAATCATAGGATGATTAGCAACTTGTTTAAGGTTTAACGGGAAGGAATAAGGGTCAAATAAAATGGAACGATTGGTAAATTTATCGCCATTAATAATTGCCCAACCTGATTTTTTTCCTTGATGAATTCCACCATTATAATAACGATTAACTCCGATAACTTCTGTTACCGTGTAAGAATAACGTTCTGCATCATTTAATTTAATGGGATCGGCAGTTTTCCAGTTTCCTGCATTAATTAATTGTTTGGCACCAATTTCTTCCCTTAAAAATCGTTTCATTTCTTGATTAAAATTAGACATAGTTTCGGTTAAAAATTGCATTTGATCTGCTAATCTTTTACCTTTTCCACTATTGGAATTTGCTGATTTGGTTAAATGCCAAATAGGATAAAATTTGATTTTTCCTTGTTGGATATTTTCTCCGTCAATAGAAACATTTTTCCATGCTTTTATAACTTGCTCTAAGGAACCATATTTTTTGACTAACCAATTACGATATTGATTACTTAATAAGTCCAAATCTCGTCCTTTTAAATTGTTAAATGTCCAAAATAATAAAGAGTCTTCATTTTGTAGTTGAATAATAGCGATCGCAGGGTCATCTTTTAGAGCAATTCCTGTGTAGGGATTTACTGGTATTAGTAACTCTTTTAACCAGTTTTTATAAGCTTTTTGTAACTCTGGATCAAAAAATAATAAACCACTAAAGCTATTACTATCACGGGGGATTGACCAATTTTCTTGAGGCTTTAAAGCATTAGCATAATAGGGAGAAATTGTCAAATAAATTCCTTCTTTTTTCATTGCTGCTACATATTGCCAGAGTTGTTGACGGGCTTTTTTATCAATATTATTGAGGGTTTTGTTATCATTTTTATCCACAATTTGACCATGCCAACGTACCATATTTACCCCTCGTTTTGCTAAAAAACGAGCATTATCTTCTAACTGTTGATAGCTTTTTCGCCAAACATCAGAATTAACTGCCCAAAATCGAATAGATTTCCCATCCCCTTTAACAAAGTCTTTACCATTAGTAGATAAGCGAATAAACCCTGTTTCTCCTGCTACTTTTTCATTAAGATAACGTAAGTCTAAAAGTGCCTTTTGATCATAGTTATCCTTTTCGGGTTCAAATGGCCAAGTTTCAGTTTGTATATTATCAACTGATTCAGCTTTACTAAGCATTTCTTGTTCAAAGATGGTAGTATGTTGAGATTGACAAGAACTGAGAAATCCAATCAATAGGGTAACCGCTAGGTAGTTAATTTTATTCATTAGTTTAATTCCATACGATAAGAGATTAATTTAAAAGTCTAGGTCTTCTTCATTATTGGTTATTTCGGGTCTTCCGACTACCTTTTTGGGATTAATACTGGTTTTATGTTGTTCCTCATCTAAGTAATTATTATTTATATTATCATTTATTTGTTCTTCTAAGTTGAATTTATTAGGACTTATATCTAAGGGAAGTGATTTGTCTTTTGAATCAGATTGTTGCCTTGATAAATTATTTTCCTTTTGTGCAATATTTTCATATTCTGTGATTATTTCTCCCTTGAAAAATTTAGTAAATTGATCAACAGCTTGTTTGATTTTGTCTTCATTTACCTCTATCTCAGTGGGAGGATCTTGTCTTGTGGGAATAGGAGAAACACTAGTGCTTTCTTCTCCTTCTTCTTGGGGGTGATTATCCTCTTTTTCTGTAGTAATGACAGGTTGATCATTAAGATCAGTCTGAGTATCATTATCTAATTGTTTAGACCTTTCAGGTACTTTATTTTGGTTATTTTGAGAAGGAACCGAAGGAGGTTTGATCGTAGTATGATGAGATTTCTGAGGTGTTTTAGAAGTGGGGCTAATTTGGAGATTAACCTTAACTTTATGACCAACAACTTTTTCAAACGCTGATTCAATTTGAGGGAGTTTATCCTGCGCTGCTTTCAGGAGTCTTTGCGCCTTAATTCCCACGGTTGCTACGGTACCTTTATAATTAATTAAATAGCCATGTTGTTTGATTAATGCTGCTGAAAGTACCGGTAATTTATCTAAGACTAATTGCCAAATCTTTTCTAGATCAAGATTATCATTATTGATCGCTGTTTCTGAGTAATTAGTAACAGTTTCATTCGGTTGCGATCGCTGTTCTATTCGTTGATTGTGTAAATTTTCAGTAACTTTTGACTGTCTTTGCTGAGGGGGGAATGGGGTTGGTTTGGTTTCAGTCTTACTATTAGTTTTAGTGGAAATAGTGGAGGATTGAATAATAACCTCTGCCGTACAAGCATCGGGAAGTAAACCTAATAAAGTAACTTCTAACCATAAACGAGGTTGCGTGGTATTTTTTAACTGGACTTCGCTTTCTTTCAGTTTTTGTTGACCTCTTAAAATGATTTCAGTTTGCCATTGTTTTGCTTCTGTACATAAATCATCCCAAGTGGTAGAAGTGACAGCTACTAAATCCAATCTTTCGGGGGCAGTTTTCGCAATTAATAAGTTTAAATAAAACCCCGCTAAATTTTGCAGTACAACTAAAGGTTCTCTCCCTCGATCCATCAATTTTCGGCAAGATTCGATCACAATTTCTGGGTTATTAGAGTTAATCGCTTGTAATAAAGACAATAAATCTCTTTCGGGGACAGCCCCCACTAAATCCCAAACTTTTTCTGGAGTAATTATCCCTGACAATAAACTTAATTGATCTAATAAACTTTCGGCATCTCTTAATCCACCATTGGCGATTTGTGCCACTAATGTTAACGCTTCTGCTTCAATTTCGATCTGTTCTTTTTGGGCAATGACTGTTAAGTGTTTAACCATCGCTTCGAGAGGAATGCGGCGATAGTCGAACCGTTGACAACGAGAGATAATGGTGGGTAAAACCCGTTGAGGATCGGTGGTGGCTAAAACAAAAATAACCCGTTCTGGTGGTTCTTCTAAGGTCTTTAATAAAGCATTAAAAGCAGCCACACTCAGCATATGACATTCATCAATGACATACACTTTATAACGGCATTGTACCGGAGCAAACTGCGATCGCTCAATAATTTCTCGAATATTATCCACCCCCGTATTGCTGGCCGCGTCGATTTCGATCACGTCTAACGCCGACCCCCTGGCGATCGCCCGACACACTTCGCATTGACCACAGGGGGAGGCAGTGGGACTCTCAACCGCCAAACAATTCAGGGATTTTGCTAAAATTCTCGCACTGGAAGTCTTGCCGGTTCCCCTCGGTCCGGTGAATAAATAAGCCGGGGCAATGCGTTGACGGTTGATCGCATTACTTAGGGTGGTGGCGATCGCTTCTTGTCCTACTAAGTCAGCAAAGGTCTGTGGACGATATTTATGATGGAGGGGTTCATAGGATGACATAGTTTTGGGAACTAACGCGGTGATCTTCTATCTTAAATGCAAAAAGAGAACTCCTGTTGCATAATCCCCAAGTTGCCAAGGGGAAGAAAACTCATCGAAGTCCCTCCTCTTTTTTCACAAATTTTCTACTTCCTATTGATTAAGCTGCGACTTAAACCAAGTTTCTTTAAGTTCTTGAAATCGAAGTTTCATGCCAATGGATACTATTTTTTCATTTAATTTTTCAGTCAAGGGATGATCTTGAGTCGTGGAAGGAATTAATAACAGATTGAAAGTTTTAAAACGTTGCGGTTTTGGTTTTAGAAATGTAAATAACTTCAAAAATAGAGCGTCATTGTTTTGGCATTTGACCGATAGTTTAGCATAGTATGTACTGTAGAACCTACCTTATTAGTATGATATAATAACTTTAGTCATTTTATAGTTAAACAAGAGAATGAATGTTAATCAAATATTAGAAAAAAGACTCTTGGAAAAAGTCAAACATTTATCTTTTAAACAAATGCAACAAGTGGAGGAATTTATAGATTCTCTCAACTCGGAAAACGCTGAGCAAGCTCTTATATTAGCTTCAACCCAACTGTCAGAGTCTTCTTTTAATAAAGTTTGGGATAATCCTGAAGATACAGTCTATGACGAATTATAAGTTTGCTGATGTTATTTTAGTTAATCAACTACAATTACCTGATATTACCCCTAAACAAAAAGCGCAAATTTTAGCTGAGTTGTTAACAGCAACCATTCATTTACAAGTTCATTGTGGAGAAGGGTTTCAAGATTTAATTGCAGAAGAAATGGAAAATTTACCGGATGATAATGAATTGGAGTAAAATATAATTAAACGGTCAAGTTAACTTAGTTTATATAATTTCCAAAATTGATATGGGTCAAAACCAGTTAAAAATGATGGCAAGCGATCCTGAAATCGTAAAAGAAATAAACATCATTCATGAAGAATTTATGACAACAGAAATGGATGGATTAACAGATCATAAAAAAAGAATTGATAAGCGACGATCCGAAATTGCTAAAAATGGGGAAGAAACCCTAAAAGCCTTATCATTAGGACAAGGGAAAAAAGGAACGGCTGAAGAAATAAAAGCCTATTTGTTAGAAGATGAGGACGAATTTTACTAAATTACCAGCAACCCATATAAGTGCAATTTTGTCAACATAAAGAATAATGAAGATAAAAAGGATACATTTCGTAACAAAACGCCTCAGAAAGCCCGAAACAGTTTAATCTAGATGCTGATTAACTTTTTAAGAACATCTGGTTTTAATCAAGATGTTGCGAACATCTGCACTTATTCTGTGTAGAAGATTAGCAATTTTTTTCATGGGAGATAGTTGAAATCCAATGAGTGTAAAGGCAAGTGGTGGAAGCTCGTTAGCAAGACCCCAACTGTATCAAACCGTTCCCGTCTCAGCCATCAGTCAAGCTGAGCAACAGGATCGCTTTTTAGCAAAGACAGAACTCAATGAATTAGTTACCTATTTCCAGTCTGGACAGAAGAGACTGGCGATCGCCCAAATTTTAACGGCCAATTCAGATTTAATTGTGTCGCGGGCAGCTAACCGGATCTTCACTGGGGGATCGCCCATGGCGTATCTAGAAAAACCCCCAGTGGAAGCTCCAAAAGAAATGGCCATGGCCGGCGTTACCCAAACCGCTCAACCAGGAGCCACTACCTATGTAGAAAGCGGTAGCGGTGGCGGTGGCTTTTTCGGCGGGTTACGCTCCATTTTTAGCTCCAGTGGACCAATTCCCGCCGGATTTCGTCCGATCAACATTTCTCGCTATGGACCAAGCAATATGCAGAAGTCCTTGAGAGATATGTCTTGGTTCTTGAGATATGTAACCTATGCCATTGTGGCCGGTGATCCGAGCATCATCGTGGTTAACACCCGTGGTTTAAGAGAAATCATTGAAAGAGCTTGTTCTACGGATGCGACATTAGTGGCACTGCAAGAAATGCGGGCAGCTTCGAGAGAGTATTTTCGCCAAGATGCAGACGCACAAGCCATCGTTACGGAATACTTTGATGTCTTAATCACAGAATTCAAAGCACCGACCCCCTCTAATAAGTTACGTCAACGCTCTTCTGACGATTTACAAGGGTTAGAATTGCCTCAGAGTTACTTTAATGCCTCTGTAACCCGTCAAAAATTCGTGATGAAGCCGGGATTATCTTCTCTTGAGAAAGGAGAAATAATTAGAGCCGCTTATCGTCAACTATTCGAGCGAGACATTACCAAAGCTTACAGTCAATCCATTTCTTACCTAGAATCTCAGGTTAAAAATGGGGACATCTCCATGAAAGAATTTGTCCGTAGACTATGTAAGTCTCCTTTGTATCGTAAGCAGTTCTTTGAACCCTTCATCAATAGTCGGGCCCTAGAACTGGCCTTCCGTCATATCTTAGGCCGTGGTCCGAGTTCTCGTGAAGAAGTCCAAAACTACTTTTCTATCGTCTCTGACGGTGGATTAGCTGCGTTAGTGGATGCGTTAGTGGATTCTCAAGAGTATGCTGATTATTTTGGAGAAGAAACCGTCCCTTACTTGCGCGGTTTAGGACAAGAAGCCCAAGAATGTCGGAACTGGGGAATGCAGCAAGACCTGTTTAACTACAGTGCGCCCTTCCGTAAGGTTCCTCAGTTTATCACCACCTTCGCTAAATATAACCAACCCTTACCGGATCAGCACGTTTACGGTTCTGGAAACGATCCCCTCGAAATTCAATTTGGGGCAATTTTCCCGAAAGAAACCCGTAATCCTAGTAACAGTCCCGCTCCCTTCAGTAAAGATACCAAGCGGATTCTGATTCACCGTGGCCCTGGTATTAATAACCAAAACAGTAACCCGGCTGCACGGGGTGAATTTCCTGGTAGTTTAGGGGCAAAAGTTTTTCGCTTAAATAATGAACTCCCTGGTAGCAGTAACGGTGCCAGTGTTAAATACGGTGAGAGTTCCACTCAAGCGGTGATTCGCGCTGCTTACCGTCAAGTATTTGGCCGAGATGTCTATGAAGGACAACGGTTAAAAGTAGCTGAAATTAAGCTCGAAAATGGGGATATCACCCTCCGAGAGTTCATCAAAAATCTAGCGAAGTCTGAAGTATTCCTGAAGACCTATTGGACTCCTTTCTATGTGGTTAAAGCGATCGAATATATCCACCGTCGTCTTTTAGGCCGTCCTACTTACGGTCGTAAGGAGATGAACGCTTACTTTGATTTGGCTTCTAAGAAGGGCTTTTATGCCTTAGTGGATGCCATGATCGATAGTCAAGAATATACCGAAGCCTTTGGAGAAGATACGGTTCCCTATGAACGGTATTTGACCCCTGGTGGAATGCAGTTACGCATGGCCCGTCCAGGTGCTATCGGAGAAGATATCGGTAAGCGGGTTGATAAGGAAGTGACCCCACGGTTTGTGGAATTAGGTCAAGTGTCGGATAATCGCACCGAACCCGAAATTAAATTCCGCGTTAACCAAGGCGTTAGTACCCAACGTCAGCAAACCAAAATCTTTAAGTTGTTAACCACAACCGATAAAGTCGCCCTACAAAATGCCATTCGTGCTGCTTATCGTCAGATTTTTGAGAGGGATCTCGATCCTTACATTATTCAAGCTGAATTTACTGGCCTGGAAAGTAAGTTAGGCAATGGGGAAATCACCGTTAAAGAGTTTATTGAAGGGTTAGGTTGTTCTGATCTCTATATTAAAGAGTTCTACACTCCTTATCCCAATACGAAGGTTATTGAACTAGGAACGAAACATTTCTTAGGTCGTGCGCCTTTGACTCAAAAAGAAATTCAAAAATACAACCAAATTTTAGCCACTCAGGGTATTCGTGGCTTTATTGGGGCGATGGTGAATAGTATGGAATATCTCCAATTATTCGGAGAGGATACGGTTCCCTATCGTCGTTTCCCCACTCTTCCCGCAGCCAACTTCCCCAACACCGAACGCTTGTATAACAAGTTAACCAAACAGGACCGGGAGTTGGTGGTCCCTAGTTTTGAACCAGTGGTTAAAGTGGGAGGTTAACACTTAACTGAACCATTCCCTACCGTTTGATCAGGAAAGGCGCGAGCGATCGCGTCTTTTTTTGATAATATAGTCAGTGTTGGTAATTTTTTGAAAAGATTGTACCATAATGAACTTTTTAGGTTTAATCTTGATCTATTTTTTCTGAGGATTCAAAAGCGTTGTAATCATCTTGATGATTTGGTTGTTGAGGATTGATATTACTTTTTTCTGACAAATTAACTGCTTTGTTCACCCAGGAGAAACGGCTAGGAATCGGGGTGCGAGGAACTGCTTGTAATCCTTGTAACATCTCTGATAAATGTAGTCCTTCGGGTTTAGTTTCCCTCAGTTTATGCCAAACAGAACGAGACATCAATAACGTATGTTCTATGGGATTTGCGCCTAATTTTTCCAGGTATTCTTCCCGTTCGTGTTGATAGTCGGCCGATACTAATTCCAAACTTTGACTAGGGAATTTTTGAACAATTTGTGCCATTTGTGCCAACAACTTTGGATAGAGCCAAGTATAGGCAGGATGAACAATTAACTGTGCCTGATGGGGTTGAGAACCATCTTGAGAAAGGGTTAACTTAAAGTAACCGATTGCTGCTTTTCTTTGGGGTTCAAAAACATATCCTTGAGCTACTTCTTTTTGATGGAACCATTGTTGCCATTTTGAACATAATCCCATCAAAAAACGAGTCTTAAAATCCTGTGGATTACGATCAAAAACCTGTCTTAATAAAGGGGGCATCGAAACACAATCTAACTGATATAGTAAATGAGCATCCGCGTTACTCACTGGCAGTAAATTCGGTAACTCTGAATTCTGTTGCGCTAAGGTTTGTAATAAGTCAGAAGCTAATAACCAATAAGTTAATTGGGCTAAAGGTTGAAAACCATTCTGGCGATATAAAGCTAAAGTATTTTTTTCATTAATATTAACTTCTAAAACCCAAGTTCTTGCTTCCCAGACGTTTTCTAAGCAATAACGTAATAGTTGAGAACCCACCCCCTTAGGATTAGTTAATAACTCTGCTTCTCCTTGAGCGCAAGCCACCCTAACCCGTTCGACGCGCCAGGTACTACGTCCCATGTTAAAAGGGGAAATATGGATAAATCCTTTTAAGCGTTCTTGAGAGGTTTGGGGTAACTGAGCCACATAGACGCGAAAATGGTCTTGAAAGCTGTTAGGGAACCAGCTAAGAAACTTCAGAAGTCCAAACCAACGTCTAACCTGTTGCAGTTGTTCTGGAAAAGAAACGCTATTTTGAGCAATATAGTCAGTTTCCGTGGTCATGGCCTCTAACCAGTCAAGGTCCCGATATTGGACGGGACGAATTAATGCCTTAGGATAATTATCAGAAGATGGTGTCATGAATCGCACTGGGGAGTGGGTCGCCTACCCTCTATCTTAACCATTTTTAGCAATGTATTGTTTAATGGCTGTGAAACACTTATCCCTTGACCTTTAGGATTGATTGAGCTTGAATAAAGAAGATTAGAGCTAATTACATATTCATCTTGAACCAAGATACCTTATGGTTGACAGCGAGTAGCTCATAACATCTCTCGATTATAAACTTGCTTACTTTATCGTAATTTGAATTATCAGGATATGCACATCCTCATTTACTCGTATAATTATCATCCCGAACCGATTGGTATTGCCCCTTTAATGACCGAGTTAGCCGAAGGGTTAGTTAAAAGGGGACACACCGTGCGAGTGGTTACAGCCATGCCCTGGTATCCTAATAGTGAGATTGCTCCAGAGTATCGAGGTAAATTGTATTTAACAGAAAATCTCAATGATGTGAGGGTTCAACGGAGTTTTGTCTGGATTTCTCGCAAAAGAAATTTTAAAAATCGGGCTTTGTTTGAGATTAGTTTTGTCATTTTAAGTTTTTTCCAGTTTTTGAACGGTTCTCGTCCTGATGTTATTTTTCTGACCATTCCCGGTTTACCGGTCTGTGTTCCAGCAGCCATTCTCAGTTGGTTATATCGAACCCCCATTATTTTAAATTTACAAGATATTTTACCGGATGCAGCTGTTCATGTGGGACTGATTCGCAATCCTAAAATGATTCGCCTGTTTCAATGGTTAGAAAAGTTTGCTTACTCTACGGCTACAAAAATTAGTGTCATTAGTGATGGCTTTACCGAAAATCTTTTACAGAAAAAAGTTCCTAAAGAAAAAATTATAGAAATTCCCAATTGGGTTGATGTTAACTTTATTAAACCCCTGGAACAAGAAAACAATTACTTTCGTAAAGAAAATAATTTAGAAGGTAAATTTGTTGTTCTTTATTCAGGAAATATTGCTTTAACTCAGCCGTTAGAATACTTGATCGATGCGGCAGCTAAGTTAAGTCATATTGATGACATTGCTGTTGTTATTGTGGGTAAACAAGACGCTTTAGAAAAATTAGAAAGAGACTGCCATCGGAAAAAAACCAAAAATGTCATTTTAAGACCATTTCAACCGAGGAATAAATTACCAGAAATGTTAGCAGCAGCTAATGTGGGTATGGTTATGCAAAGAGAAAACGTTATTTCTTTTAATATGCCCTCAAAAATTCAAGTCTTATTAGCCAGTGGACGGGCAATAATTGCTTCGGTTCCTGCTAACGGGACGGCAGCCAGGGCAATCGAAAAAAGTGGTGGAGGTTTAGTGGTTCCCCCACAAGATTCTGAAGCATTAGCTTCAGCAATAGAACATTTATACTTAAATCCTCAATTAGTTAAGTCTTTGGGGGAAAAGGGTCGGGCTTATGCTAAACAAGTTTATAATTTTGAATTGATTTTAGATAGGTATGAAGAATTATTATTGTCAGTACAAGAGCCTATTAAAAAACTGAGTAAACTCTTATAATTTTTACCATTAAGGGTTGTCTTGAGTGACTTTTTCAACCTTTTTTTTAGGGAACTGACGGCGACGACTATACCAGGTTCCTCCCCCCACCAAAATACCGGTCAAAGCCAAAGACACTAATAAGGGCATAATATCCCCTTCAGAAAGGGATTGAAAACCAGCCCCCATCATCACAAAAGGTAAAATGCCGGGCAAAGTCCCGATGGTTGTCCCGACAAAATAATCCCGAAACCGAATAGAAGTCAGTCCGGCTGCAAAGTTGACGATACCATAGGGAATAATGGGCATCAGACGAATGGCTATCATGTAGAATAAGCCTCCGTGATACATTTCTCCATCAATAGCTTCCCATTTTCCGGCTAGTTTGCGACTCATATAGTCTCGGCCAATGGTACGAGTAAACAGAAAAGCCATAACCGCAGCTAACAAAGCAGCAAGGGTGGTCCAGAGGGTTCCCCACCATATACCAAATAAAACACCACCGGTAAGGTTAAGGGGGGTAGAAGGTAGGATAAATAGGGTGGCAATGGTATAGAGAATCATATAGAGAATGGGGGCCCAAATGCCCATTTCCGCTAACCACACTTGCAATTTTTCGGGGTCAAGTTCCCGTAACAGAACAATACCAACGATGGTGACGGCAATACAAAAGACGAGTAAGAGGATGATTCCTGATTTTTGTTTGGACACGGGATTAAGTTTCCTGGCGATACTTTTAAGTCCCTAGGGTATCATAAGATGTTTAAATTGGTTTGATTAAGTCTTCAATAAGAATTTTAGTGCCAATTAAAATCAAGGTTAAGCCTCCAATTATTTCAATTTTCTGATTAAAAATACCGCCAAACTTATTACCGATAAAAACCCCAAGGAAGGATAAGGAAAATGTAATTAAACCAATCAGGATACAAGGAAATAAAATAGAGGTTTTTAGTAAGGATAAGCCTAAACCGGCTGCTAAAGCGTCAATACTGGTGGCAATGGCTAAGGCTAATAGAGTATAAGTATCTAAGGGATTAAATTTTTCATCTTTATCGATGTTTTTGTAAGCTTCATAAATCATTTTACTACCAATTCCAAATAAGAGAATAAAAGCAATCCAATGATCAATATTAGTCATAATCTCCCGAAAAGATAAACCCATTAACCAACCAATTAAGGGCATGATAGCTTGAAACATACCGAAAAATAGAGCAATTTTTAGAGCTTTGTTAAATTTTATTCTTTGAATAACAAAGCCACTACTTAACGATACAGCAAACGCATCCGCAGCTAACCCTAAACCTAGAAAAGTTGTATTAATTAATTCCATTTTTTGATGATTAAAATGATTATAACTTTTTTAGTTTAACCGATTTCATGACTTTAAGTTCTCATATTTTTTTCATTATGTGTAATTACTTTTAAAACATCTCTTAATGGGTTGTCAAATGACAACTTATTTGTTGGCATATTTATTTTTAAATATTACCCCACAGTATCTTTTTATACTAATCGATATTAGAATTTCCCTTTGTTTCCCTAATTTTCCACTTGACTAACACAATTTTCTCTTAATTAATTGCTAAATTTCTCTTTTTTCTGGGACTGAAGTATTATTATTAACCCGCTAAACTAAGATCAAAGGCAAAACGCAGTCACAAACAAACATCAACCTACTGCCTTTGTCCGACATCTATAATCTGTTTTTTCAAAGCGTTTTAAACAGATGATTAGGTGTGAGGGGTCATTGTTTTGAGGGAGGAGTTGGCGTTGGTGATAGCAATAGTCGAAGCGTAGTTTATGACAGTCATTTCTTGTTAAATCTAAGTATAAAGCTAGTTTAACTTTTGACTTCTAACTTCTGACTTCTGACTTTTCATATCACCTCTCCTCTTTTTCTTCTCAAACATCAATTTATTCTTGACCCAAAGTAAAGTAAAAAAAATGAAAAAATTACCAGGACTTTGTATTACTCGTTCTCTTACTTTTTATGAAGTTGCTACATTTTTGATCTTGGTAGCTTTTTTATGAATTGTGATTATTTGAGAGTGAAAGTGATTCTTTTTGATCAGAAGAAGCAATGGTTTGTGTGAGGAGATAATTAAGAATTGTGCGTACGGCAATAATAAGAATTAATCTGGCCAGATCATCCCAACGACTTGATATCATCGTCTTCAAAATACTTGCCCCCACCAAAAAGCTTAACCCCAAAGAAAAGGAATAACCCATGGCCAAACGACTACGTTGAAACGCTTCTGTTGTTTGCGGTTTAAACAATAAATCTTTGAGAAAAATAATCAACGCCCTCATAATGCCAACAAAAATGACAAAGAGGGCTAATAATTGACATAAGCTGGTTAACAGTTCATTACACAGTTGAACTGTTAAGGCAAGGCTTTCACTCATTTTGGGAGGGAATAGGGAACAGGGAACAGGGAACAGAAAAACTTGATTCCCTTATTGAATATATCTAACTTGATCATTTCCCCTTATTCTCTTTCATCATCGTGACAAACTTCTCAAAGAGATAGTCCGCATCGTGGGGACCGGGACTAGCTTCGGGATGGTATTGTACCGAGAAGAATGGTAAGGTTTTATGGGATAATCCTGCCACTGTGCGATCGTTAAGATTCAGATGGGTGATTTCTACTTCTGCGTCTAAGGAGTTTTCTGTTACCGCAAAGCCATGATTTTGACTGGTAATTTCTACCTTTTGTTGTAGGCCACAGGGTTGATTTAAACCCCGATGACCAAATTTTAACTTAAAGGTTTCAGCCCCTAAAGATAGGCCTAAAATTTGGTGACCCATACAAATACCAAAGGTGGGTTTTCCTTCTTTAATTAACGCTTTGGCTGTATTAATTCCTTCCGTAACTGCTGAGGGATCACCTGGCCCATTAGATAAGAAAATGCCATCAGGATTGTACTTTAAAATCTCTTCAG
>JASJBX010000247.1 GCA_030066295.1 Crocosphaera sp.
TCAGTAGATCGAAAAGTTGCTTGTTTAGGCTGCAAGGGAGCTTCTGAGCGGGGAGAAGGGGAGATTATGTTAAGCTATTTTAGAGAAAATAAAGGTTTCAAAGGCTATAAATCTCTAGAAATCTTAATATAATTCGCTATCTTTTAATTTTTATCCTATTTCCTTTCTCCCCCGCTCCGTTCTCCCTGCTCCCCCGCAATCCTAACTAGGATCTTTGTGATCTACTGAGATTTGACAGCAGCGTTCAAGTGGGTGTATCAATATGTTGATTGAGGGAGTGCGAGAGACTTTTTTGGGTTGTTCGATGTTTTCTGGGGTTATTTTTCGATAAATTTGTCAAAATTAACGTCTATAAGTCAAAAAAACAAGAATAAGCCATTTTTCTGGTCATTACCTCTTTCCCTGATTTTACAGACGAAACAAAATATGGTATCTAAGAGCTATTACTTTTACAGGTGTAATTTAAAAATATGACGAATCAAACCTTTAACAGGACTGAATATGACACAGAGAATTTGCTAAAAGAATTCAATGAAATTGCTAATAAACTGAGTCCACCTTCTGGTTTATTTTCTAGCTTAAAACAGGTGATGAGGACTTGGATGTGTTTAAATTTAACAAGTTTAATTCAAGCCACGGGATATAATAAACGGAGAATTAATCAATGGGAAAGCCAAAATGGGAAGATAATTATCAATTTAGGTAGTCTAGGATCTTATGGTAATCCTGATTATCTGAGGGCTGATTTATTATTGGGGGTTAGAGATTTACCGAAAGTTTTTTCCCATCAGTTAGGTTATGAATTGGTGATGAATGTAACGGCTTGTGATCATCATTTAATTAATAGCGTTGACGGAATTTTCTTGAGCCATGTTTTAGAACATATTCCTCCCAATTTAGCCTTAGAAGCTCTCAAAAACTGTTTCGCCTATCTCAAGAAAGATGGCTGTTTAAGAATTATCGTTCCCGACATAGCAAAAATAAAATTAGAACCCACCGATGACCTAGCTAATAATATTAGAAACACCCTAGGAATTAACCGTTCCTTTTATGATTGGGGTCATAAATTTATGTATAATTCAGACCTTCTTATTGTTCTCCTGAAGCAAGCCGGTTTTTCCGAGATCACAGAAGTTGATTTTCGTGAAGGTCTCTTAGGAGAAACTGACTTACACAAATACAAAGATGGTTCAATTTATATTACTGCTATCAAAGATAATTAAACAACCAGACGTTATTTGTGGATTAGGGTTGGGGCAAAATTTAACGATGCCCCTTATTTTTTTTTGAGAACTAATCAGGGGCGAGAGATTTGAGCATATCCGTCATGCTGGCAAGCAAATCACTGCGTTGTTGTTGTTCAATGGGTCGTCGGTTAGGAATAGTGGGACGTTCAAAATACCGTTGAATTCCTTCTGTCACTTGTTGGGCAATTAAGGCTTGTAATTCTTCTTTTGCCCGTTTTCTTTGATAGTCTGCGCCTTCGTGACTGGTAGCATAAAGGGGAGGTAATCGGTTAAGCGCATAAGCAGCAATATCACCAATATCAAGCTGACAAGATTGTTTAGCCTCTTGTTCAGCGACTTGAGTGATCGCTTCACTTAAGACCAATTCTTCCATAACGTTGATAAACTGTTTTCGGGGTACAGCTTTAACTTCTCCGGTTAATAATGCCCCCATGAGGCGATCTAACGCCATATATTCCTCCATGGGTAAATCAGAGGCGGATTCACAGATGCGTCCGACCTCCTCCTCCATGATGGGTGTCAAATAGCCATCTTGTAGTGCATTTTCGACAATTTTTTGAATGCTCATAGGTATATGATTATGTTTGTGAGTCGAGCAGTCTGCGAATAGTGGTTATTCTCAGATTACCCATTTTTGCGCTAAAAGTTTCAAGGATTGAACTTGATTAGATTATGGGGCGGGTTTCATGTAGACAAGGGCCTGTCGCCAAATTAACAGAGATTGATTAGACTCATCTGATACACAAAGACAGAGAGGATCTTGCCATAATACTTGACCGGTGATTGTCTCTGTGGTGGTGAGTTGAATAACAATTTTCTGTTGATCTTTAATATACTTTTGAACCAGTCGAACACTGGGTAACCCCGTATCAAATTCAGTCATTATTTCTTGCGGTGTGGATAACTGTCTTTTCTATTATCAGTTAGCCTTGCTCTTCTGCGTGGGTTAATTGATAATTGTTTATAGTGTAGGGTTATGGAAATTCTGCCCGACATTCGGTTAAACGTTTCAAAAGTCATTATGGAATTTACTAAATATCAGGGTCTAGGCAATGATTTTATTTTAGTGGACAATCGCCACAGTACGACTCCTCTATTATCCCCAGAACAGGCGGTTGAGTTATGCGATCGCCATTTTGGTATTGGGGCCGATGGGGTCATTTTTGCCTTACCTGGGGATGAACAAAGCGATTACACCATGCGGATTTTTAATTCTGATGGGTCAGAACCGCAAATGTGTGGCAATGGGATTCGTTGTTTAGCGCGTTTTTTGGCTAGATTAGAAGGAACTGACACCATCGGCCAATCCTACCGTATTCAAACCCTAGCGGGTATCATTATCCCTCGTTTAGAAGCACAAGGACAGGTACGGGTGGATATGGGAACCCCTTTCCTATTGGCCAAAGAGATTCCCACTACCTTAACCCAGCCAGAGGACAAGGTAATTAATCAATCCTTAGAAGTGGGGGGTCAGTCTTGGTCTGTCACTTGTGTCAGTATGGGTAATCCTCACTGTATTACCTTTGTGGAGGATGTGGCTAAAATTCCTTTAGAAACCATTGGACCGATGTTTGAACATCATTCGGTGTTTCCAGAACGGACCAATACGGAATTTATCGAAGTGGTTCGTCCTGATTACTTGAAAATGCGAGTATGGGAACGGGGTGCAGGGATTACCTTAGCTTGTGGCACCGGTGCTTGTGCGTCTGTGGTGGCAGGGGTATTAACGGGAAATTGCGATCGCCTATGTACAGTGGAGTTACCAGGAGGTTGTTTAACTATTGAATGGTCCCAACAAGATAACCGACTGTATATGACAGGGCTGGCTGAAGCGGTGTTTACAGGGGTTATTCGTTAATGTAACACTACGCATTATGGTTAGCACATTGATAAAATTCAAAATGCTTGTAGGGTAGGCATTGCCTACCTTACCGTAATTTAGCAAAAAATAAGTTATAATCATGATATAATAAGAAGTTATTCCAAAAAATAGTAATACAGGAGGAAAATAGCATGAAACCATAACTTCAATATCGGTAATAGATAATAAGTGGTCATTATCGATTACAATAACCTATATTCCTAAAACTCTAGATATTTTAACCATTTCAAAAGAACTTGATGTGCAAAAGCCTCAATAAGACAAATGCTCTAACCAAAAAGCCGTCATTAAGGCCAAGAGAAATAATAGGGCAACTAAGAGACCTGATAGAGCAATCTACCGTAGATCAACCAGAATTGGCTAAAAAACTTTCTCGTGTATACAGTTGGATTTATAAGAAAAAAGAAGGTCTTTTAACAAGAAAAAAATATGTTTTATCTTTTTTGACTGAGCTTGTAGTAGATAGCGAATTATATTTGAAACTTCAGCGAGTCCAGCCTTCAGTCAAAGACAAGGTTTTAGCGAGAATGACTTCTGTAGAGATATATTGGTATGAAGAATTATTTCCAGCTTGGCTTAGTAGAGAGCACGATCCAAACTACAACATATGGACACAAAAGCTAATGGCGGAAAAGTATAGCCCAAAGGATGAAGAAACACTCGCTTGTATTGCCGAAGCAGTAAAAAGATTACGAGGTTCATGTTTGTGGAAATACATTCTCGATTTATCTATGGCAAATGATCTATTGATAGCATCTAATACGGGAACACCATTATGTATTCAAATCACAACTATGTCTAACAACAACCTAGAACGAAGTGGCAAAAAGGAGCAATGGGAGTTATCTTGTCGTGATTGGGGAATAAGCACAGGTGTTTTTGTTATTCTTGATCCAACAAAATTATGCAGAGAGGTTGACAATGTAGCTAGAAATCTGCTTGAATACACCGATGACATAAGGGGGCAAACATTTATATATTATGATCAATCAGAATCTTGATATATAGGCTACAACATATTTATAATATCGATCAAAAATGAAAATAGACAAACTTTAAGGAGCATATTAACATGGCTACTAAAAACGTCAGTAAAGAAATCGTAAGCCAAAATGACAATGAATTTGAGGAAATTATGACTTCTCTTGAAGCAGCTCGAAAATTGCAAGATGCAAGAATAAAGCATGGTTCATCAGGAATAGAAAATTATGTATCGGATGTAGAGGGTGATTGGCTTGAGACGATTGAGGAACCAGATAGTTCGCATTTGGAAGAAACAACTTCCAACTCACCAAAATGCTGAAAAAGGAAACAATTTTAAGTTTAAAAAAATCAACCGCAAAAGAATGAGAGTTCCTTGAAGACAGGGGTAAGTTTGCTTAGGCGAACTTACCCTTAAAAGTATACCATAAATCTTAATGATCGATAATTTTGAATTCTCCCTTGGTCTCAAGTAAATTTGCTTGGTCTAGATTAGCTCCTTTCAATTCAGCTTCAATAAGATTTGCCTGAAATAAATCTGCATCTTGTAATTCAGCATTGACAAGCTTAGAATATTGCAAATCAGCTTGGATTAAAATTGCTCTTTTCAAATTTGCTCTTATCAAGTTAGCACATCGAAGGTTTGCTCCGAATAATTTAGCCCCTTCTAGGTTAGCTCCTGCCAGGTTAACTTGCGAAAGATTAGCTCCTGTCAAATTTGCACCAGAAAGATTAGCTCCTGACAAATCAGCTTTTTTTAGATTTATTCCTGCTAAATAAGAATTACGAACAGATAATCCAGACAAAGATACTTTATCACTATTTAATTCCTCCAAAGCTTGAATTCTTCCTCCACTACCTTCTTGATTAATAGCAGAATTAATTACTCTCCAAGCCTCATAATGTTTTCTTTTCTTTCTCTGAGGTTCTTCTTTAAAGAAAAGTATTGCAGCAAAGATAATGCTAAAACTTCCTAACATTTTCAGCAGATTTGATTTCCAGAGCCAGTCAGCAATCTTTCCTACTATTGTTTTTTCTTCAAGAAAACGAAATAATATTAATATTCCTAAAAGAAGGCTTACAATTATTAGCCACTCGGTGATTTTAGCTATTAAGGTCACTAATTTTTTTAACATTTATTTTTTTAATCAATATAAGTAGGTTAGTTTAGAAAATCATCAGCATCGCTTGAATTTTTGCTGATTTATAGTTGTTTCAAATAAGTTTGAGACAGAGAATTATGAGCATCCTACTCACTATGTTAACAATAAAAGAAGTAGGTTTTGTCTCATTTTTATCCTAATGTCGGGCAGAATACCCCATCCTTCTCAATGGTGTGCAT
>JASJBX010000054.1 GCA_030066295.1 Crocosphaera sp.
TCTTCTACATTGGTTAATAGGTCTGTGGGGTCATCAATACGCAGGGAAGCTTTACCATATTCTCCCCTGGTTGCTTTTTCCACTTGTCCCCCCAGTTGTTTAACCATCAACTGCATTCCGTAGCAAACCCCTAACACGGGGATACCTAACTGCCAAATCTCAGGATCACATTGAGGGGCGCGATCGTCATATACTGAGTTGGGACCTCCTGATAAGATAATCCCTTTGGGGTTAAGTTGACGTAATTTTTCGACCGTTGTGCGATAGGATAAAACTTCAGAATAAACTTGGGTTTCTCGAATGCGACGGGCAATTAATTCTGAGTATTGAGAACCAAAGTCAAGTATAACAATCATTTGGCGATCGAGACTTTTATCAAGGTTTTTAGTGGATAAAGTCTCTGGAGTATTGGAGAGGGAAGGGGTTTGAGTAGTCACGTTTTGAGGATGAAAAAAGTAGAGCTAATGCTAAGGTAATTGTTTAATAGATTATCTTAGCACTAGCATCAAATTGCTTCCACACTGAACTTAATCTAAGTTCAGTTGGTTACCCCGTTTATATTGTAAATAGGCAGCAACGAATAAACCAGCTAAAGTAATGGGAATAAGACCTAAAACAATGCCTAAGAGTAAAGGTTCAATCATGGGGGTTCTCCTCATTGAGACGTATGTAAAACCCACCGTTAATGGCGGGATCTTTATATGGTACTGGAGAATGTTGCCTTAATTCTAGGGTAAATTGACGCTTTCCCTTATATCTTTCTATTGGGTATAACCGTTTTTTTGTCAAGGCTTTAGAAAAAAATTAATATTTTACGCAAAATCTTCCTATAATTGTTACATTAGTTAATAAGACTAGCTTTTTACCCTCAAAAGATTGCAAAATGTAAAGGGAGGGCCAACAAAATAACCCCTTAAATTACCGTGACTGAACAGTTAATCCAACCCAAGGATGCGATCCAAAGACTAATACTAATTTTTTTAGGCATGATTTTTCTAGCTATTGTGGTCATAGTCGGTTGGTATCTTCATGAAATATCTGATCCTTACATCAATGAAGTGTTATCCCTTCCAGGAGATGTTAGTAGGGGACAGGCTATGTTTCAAATTAATTGTGCCGGTTGTCATGGATTAAATGCAGATGGTGTTGTGGGACCGAGTTTACACCATGTCCAAAAACATAAATCGAAAATTAGTCTGATTCAACAAGTTATCAGTGGAAAAACCCCACCTATGCCGGAATTTCAACCCAATCCCCAAGAAATGGCAGATTTGTTAAGTTATTTAGAAGGGTTATAGGCGTGAATCAACCTTAAAAAATGCTTGATTTACTGATGTTTCTTCAAGAAAACTGATAATTTAGTCATCAGAAGCATTCCGTTACACGGCTGATATTATGCTATCTTCCTCCGATCATGGCCTTTACAATAACATTCCTATTCCTTCTCCGAGTCATCCCAGACAATATCGGGCGATCGGTTTAATTGAGGGTCAATATCAGCGTTCTCAAGAACATCAAACACGAGGTATCCTGATTACCAAAGACAGTAACATTATTGATACTGTAGTTTTAGGTAAAGTCCTCAGTCTCTTCAAAAAACATATTGACTTAAATAAATCTCATTTGTGGATTGTTTATCCGCGAACTCGACTCGCTAACGATCAACTACAGTTACAGATCGCAGGAGTTTGGGAACCGGAAATTTTACATCCAGAAAAAACTCATTTATCATTACCCGAAGATAGCTTATCCTCTGGAGTTCCTATTCAGAGTGGAGACTTTTCCATTCGTGGACAAGTTGTTTATGCCTCCCATCGGAAAAAAATTGCTATTGTTAAAATTCGTCAGTCTCCTAAACATCCCTCAGAAAAACCCAAATTTTTTAAGTTGAAACTGCACGGAAAACTTCCTGACAAAGCAGTGGGTTGTTTTTGGGAGTTACAAGTAAGCTTAGTCAATAATAAACTCACCATCATAACAGGGACAAATTTAGGACAGATAGCTAAAAAGAGGGGGAATTTCACAAAAAAACGAACTTCATCCCAATTAAAACCCAAAAAACGATCCTTAAATAGCGATCGCCCCTTTTCTCCTCCTCGCCGTTCACCTGCACCTAAACCGATTAAATCAGTGAGAAATAACTATCAAAAATCAGAGTAAATCTTCTAAAAATGAATAATTAAAGCTTAATCTATGACCCAAAAACCATTTTTGCGCCAATATTGTTCTTTTAGGGCTGCCTCCAGTTGATTCTTAACAATTAAACCTTTTTGCAGTAGGAGTTCCCCGAGACGACGTTTCTGAGAAGTTTGAAGTTGGATAACTCCTTCTAGTTCCTCAGAGGAAATCAACTTTTTCTGGAGCAGAATTTGACCTAGTTGCATAACTTTACCAGAGCATTGCTCTGACGAACATCAAAGACTTTTAATTAAATATACTTACAGTTTATATCATACTCTATGTAAAACTTATAAAGATTTGTCCAAAACTTAATAAACCAAAATAAAGAGTCAAGGTAATGATTATCCTTGACTCTTTATAACTTTAAGTTATGGGATGTTTAGCAACAAAGCATAATTAGCCTTCAGCCTTGGTACGGGTACTTTTGTCACCAACCTTAGCAAACAGACCCCATTCCACTTGTTCTTCAAGATCCGGATCAACACCAGCAAATACGTCACGGTACAGAGTACGAGAACCATGCCAAATGTGACCAAAGAAGAACAATAAAGCAAATACAGCGTGTCCAAAGGTAAACCAACCTCTGGGACTGGTACGGAATACCCCGTCAGAACCGAGAGTTTCACGGTCAAAGACAAAAGGTTCACCGAGTTGCGCCTTACGAGCAAACTGTTTAACATCAGCAGCGTTGCTGAAAGTTTGACCGTCTAAAGCACCACCGTAGAAAGTAGCGGTTACACCACTTTGCTCAACACTGAGTTTAGACTCAGCACGACGGAAAGGAATATCCGCACGAACAAGACCATCCGCATCGGTTAAAACAATGGGGAAAGTTTCAAAGAAGTTAGGCATCCGACGAACGGTTAAAATACGACCGTCTTTGTCTTTAAACACAGGGTGTCCTAACCATTCTTGGGCGATACCGTCACCACTATCCATAGCACCGGTACGGAATAAACCACCTTTAGCAGGGCTATTACCTACATAATCGTAGAAAGCAAGCTTTTCAGGAATGTTTAACCAAGCTTCAGATAAGCTCTCACCAGCAGCTAAACTGGTTTCTACACGGCGTTCGATCTCTTGTTGGAAGAAACCATTATCCCACTGATAACGGGTAGGTCCAAAGAGTTCGATGGGGGTTGTGGCGTTACCATACCACATAGTTCCAGCAACGATAAAAGCAGCGAAGAATACAGCAGCAATACTACTAGATAATACGGTTTCGATATTACCCATTCTTAGAGCTTTATAGAGGCGTTCTGGAGGTCTTACCGTTAAGTGGAATAGACCTGCAATAATACCTACAACACCAGCTGCAATGTGGTGAGCAACAACTCCTCCAGGGTTGAAGGGGTTAAAGCCTGCCGGTCCCCACTCCGGTGCCACCGGTTGGACGTGGCCCGTTATACCGTAGGGATCGGATACCCACATTCCAGGTCCCCACAGTCCAGTGAGGTGGAATGCTCCAAAACCGAAGCAGAGGAGTCCGGATAAGAATAAGTGAATACCAAACATTTTGGGAAGATCAAGGGCAGGTTCCCCTGTACGAGCATCTACGAATAGCTCTAAGTCCCAGAATACCCAGTGCCAAACAGCAGCTAGGAATAATAAACCAGATAAAACGATGTGAGCCGCAGCAACACCTTCAAAAGACCAGAAACCAGGGTTAACACCGGTTTCTCCGGTGACACTCCAGCCACCCCAAGATCCGGTAACTCCTAAACGGGCCATGAAGGGAAGAACGAACATCCCTTGTCGCCACATGGGGTTAAGAACGGGATCACTGGGATCAAAAATGGCTAACTCATAAAGAGCCATAGAACCTGCCCAACCAGCTACTAGGGCAGTGTGCATTAAATGGACGGAAATTAAGCGTCCTGGGTCATTCAGAACAACTGTGTGGACTCGATACCAAGGTAGTCCCATTGACTACGCTCCTCCTGTTTGAAAATATGTCTACGTCGACGGTTTCTTATTTTGGTTTTAAGGTTGCCTGACTTGTGTTTGGCGATCGCTGTTGAACAACTCTCACTTCCCAAAAGTCGGCTAACCTACATTATGCCAAGAAAATGAAATTTATTTAAAGAAGTGTAACTATTGTTAGTCTCAATTGCAAGTTTTTTCGTCTCCTGTAGTAAGGATTGCATAGTTTATCTGTTCTATCATTGGAGTCATGAATATGGGCAAAATGACGAAAATTGTTATAAAGATAAGGATATTTTAGTTTTTGAGTCGGTTATGATTTAGAAAGTTAATATTTTTAGTTCAACATGAAATATCAAGATAGTAGCGGTGATCATGTTATTCTATTTGGCGATAGTCTTAAACTTTTAGATCAGGAAATTGAGGATAATAGTATTCATCTTATTTTTGCTGACCCTCCTTATAATATCGGTAAAAAATACGCTAATTTTATTGATCAATGGCCCACACAAGAAGATTATTTAGATTGGTGTTATTCTTGGTTAGAATTATGTCTAAAGAAGCTTCATCCTGAAGGTAGCATTTATCTTATGGCTAGTACACAAACTATTCCCTACTTAGATATTTATTTACGTAAATATATTCATATTTTATCACGAATCATTTGGCACTATGACAGTTCAGGCGTGCAAGCAAAGAATTATTTTGGTTCTTTATATGAACCAATCATTTATGGAGTCAAAAATTCTAAATCATATACATTTAATCGGGATGATATAAAAGTAGAAGCAAAAACAGGTTCAAAACGAAAATTAATTGATTATCGTAAAGCAATTCCTACAGTTTATAATTCTCATAAAGTTCCTGGAAATGTTTGGTATTTTCCAAGAGTTCGTTATCGCATGGAAGAATATGAAAAACATCCAACTCAAAAACCAGAAGCACTTTTGAAACGTATTATTTTAGCGAGTACCAATGTGGGAGATACTATCCTTGATCCTTTTTCTGGAACTTTTACAACTTCGGCTGTTGCTCAAAAATTGGGGAGGAAATCTATTGGTATTGAAATTGAAGAAGATTATATAAAAATTGGTTTAAGACGTTTAAGTATTTCTCAATATTATAACGGAGAAATCCTGCAAAAACCTTGAAAAACCTATCAAAAAAATCACCAACAATTAGAATTGTTTAAAGATGACTAATAAGCACCAATTTACTCAAGTTATTTTTGAGATATTGAACAATTACTTTCACGAAAATGCTGAAGACATTTTTTAAAATAGTCCCTTATTACAATATTTGAATATTAAAACAAAATCAGCAAATAAAGGGTCAAAGTCTAGACCATCTCTCGGTAATCATTATGCACTTTATGTCTTAGTTGAAGATTATATTAACAAAGGATTTTATAATCAAAATAATTATGAAGAATATGAAGGTGCAAAAATTCCCTATTACTTTTGTCGTAAAATCAAATGAAACACCAGAAAAAATCAAAGAAAAAATTAAACAACAAGCTAAACTTAAATATAAGGTAAATGCAATTGTTAATCGTTACTTAAACTCTGTTGAGGAAATAATTAATCTTCCTATGTTAAACGAATATATTAACACGATTATTGATCAGGGTAATATATCAGATATTATCAAAGAAATTTCGGTTCAAAGTCAATTAGAATTTAATCTAAACTCATAGTACAATTAATTAATGACTTACTATAGAACCATTCATTTTTCTGATACAGATGCAGCCGGTGTTGTTTATTTTGCTACTTTATTATCCATCTGTCACGAAGCTTATGAATATAGCTTACAAGAAGCAGGAATTGATCTAAAAACCTTTTTTACAGGTTCGGATATTGCTATTCCTATTGTTCATGCTGACATTGATTTTTATCAACCTTTATTTTGTGGCGATCGCATACAAGTTAACTTAACACCGACTCAATTAAACGAAACAGAATTTGAGATAAATTATCAAGTTTTTAATGAAAACAACTCAAAGAAATTGATAGCTAAAGCAACCACTAAGCACATTTCAATTAACCCTAAACTGCGTCAACGTACTTCTTTATCATCTTCCATAATTAAATGGTTAGAATCAAACCAAGATAACTATTAACTATGGCTAACTAGCGATCCTCAATCTGCCTATTCTTGCTATTGTTTTTAACTAGAATTAATGTATTTTTAACCAATTGTTTAAATCAGCCATGTTAGTAAAATCAAGCAGTGCTTCACCGAGGTTTTCTAATTGTTCAATGGAGAGATTTTCAACACTTTGACGAACTTCTGGGGATAATTCTCCCATTCGTTTAGTTAGTTGCCGCAGGATAAGAGATTTTTCTCCTTCTTCTCTTCCTTCTTCTATTCCTTCTTGCTTAATTTCTCGGTAAACTCGTGTTTCCTCAAAAGTAATTCCTAGCATTTCCTCTACCTCCTTTTTACTTAGCTGTTCAAATTTATAAGCGATGATCGTTGTAATTAACTCTATTATGCCTTGGTTTAATGATTTAGGGGTTTTTTGTTGAGTTTTTTGTAACAAATACCTAGCTTCTTGGGGTGCTTGTTGCTCATCTACTGTGGTTAACAACATGACTGCTATTTCTAGAGGTAAGTCTCGAATATTGCCTAATTCTTCTAAATAGACTCTGGTGATGCGATCGCTTTTCAATAAATCATCATAAGGAGTCGTCTCGCTTTGTTCAATGTTACGATTGGGATAAATAATCACCCCTTGCCAATCACTAAAGCGATCACGGTTACGATAGAAATATAGTAACGATTCGGCAAATACTCTCTCATACAGTCTTTCATCTTTTTGGAACTGTACTTCACAGAAATATACTACTCCTGGATCTTTATTTTCTGGTGGTAAGAATACTCCATCGATCTCAAATCTTGGTTCTTTAACGGCCACAGAATCAAATCTGTATTCTGTCGCATTTTCTGGAGGATTTCTCAATAGTTCAAACAATAACCCTGGATAAGTTTGAAAGAGTTTGTAAAAGATTGAGTCTCGACGCATTGTTAATGAACCATACTTTATTTACTTTTGATAGTGTAAGATCTCATTAGCTACGCGATCGCAAACTCCTACTTCTCCTAACAGTGTACGCATTTCCTGATAGTCAGCGAAAGTTTTTTGACGGCGTTCGGGGTTTAATAATAACTCTAAAGATTCATCAACAATACGGTCAATTGTTGCTTCTTCTTGTAATAATTCGGGAACAATTTCTTCCATCACCACTAAGTTAGGGGGAGACATAAAAGGAATGGAAAACTTAAGAACATTCCTAGCAATCCACATGGTCAAAGGATTAACCAAACAGAGGACTAATTGAGGAATATCTAACAAAGCTAATTCTAAATTAACCGTTCCTGATTTAGCAATGGCAAAGTCAGCAGCAGCCATTACTTCAATAGCCCGTCCATCGAACAAAGTAATGGATAAATTGTATTGTTTAACCATTTCTTCGATAGTATGACGATATTCTTTTAAAGAAATAGGAAGGAGAAAATGAACATCAGGAACTTTTTCTTGTATTTTTTGTGCTGCCTGACAAATTAACGGTAAATGATACTTTAATTCTTGATAACGAGAGGCAGGAAATAACCCTATCACTGGCTGATCTTCTTTAAGTTCCAAAGCTTGACGAGTGGCTTCTCTGGTGGGGGCTTTAGCCATTCTATCTAATAGCGGATGACCCACCCATTTAACGTTGACTCCTTTTTTCTCAAAAAATCTCGCTTCTTCGGGGAAAATAGCCAACAAAATATCGGTAATTTCGGCAAATTGTTCAATAGTTTTATTATTAGGGGCCCACACCCAAGACTGGGGAGCAATATAATAAATAATCGGCACATCGGGTAAATGTTTACGGGCGTATTTTCCAAAAGCGACATTGGGTCCCATATAATCCAATAAAATTAACACATCGGGGGGATTATCCCGTAAATAAGCCTTAACCCGACGCTGCATTAACCAAGTAGGAATGATAAACGGTAAAGCTTCCACAATACCAATAGACCCAATACTGGCCGTATTTCCCAATAATTTCGCCCCGGCAGCTTCCATAAGATTTCCACCCAAGGCCAAAATTTCCAAAGGAATGTTTTGCTGTTTTGCCTGTCGATAGAGGGCTTCAACCAACATTGATCCCTGTAAGTCCCCTGAAACTTCCCCGGTACTGATAAAAATTTGCATAACTTCCTCTTTAACCCGATGACTACTTAACGCTTATTTTCCTGGAATGGGCCCCCGTCGCTTTTCTCCTGTGGTGGACAGTTGCAGAAAATGACGTAAATATTGGGCGTATTCATTGCTATCTAAATGTTCTAACTGTTCTAGGGCCTGTTGTAAGGTGAGATCAGACCGATATAAGAGACGAAACGCCTTTTTGAGATAACCCACATCTTCCGTCGTCAGTCCCGCCCGTTTTAACCCCACTAAATTGAGCGATCGCACTCTCGAGGGGTTGCCTTCGATCATCATAAAGGGGGGAACATCCCGATCAATGCGACTCATGCCCCCTAACATGGCATTACGGCCAATTCTCACAAATTGATGAACCCCTAACACCCCGCCAATCACTGCCCGAGACTCGATATGAACATGGCCGGCTAAAGCGACTGCATTGGCAATGATGATATGATCTTCAAGAACACAATTATGGGCTACGTGAACATAGGCCATCAATAGATTATTATTACCAATTTCTGTCACTTCATCGGCGTGGGTGGCTTTATTGACGGTGACAAATTCCCTGATGGTGTTACCGTCTCCAATTTTGACCCGACTGGGGGCCCCTTTATATTTTAGGTCTTGGGGGGCTAAGCCAATGACTGCACTGGGGAAAATACGGTTATTTTTGCCAATTTCTGTGGGTCCTTCGATAACCACATGGGGGCCGATGGTCGTATGTGCGCCTATTTTCACCTGATCACCAATGACGGCATAGGGGCCGACTTCCACGGTGGGATCAATTTGTGCCTTCGGATGAATGACAGCAGTAGGATGAATTAGGGTAGTCAACGAGTTATCTCCCTTTGAATAGGTCAGCATGGAATTTAGTTATAGGGTACACAATAAAGCTTTTTAAGGGAACAGGGAAAGGAGAATTAGGGACAGTAATATATGATGACGTAAATTCTTGATTTTGGGTTCTGCTTCAGGGTCACCGGTTTAAATATCGGTTGACAAAACTAAGCTTGATCCGTGATAACTAATAACTAACCTTTTTTGGTAAGGATTGATGAATTCAACTTGGGATCTTGTTACCCTCTCTTACTTTTCACCGAAAACTTGGCTAAATGCTAGTTATGTTTATCGTTTGGTGGGTTTATTGTCTCCTTGGCGTGAGTCTAGCTTTTTATTACAATTTGGTGAAGGAATTGGGGCGTTATTAATTAGTCTTATTTTTATTTTTGGCCCGTTTATTACCACGGGTTTAATTGGGGTTTGGTTAATTGCGATTACTGGTTATTGGGGCATTTTAACCCTATCCGATCCAGAAAAACCTGGGTTTAGTCCTATTCATTTATTGGTGTTTCTTTATTGGGGCATTTCGGCGGTTGCAGTGGCGTTATCTCCTGTAAAGATGGCTGCTTTTTCAGGGTTTGTTAAGTTAACTTTGTATCTAGTATTTTTTGTATTTTGCGCCCGAATTTTGCGATCGTCTCGGTTGACTAATTGGTTAATTACGGTGGTTTTAGGCATTGGTTTAGTTGTCGGTTGTTATGGTATTCGACAACAAATTTTCGGGGTGGAACAATTGGCCACTTGGAATGATCCCACCTCGGAATTAGCGGGTGCAACCAGGGTTTATAGTTATTTAGGGAATCCTAATTTATTATCAGCCTATTTAATACCCTCTATTGCTTTGGGTATTGCTGCTTTTTTTGTTTGGCAAGGTTTAGCGACTAAAGTGTTAGCCATTACGATTACTTTGGTTAATACGGCTTGTCTTTATTTTACGGGAAGTCGTGGCGGTTGGATCGCAATGGTGGCGTTAGTAGCAACGTTTTTATTGCTCTTTTTTGTTTGGTTTAGGAACAATTTATCCCCATTTTGGCGGAAGTGGTTATTACCGTTAGTGTTTGCTGTTTTGGGGGGGTTAATGTTTGCTGCTATTATGTCTGTTGACTCGTTAAGAATTAGGGTAATGAGTATCTTTATGGGGAGGGGAGATAGTAGTAATAATTTTAGGATTAATGTCTGGATGGCGGTATTAGATATGATCCGCGATCGCCCGTTAATTGGGATTGGACCAGGAAATAGTGCTTTTAATAAGATTTATCCCCTTTATATGAGTCCCAAATATAGCGCGTTAAGTGCTTATTCTGTGTTGTTAGAAACAGCCGTGGAAACCGGTTTAATTGGGTTAAGTCTTTTTGTTTGGTTAATAGTTGTTACTGTGAATCAAGGGGTGCAACAAATTCAACGCTTAAGGGACAAAAATAATGCTTATGGTATGTGGTTAATGGCTGCGATCGCTGCTATGGCCGGATTAATGGCCCAAGGATTATTTGACACGGTTTGGTATCGTCCCCAAGTTAATACGTTATGGTGGTTTCTCGTTGCTTTAATTGCTAGTCAATATCAACCTAAATCACAAATTAGAGAGGTCAAAAATAAGAAACTAGAAGTCAAAATTTAGCTATTTTCTAGTATTTTTAGAATCAAATGTCTGCAAAATTTTGTCTATTTATACCATCCAAAATCTTACAATTAGAAAAACATTTTTCTGAAAAAATGAAGAGATGGATTAAGGAATATAGAGATAAAGAAGTTATGGAGTCTGGTTTTGATAACTATAAATTATTAAGGTTACCAGACTTTATCAATCAGTCAGATGTTAATGCCGATTTACCGCCTAATATCTATCATCGTTATCATGTTATTGACTGGGGGGTTTATTTCCCCCCGTCTTATCTTCTCAAAGATTTTTTAACTTGGTTAGCTAATATCTATAGTTATGGAGAGGTAGCATTATTAAAATATTGGTCAGATAATTTAAAGCGTTTTCCTCCGATTAAAGTTGCTGAAATTAATCATATTTCTGATGTATCAGTGGATAATTTAACACTCGATCAAGTGTTCTTCTTTCCGTTAAAAAAATTCTATGAGACTGGTTGAGTTATTTCCTTTTGGGAAAACACAAAGACAAAAACTTCGAGAAAACTATCAAATTTTATGGCGAGAAGCTGAAAAAATTGGTCAAGAATACGAACAAAAATCCTATATGGAGATTTTGTCATCTCCAGCGAAAACAATTATAATCAACTTATCTGAAGAGCAACAAATAAGTTGTTCTATCAATGCTTATCATGTTCAAAAAAATGGAACGGTAGAGGTTTCCATTGATGCTGATGGTTTGCCAACAATCTTAGGAATTAAACCCTCCTATCATTTTTATAAAAAGCCTGATGGTTCTATTTATTACTAAAATTATTATGAATAGTGAAGAATTAGCCCGCTATATTGAAGAAACAGACAAGATATCACAACCTTGGTTGTTGATACAGTTAAGACTCAAAAAACTACAAGAAAGTCGTCATAACCTCTCCTCTGACGAGTATCTAGCAAAAATGGCTGAATTACACCAAGAATTAATGAAATTAGGTGAGTGGTGGGTAGGAATTGAGGATGATGTCTTTAATCCCTAGACTCTCCTAAAACCCTGCTAATACTAGCTATTTTAGACCAATTTTATTTTTTGGGTTAACTTCTCTTCCCTTCTCTTCGAGTTTATCTTAAGATATTATAAAGATTTATAACGACTTCCTGATCTCTCTATCTTGAAGCGTAATTTTTCATCAATTTTATTCTTAACCTTCTAACAACAATCCCATGAAATCTTCTTATCTGCTAACTAATCTGCTGCTGTCCACCGGTACAGCTTTAATGTTACATCAACCTGCGAATGGGAGTCTCAGCAGTAATCTTACCGTTGAAATCGCAGGTTTAAGCGAGACGAAAGGACAAGTCTGCTTAAGTCTTTTTTCTAGTGGAAGAGGATTCCCTGATAGTAAAGACGATGCAGTAAACACCCAATGCGTCAAGATTACCGATAAATTATTAGAGGTGACTTTTAATAATTTAGAACCTCGAACCTACGCAGTGGCTGTTTTTTGGGACAATAATGAGGATGAGGAACTGAATCGCAATTTTTTGGGAATTCCGACCGAAAAATTTGGGTTTTCCAGTAATCCCGTTATTGTAAACGGTCCTCCAAAATTTGGTGAGTCTGCCGTTATGGTCGTAGGTAAAAATACTCGAATTTCTATCCAGTTACAATCTTTACTCTAGCCGATTCTAACTGATAAATCTTGAGAACAACCATAAATTATGGTTGTTTTTTTATGTCTTAAAATTTCCTTATTAAATAAGGGTCAACCCTAAAAGTTACTTTAGACTCAACAAGTTAATAGAACCCCTCCAGGTTAACGAAAAACAGTAACTTTTTATACAAAGCATGAATCCTTTAACTCGTATTTGTTTAGGAATTTCTTTCGTTTTGATTCCGTTGATCCCACGACCCGTTCTCAGTGCAGAAACTCTTTATTTTATTTACGGTCCGTTGAAATTTCCCTTATCTGTAGAGTCTTTAGAAATTTATGCGAAAGAGGGAAGAATTACCAAAGAATTTGCTTTTTTTGCCAGTCAATTTGACGAAAAAACTTTAATTGAACTGAGAGAAACCTTGCAAAAACGGCATAAAATTGATGGAGTAAAGTTTGCTCGATTATTGCGAACCCCCTTAATGCAAGACTTATTAAAAAGTATGGGGGACATCTTTAGTACCCATCCTAATCGTAACGGATTTTATGCCATTCGTGGGGCTTTAATTTCGGCTGCGATTAATCAACCCGAGGAAGGATGGACAGCTATTGATGTGATGAAAGAGTTTCCTACAGAAGGAATTGCAATTAATACAGAACTTGCTACAAAAATGATGAAAAATAGTCAATTTTAAGGTAATTTTTTATGAAAAGAAGACAGTTTTTGATACAATCATCCCTCGCGGCCATGACGGCGATCGCTTATCATCAATTACCCAGTCAATCAACGCCGATTTATAAACAGTATAAATCCTATAAAAGCTGGAAGAGTAATAATAGTTTTTTACAAGGAATTAATGCACCTGTATTTGAAGAAGTAGAAATTAATAACTTAAAAATATCGGGTCAAATTCCTGAAGAATTACAGGGAATGTATGTAAGAAATGGTCCTAATCCCATGTTTAAACCCAGTTCTTATAATTATCCCTTAGAGGGGGATGGAATGCTTCATAGTATTAATTTGAATCGAGGAAAAGTAAGTTATAAAAATCGTTGGATTCAAACCCGTGGACTCACTTATGAAATGTTTGAAGGACAGGAACTTGTCGAGTTAAAATTCAAAAATTATGCAAATACTAATATAATTGGTTATGGAGAGCAACTTTTAGCTTTATATGAAATTGGGTTACCCTATCAAATTAATAAAAATTTAGAAACCATTGGAGAGTGGAATTTTAAGGGACAATTAGAACAATCAATGACGGCCCATCCTAAAATTGATCCCAAGACAAACGAGTTACATTTTTATCGATATTCCTTTTTTAATTCTCCTTATTTACACTATTATATTGCCGATGAAAATGGTAAGATTATTAGGGAAACCCCCATTAATATCCCTAAACCTGTCATGTTTCATGATATGGTGCTTACAGAGAATTATGCTATCTTTTTTGATTGTCCTCTGGTGTTTAATTTAGAACAAGCGAAAGCAAATAATGAGCCTTTTATTTGGCAACCAGAAGAAGGTACAACCATTATTTTGGTTGATCGTCACGATAGTAATAAAAAGCCCATTTACCTACAAACAGAAGCTTTTTGGGTTTGGCATTTTATGAATGGATTTGAGGAAAACGGACAAATTGTTATCGATTTTGTTCACTATCCCAAGATCAATATGGAAAGTCATTGGCAAGCTATTTTAAGCAATAAATCCAACCTAGAAAGAATTAAAATTGATGTTAAAAGTCATCAAATTGTTTCAGAGGTATTAGATGATCACTATATTGATTTTCCTACCATCAATAACAAAAAGATAGGCCAACCTTATGGCTTTGGTTATGCTCCTTATATTGACACTGAATTATTATCTAATAAAAAAATACCCAATTATTTTCCCTCATTGATTCAATATGATGTGGTCAATAAAACGAATAAAATCCATCAATTTAAATCAGGATGTTATGGGGGTGAAGCAACCTTTATTCCCAGTTCTCAGGGTCAATCTGAGTTAGATGGTTATGTGGTCACTTTTGTTTATAATGAAAATACCAACACCAGCGATTTTGTAATCATTGATCCTAGAAACTTTGAATCTGAACCCATTGCTAAGGTTCATCTACCGGTTCGTGTTCCTAGTGGGTTTCATGGTAATTGGATCGCGAATGTTTAGACAACAAAGGGAAAAGAGTTGAACCCTTTTCCCCGAAACGTTGACTAATTTTTCGACCGAATATTAAACGCCAACTTTTAACAAAGCATCTTTAAGTAAAGCGGCTTTATCCGTTGCTTCCCAGGGAAGATCAAGATCGGTGCGTCCAAAATGACCATAAGCAGCCACGTCTTGATAGAAACGACCACCCCGTTGAGAAGGAAGTTGGCGCAGGTTAAGAGACTGAATAATACCAGCCGGCCGTAACTCAAACAGTTCCGTCACCGCTTCTAATAACTTGGGTTCTTCTACTTTACCCGTACCAAAGGTTTCTACTAAAATACTAACGGGACGAGCAACCCCAATGGCATAACTGAGTTGCACCTCGCACTTATCCGCTAAACCAGCAGCTACAATATTTTTAGCCACATAGCGACAAGCATAAGCAGCCGAACGGTCAACTTTCGTGGGATCTTTCCCTGAAAATGCCCCGCCACCGTGACGAGAATAGCCACCGTAGGTATCGACAATAATTTTACGACCAGTTAACCCTGCATCCCCTTGGGGCCCACCGATGACGAATTTTCCGGTAGGATTAACAAGGAAACGGGTGTCTTGAGAGGGTTTCATCTCCATATCCCCTAAAACCGGCAAAACCACCGCGTCCCAGAGATCGGATTTAATTTTAGCTTGAACGGCATCGTTATCAGTAATTGACCCGATGGTTTCGTCGTGTTGTGTGGAGATGAGAATGGTATCGATATCCACAGGAACACCATCTTCATAAACAATGGAGACTTGAGTTTTACCATCGGGACGTAAATAACCTAAATCGCCCGTTTTACGAACTGCCGCTAAACGACGGGAAAAACGATGGGCTAAACTTATGGGTAAGGGCATTAATTCAGGGGTTTCGTTACAAGCATAACCGAACATAATGCCTTGGTCGCCGGCCCCAATTTGGTCTAATTCATCATCGCTGAGGGCTTTACGTTGTTCGTGTGCTTGAGTAACCCCTTGGGCGATATCGGGAGACTGTTCGTCTAAAGCCACCAAAACCGAGCAGCTATTAGCGGAGAACCCATTATCAGCGTCAACGTAACCAATTTCTGCAATTTTCTTGCGGGCTAATTCTACAAAATTAACATTGGCTTTGGAGGTCACTTCCCCAGTAATCAACACTAAACCGGTGTTGACGACCACTTCGGCTGCTACCCGACTTTGATCATCGTGGTAGAGAAGGGTATCAATAATAGTGTCAGAGATTTGGTCACAAACTTTATCAGGATGACCTTCGGTAACAGATTCAGAAGTAAATAGATAACGGCGAGACAATTTTTTTTACCCTCTCTAAATAACGATACAGATTAAAAGTTTTGTTAGTGTAACATCATACACCCTAAAATCCGAATTGAGCAGAAGTTTCTCTTTTTGTTGGATGATCTCAGGATTTAACAGGGTTGAATTTGATCAATTTGAGTGATAATAATATCCGCTTGCTCGAGATGAGGGGCTATCTGATTAGCCCAACAAATACCGATGCTTCCGGCTACTTTTGCTTGTTTGGCCATGAGAATATCACCTTGAGAGTCTCCTATCATTAATGTTTTATCTGGGGATGTTATGAGAGTTTGACAGGCTTTAATCAGTAGTTGGGGGTCAGGTTTACTTAATCCTTGATCCCCTCCTATCATTAATTGAATGTAATCAGAAAGATTATGTTCCTGGACAAAATGTTCAACGTCATAGGTAGGGGCAGCCGAAAGAATGCCTAATTTTAATCCGGCCTCAGATAAGGTTTTTAATACATCTAAACTGCCAGCAAATAAGGGGGAGGTGGTTCGATCTTTTTTGAGGTATTTGTCCACCTCCCGAAAAGCATTTTCGGCCATTTCTAAGGCTTCAAACCAACTTCTTCCGGTTTCTGCAATATAGGCGGCCGCGGCAATTAAGTTTTCTTGACGACTGCCAACAGCCATTAAACCGGTGGGGTCTAATTGGTTGTTTTGTAGACCAAATGCCATTAATAAGGGGTCCCCAATACCGGGTATTTGGGCATCTAATAAACGGGCGCGACGAATACTTAGTTCTCGTAAGAAGTTATTCGAGTCTTCTAAGGTGCCGTCTTTATCAAAAATAATGGCTTCAATGTTATTAAATTGAAGGTTACCACAGCGAATGTTTACCACAATATTGACTCCTAATGTTTAAATAGTAACGGGAGATTCGACATAAATGGTCGGTTCTTGTACGGTAAATTCAATGCCGTAATTACTGAGTTTACTGGTGATAGTTTCATTGGCTAATTCTAATAAACGTTTTCTTAATTCGATGGAATTTTCATTAGAACCCAAGATAAAAAAGGTGACTCTGGCGCGAATTCCGTCCGTTCCTTCTTTGAGAAATAAGGAGATTTTTGTACTACCGGGATCGATACCGAATAAAGCATCGGTACTCTCTTTTACCACTTGTTCAACTAGGGCTTGTTCGGAGTCTTCTAGCTTTTTGAGAAAGTCTAAATACAGTAACACCATGACTTTTTTACCACGGGTGACGTTCTCAATTTCTAGGTTAGCCATGATAGAGTTCGGCACGATCATCAGGGTACTTTTGGCTGCGGTACGAATTTTTGTTGACCGTAACCCGATGGATTCCACACGACCAAATAGACCACTGGGTAGCCGTATATATTCCCCAGGAATAAAGGGGCGATCCAGATATAATACACAGGTTCCTAATAGCTGTTCGAGGGTTTTTTGTGCTGCAAAGGCAATGGCTAAACCCCCAACGCCTAAACTAGCTAATAATCCGACTAGGTTAACTTGTTGACTCTGGGCAAAGGCGAGGACGGCAATAAAACCAATAATAACATTGGCAATAGTTTCAAAGACTAATAATAATTCGTCCAC
This sequence comes from Crocosphaera sp., assembly GCA_030066295.1. GTDB lineage: Bacteria > Cyanobacteriota > Cyanobacteriia > Cyanobacteriales > Microcystaceae > Crocosphaera. Next base: position 17,446 of record JASJBX010000054.1, read on the forward strand.
CTGTCTCCCTAGTTTCCTAATGAGTTCGATGCCATAAAAGCGGACAAATTGACGAAATAGCCGAGAACAAAGCCAGGCACAACTACTAATAACAGCAAGATCAATAAAGAAGTTGAGAAATCGATAAATTCCTGGATATCTAACTAAAAAATTGAGGGAAATAGACACTAAAATTAAAGTGCCTGTAATGCGAAATAAGTCTTCAATAGGGGTGATTAAACTTTCGTAAATACTGGCAACTTGTTTCGGGGAAAATCGTTGGATAATTAGTCTAGCTAACAAGGGGGTATATCGTCCAATTAAGAAGGATAAAAGGACAAAAATTAGGAAGATTAAAAGTTGCAGGCCAAAGGTAATAATATACGTCTGGGTTCCTTCATCAAATTGGAATAAATTTGTTAAATATTCGATAACAACTGTCATGATCAATGATTATTAAACAGTAATAGGGGAATCAACGTTGATGGTTCTATCTTCTATCTCAAAATCAATGCCATATTCTTTTAATTGATAGGTAATTTGTTGATTGGCAATCTCCAAAAATTGACGACGTAATTCCATGGAAACTTGTCCAGAACCTAAAATAAAGAAGTTAATTTGTGCTTGGGTGACTAGAGTATTTCCATTTTTCGTACTGACTTCTTTAAAGATAACATCGGTACTGCGGGAATCGATGCCAAAAATATCACTGGTACTGTCTAATATTACTTGACGAATTAGGGCTTCTTCGTCTTTAGGAATTAATCTGTAAAAGGTTAAATAAATCAGAGAAACTACTTTTTTCGCTCCGGTGTAGTTCTCAATACTCATCTGGGTTAAGGAACTATTGGGTACAATCATCAGGGTTCCTTTCCCTGATGTTCTGATTTTAGTTGACCTTAATCCCACCGATTCTACCCTGCCAAACGTACCATCGGGCAAGCCAATATAATCATCGGCAATGAAGGGTTTATCTAAATAAAGAACAATTCCTCCGAGGAGTTGTTCTAAGCTTTTTTGTGCTGCAAAAGCTACCGCTAAACCCCCAATTCCTAAACTAGCTAGTAACCCTAAAACGTTGATGTCGTGGGTTTCAGCAAAGATGAAAAGAACGATGACAATAAGGGCAGCATTGGCTAGATATTTGGCAATAATAACAAATTCACTATTGAGTTTACTACTATTTCCGATAGCAACTTGTAATAAATAATCATCAAAAAAGGTTTGACAAATTTGTAACCCGACCCAAATTACTGTAAACACTATAACTAGACTTAACGGTATTTCTAGCAATTTTAACCAACTCGGTAGGGAAAAAATCAGTAAACTAAGGTCTGTAACTGTTAATAAACCGACTAATCCTAACCAGTTTTGATAAGGAGGAATGGTTTTATCATAGACAACTTTGACTTCCTCAGAAAAGATTTTTGTGAGAATATTTCCTAAAATTCTCGGTAAGACAAAAACCCCAATACTAACAACTATCAACAATAAGCTGACAACCACAAAAACAACAAGGGTATCTATATCGATACTAAATGAGATACTATCGTCCATTTTCTTCTATTACTTCAATATCTTAACTATTTAAACAATGTACAAAATTTAAAACACTGTTATCATAGCATATCTTAACAGATTGTAAAAGGTTAAAACTTGATTGAGACTGAATAGTAGTTATGACGATATAATTAGACTAGCATTATTTATGCTGCAAGAAAATAATGCGATTATTTAACTCATGATTGATCTTAATTAACTAAAAATAACAACATGACAATTAGTCCAGACATTAAACAACGAATACAACTACTACGACAACAATTACAAAAAGCTAGTTACGCTTACTATGTTCTTGATGATCCCATCATGGAAGATGCTATTTATGATCAACTCTATCGAGAATTAGAACAATTAGAAACAGAAAATCCTCAGTTCATTACCCCTGATAGTCCTACCCAAAGAGTGGGAGATCAACCGGCCTCTCAATTTATTTCTGTTACTCATAATATTCCCCTTTATAGTTTAGAAAATGCCTTCAATTTAGAAGAGTTAAAAGCTTGGGAAAAACGATGGAAAAAGTATAGTAAAAAAGAAGAATTCACATCTATTGAATACGTTTGTGAATTAAAAATTGATGGATCTGCACTAGCCTTAACCTACGAAAACGGTCTATTAATCCGAGGTGTGACTCGAGGAGATGGAACCACAGGAGAGGATATTACCCAAAACGTTCGCACCATTCGCTCTATTCCTTTAAAATTAAATTTAGACAATCCTCCCCCCATTGTCGAAGTGCGAGGAGAGGCGTTTTTACCCCTAGATGAATTTGATCGTATTAATCAAAAAAGAGAAGAAAAACAAGAAGCTTTATTTGCCAATCCTCGTAACGCAGCAGCCGGAACTTTACGACAGCTAGACCCCAAAATTGTTGACCAAAGACGCTTGCAATTTTTTGCTTATACCTTGCATCTTCAAGACACAGGAATTAAAACGCAATGGGACTCTTTAAACTATTTACAAAATAGTGGTTTTTTAGTCAATCCTCACCGCAAACTATGCCAGTCCCTCGAAGCAGTTGCCGACTATTTTCAGCAGTGGGAAACCGCCAGAAAAGACTTGCTTTATATGACTGACGGGGTGGTGGTGAAAATTAATGATTATGCCTTACAAACAGCCCTAGGGTTTACCCAAAAATTCCCCCGTTGGGCGATCGCCCTCAAATATCCCGCCGAAGAAGCCGTCACCCTCGTCCAAGATATCATCGTCAACGTGGGACGGACAGGGGCCGTTACCCCCATGGCCGTCATGCAACCGGTTCATATCGCCGGAACAACGGTACAAAAAGCCACCCTTCACAACAGCGATCGCATTGCCCAACTGGATATCCGCGTGGGGGACACAGTGGTTATCCGCAAAGCAGGAGAGATCATCCCCGAAGTGGTCCGTGTGTTAGAGGAGTTACGCCCTCCCCATAGCCAACCCTACCGAATGCCTGATCGCTGTCCCGAATGTCATTCTCCCCTCAAACGTCCCCCAAAAGAAGCAGTGATTCGTTGTATGAATCTGTCTTGTCGGGCAATTTTACGGGGAAGTTTAGTACATTGGGCTTCGCGGGATGCGTTAGATATTCGCGGGTTAGGAGAAAAAATTGTTGTCTTATTAATTAATAATCAATTAGTGAATTCTATTGCTGATTTATATTATCTAACCCCCGAAAAAATTGCTGATTTAGAACGGATGGGCAGCAAATCAGCCCATAAGTTAATCGAAGCCATTGACAGCAGCAAACAGCAGCCTTACTTTCGAGTTTTATACGGTTTAGGGATTCGTTATGTGGGCAGTGTGACTGCTAGTTTATTAGCAGAAAATTTTCCTAATATTGACCAGTTATCTCAGGCTTCTTATGCTTCTTTAAGTTCAGTTTATGGTATAGGGGAAGAAATCGCTCAATCGATTATTGATTGGTTTAGCATTGAAAAAAATTGTGATTTCATCCAACAATTGAAAGAAGTTGGGTTACAATTAGAAACAACTCCACCTAAAATGACCACTGTTGAGGTTTCCCTAACCTCCTTTTCGGGTAAAACCTTTGTGATTACTGGAACCCTGCCCACATTAAAGCGCAATGAAGCTAAGGCTTTAATTGTAGAAGCTGGAGGAAAAGTAACGGGTTCGATTAGCAAAAAAACTGATTATTTATTAGTGGGAGAAAATGCAGGATCTAAGTTGACTCAGGCAGAAAAACTCGGAATTACTCAACTGAGTGAAACCGACTTTTTAACTCTTCTCAAATCAGATTAATTACCTCCAGATTTAGCCTTGATTAAATTATCATGAATGTCGCAGCATTATCCATGGATTAACTATGAATATGATTATCAATAATTGTCACGTTAGAGAAAAAATCTATGAAAGTTTTCATTCTTTAATTTATCGTGGTGTCAAAGAAGAGGAGCAACAAACGGTTATCTTAAAAATCCTTCAGGAAAATTATCCAGATCCCGTAACTTTATCCCAGTTTAAACAAGAATATAAAATATTAAGTCAGTTAGATTCGTCTCGGATTATTAAAACCTATGGAATTGATAAATATCAGAATACTTTAGTGATTATTTTAGAAGATTTTGGGGGGATATCTTTAGATGCGTTATTAAAAAAATGTAGCTTAGATATGGAATCGTTTTTAACTTTTGCTATTAAAATTGTGGAAGGATTAGAAACCATTCATGATGCTAATATCATCCATAAAGATATTAATCCAACTAATATTATTGTTCATCCTATTAGCCAAGAGATAAAACTTATCGATTTTGGTATTTCTACTCAACTCGCTGTAGAAAATACTCAAGAATTTAATCCCAATTTAATTGAGGGAACCTTAGCTTATATGTCTCCCGAACAAACAGGGAGAATGAACCGAAAAATTGATTATCATACCGACTTTTATTCCCTAGGAGTAACCTTGTATGAAATGTTAACTAAACAACTGCCATTTATTACAGAAGATCCTTTAGAATTAGTCCATTTTCATATTGCCAAACAACCTATTTATCCCCATGATATCGATGCTACTATTCCTCCTATAATTTCAGAGATTGTTATGAAACTGTTAGCAAAAACCCCTGAACAACGATATCAAAGTGCAACCGGAATCAAAATAGATTTAGAACAATGCTTAAATAAATTAAAAGAAAAGAATCAAATTAAAAGCTTTTCTTTAGGGAAATATGATGTTTCTGATAAGTTTCAGATTCCCCAAAAACTCTATGGAAGAGAAAGAGAAATAGAAACCTTAAAGAACACTTTTGAAACGGTGACCAAAGGGCACAATGCTATGATATTAGTGTCTGGATACGCTGGGATTGGTAAATCAGTTTTAATCCGCGAAATTTATCCATCTGTTACTCAGAAAAAAGGCTATTTCATCTCTGGAAAATTTGAACAATTTCAACGAAATATTCCTTATGCAGCCATCATAGAATCTTGTCAGGAATTAGTCAATCAATTATTAACAGAATCCGATCAAAATATTAGTCAATGGCGCAAAAAATTACTAACAGCATTAGGGGTTAATGGACAGGTTATTATTGATGTTATTCCCGAAGTAGAACAAATTATTGGTCTTCAACCCGATGTTGTTACTTTAGAACCCAAAGAAGCGCAAAACCGTTTTAATTTAGTGTTTCAAAACTTTTTAAAGGTGTTGACTAAACGAGAACATCCTTTAGTGATCTTCCTCGATGATTTGCAATGGTCTGATACTGCTTCATTACAATTGATCCAGTCATTAATTACAACATTAGATGACCAATCTTTATTAATTATTGGTGCCTATAGAGATAATGAAGTTGATTTAGCCCATCCTTTAAAATCAATGTTAAATGATATTCAAAATCAAGGGGTAATTATTGAAGAAATTTTACTCAATAATTTGGCTATTTCTCATATTGAAGTCCTAATTCAAGAAACCATTAATCTAGAAGAAAAAAACTGTAATAAGTTAGCCAAGTTAGTGAAGAAAAAGACCAATGGAAATCCTTTTTTTATTAGAGAATTTTTATACTCTCTTTATCAAAATAAAATTCTTGCTTTCGATAACATAAACAGACAGTGGGACTATAATGAAGATAAAATTAAAGCTTTACAAATTACCGAAAATGTTGTTGATTTAATGGCCAGTAATATTAAAACGACCCCAAAAGAAATACAGGAAACTTTAAAAATAGCAGCTTGTATTGGTAGTAAATTTGACTTGAACACCTTAGCTATGGTGAGTCATAATTCAAAAATTAAAACAGCCAGTAATCTTGTCAAAGCTTTAGAAAAAGGCTTTATTATTCCCCTCAATAATCAATACAAACTAATTCCTAACTACCCAAGGGATGAAGACATACCCAACTCATTAAAAATCACCTATCAATTTTCTCATGATCGCGTACAACAAGCAGCCTATTCCCTACTATCTCGGCAAAAACAAGAAGAAATTCATTTGACCATAGGACAATTATTATTAAATAATACAGCTAAACTAAAACAGGAAGAAAAAATATTTGATATCGTTAACCAAATTAATATTGCTTATCAACTAATCAAAGATCCCCAAGAATATGAAAAACTTGCTAAATTAAATTTAATTGCTGGAAAAAAAGCAAAAGCATCCGCAGCTTATGCAGTTTCTTTAAATTACTTACAATTTGCGATTAACATATTAGATAAAGATAAAATTTGGAAAACTCAATATCAATTTTCCTTAGAACTTTATTTAGAAGCAGCAGAGTCAGCTTCCTTAACGGGTAACTTTGAAGTTATGGAAGTTTTGATCATAACCATAACAGAATATAGTAACCTTCTCCTCGATAAAGTCAAAGCATACGAAATAAAAATCAAAGCCTATACATCTCAAAATAATTTACTAGAAGCTATTAATTTGTCCTTATCAACTTTAGCTTTATTAGGCATCCTTATTCCTAAAAATCCTACCGTTTCAGAAATCGGAAATGCTTTAGAAGAAACGAATAAATTACTGGAAAATACCGTTATTCAAAACTTAGTTAATTTACCCCTCATAACCGATAATAAAGCCATCGCTTCTTTGAGAATTTTAATTACGATGAGTATGGCGGCATTTTTAGCTAGTCCGCGACTTTTTATTATTACTGTTACCCAACAAATTAAGTTATGTTTACAGTATGGTAACTCTCCTGAAGCTTGTGTTGCTTATGCTTTTTACGGTGAATTGTTATGTCAAATTAGTGAAAATTTTGATGCGGGTTATGAATTTGGAAAACTTGCTTTATCCCTATTATCCAAACTTCAAGCGAAACGATTAGAAGCACAAACTTCTTTTATTGTTATTTTATCTATTAGACATTGGAAGGAACCCATAAAAGAACTTTTAAATCCTTTACGGTTAGGTTATGAAAAAGGACTAGAAACAGGTAACATTGAATATGCGATGTGGAATGCTCAACTTTATTGTAATTATTTATTTGCAACAGGAAAACCCTTAAATGATGTTAAAAAAGAGTTAAAAAAATATATACAAGCTGCAAAAAAAATGCAGAGTAAGAATAGTTTATATTTTTTGACAATGAATTATCAACTGGTACTTAATCTCCAGAATGAGTGTGAATTTCCTTGTCGTTTAGTGGGGGAAGCATTTAATGAAGATCAGATGCTACCATTGTACAAAAAGGGTAACTATAATCTAGCTTTATTTCATATTTATACCCATAAAACTACGATTTGTTATTTATTAGGGGAGATAGAAAAAGCCTTAGAGTATGCTCAAGAAGGAGAAAAATATATAGGAGAAATGTTAACTGCTGGCTCACCTAAATTTCTCTTTTACTATTGTTTAACCCATTTGACCATTTATGAGCAAAAACCCCAAAAAGAACAACTAAATATTATCAATAAAATAACCAATTATCAACAAGAAATGAAAATCTTGGCAACCCATAATCCTGACCATTATTTAGGTAAGTTTTATTTAATTGAAGCTGAATTATATCGTATATTAGGTGATGATAAAAATGCTCGAGACTATTATGATAAAGCTATTATATCCTTTGAAAAAAACAATTATATTCATGAAAAAGCTATTGCTTACGAATTAGCTGCTAAATTTTATATAAATAAGAAACATAATCATGTAGCTTACTACTACTTACAAGATGCTCACTACTATTATAAACTTTGGGGGGCTATGGCCAAAGTCAACCAATTAGAAGAAACCTATCCTCATTTACTCGCACAAGATACTTACCTACCCAAAAAAATTAAAGCAAAAACAACCGGAAAAACCTTATCAAATGAATTAGATTTTAACAGCATTCTAAAAGCCTCTCAGGTTATTTCTGGAGAAATAATTCTGAAAAAATTATTAGAAAAGTTGATGAAAACAATCATTGAAAATGCAGGGGCAGAGAAAGGATTTTTATTATTAGAAAATAATCATCAATGGTTGATTGAAGCAGAAGGCAATATTGACAAGGAAAACTTAACAACATTACAATCAATTTCCCTTAATCATTCTCAAGAAAATAATGACGAGATTAAACTATCAATTCCCATTATTAATTATGTCGCTCATACCCAAGAAAGTATTGTTTTAAATAATGCAACTCAAGAAGGTAAATTTACACAAACAGCTTATATTACTAAAAATAAACCTAAATCAATTCTTTGTACTCCTATTCTTAATCAAGGAAAACTTAATGGAATCATTTATTTAGAAAATAACTTAACCACCGATGCTTTTACGCCACAGAGAATAGAAATTGTCAAAATTTTATCCAGTTCTGCTGCTATTTCTATCGAAAACTCTCGCCTTTATGAACAGCTAGAAGACTATAGTAAAACCCTAGAGAAAAAAGTCCAATTAAGAACCCAGGAATTACAAGATAAAAATCAGCAATTAAACATAACTTTAGCGAAACTGAAAGCAACCCAAAATCAAATTATTGCTCAAGAAAAATTAGCTTCTCTTGGGGCCTTAACGGCTGGAATTGCTCATGAAATCAAAAATCCCCTCAACTTTGTCAATAACTTTGCAGAAATTTGTGTCGAATTGACAGAAGAATTACAGGAAGAAATAGACACCCAAAAAGATAAATTAGACGAAGAAACAACCGATTATATTGAAGAAATTTTAGACGATATTAAACAAAATTCCCAAAAGATTCATGAACACGGACAACGGGCTGATAAAATTGTTCATGGAATGTTAATGCATTCCAAAGGAAAACCCGGACAAAGACAATTGACCGATCTGAATAACTTATTAGCTGAGTCGGTTAATTTAGCCTATCATGGAATGCGGGTTAAAGATCCCTCTTTTAAAATAAAAATTGACACTGACTATGATCAGAATCTTCCAGAAATAAACATCGTTCCCCAAGATATCAGTCGAGTTTTTCTCAATGCGATTAATAATGCTTGTTATGCGGTTCATGAAAAAAGCCAGTCGGTTAAAGAGGTTTTCACCCCAACTGTAACCATCACCACAACCGCGAAAACTGAAGAAATAGAAATCATCATTAGAGACAATGGTCAAGGCATTCCTAAGACCATTATCGATAAAGTTTTTAATCCCTTTTTTACCACTAAACCTACAGGACAAGGAACCGGATTAGGATTATCCATTAGCTACGATATCATTGTCCAAGGACATCAAGGACAACTACTAATAGATAGTCAAGAAAACCAGTACACTGAACTTAAAATTGTTTTACCGAAATAATTAATCTAAAGAAGAGAATTAGTTAAAAATCAAATTAGATTTAACTTGGGTATCACAATTAACCGAAGTAATAATAATATGGCGATCGCTGTCAAAACTCAGCCATCCTTGACGCTGAAACTCTCCTAATAAGCGAGTCACCGTTACCCGAGTAGTGCCGATCGCCCCGGCTAAATTCTGATGAGTTAAACGCACTTTAATTCTGATTCCGACTTCGGTGGTTTCTCCTAATTCTTGTTGGAGTAAATAAAGTAACTGTTGTAGACGATCTTCAACCCGTTTCAACCCAGCAATAGCTAATAATGCCTCCGTTTGACGCATTCGACGAGTTAATTGTTGAAAAGCCATTTGACTCAAGTCAGTGGAGTTGTTCACCTCTTCTAAAGAATGCCACTTTAAATAAAGATCCGATAACCCTTTCACTTGATAAGAGTCTATATAGGTTAAACAGGAACCAAAAAAAGTCCCTGGTTGGGCCCAACCTAATAAAATTTCCTCTCCTTGGGGAGATAGTTGACTTAATTGAGCAATTCCACGATAAACTTGCCAAATCCCTTCCGTGATTAGAGGAATTGTTTCGCTTCGTTCATAAAAGTGTAGTCGCCCTTCCTCCGTATCTTCAAGGGATAGAGGGTGGTTCGGATTATGGGCTAGTAGCATCTTAATTTTGGTTTTCCCACTGTTAAACGACAATACTTTACGAAACAGTCTAAAAGATCAAGGTAAACATTGGGTAATCATCAGATTAAAAGATTTCAGGTGAGCAAGCCAACTTTACAAAAATCAATTTTCTGCTACAGTGGCTTACAACCCTTTAATTTTCTTAACGAAGTGAAAAAAGTTTACTCCTACACTGAAATCCTTAACCCATGAAATTATTATCCAATCGATTGATTATTGCTGGTGTGAGTGTGTGTTTCTCTTTAGCTTGCCATAGTATGGTGGTTGCCTCTGGAGAGAGTGAAACCGGAACAAAGTTGCGACCCCTCCCCTCCGATCGCTATTTACCTCAAACCCCCGTTTCTCCTAGGGGTTATATCTGGCCGTCTCAAGGAAACTTGACCTCTGGGTTTGGTATGCGTTTTGAGCGATTACACACAGGGGTAGATATTGCCGCCCCCATTGGAACCCCTATCCTTGCTGCTGCTTCGGGTGTGGTGGTCTTTGCCGGTTGGAGTAATAAAGGGTTAGGCTATCAGGTGAGTATTCGTCACCCTGATGGGAACGTCAGTGTTTATGGTCATAATCAACGGCTGTTAGTGACTTCTGGTCAAACCGTAGAACAAGGGCAACAAATTGCTGAAATGGGCAGTACCGGGTTTAGTACCGGGCCTCATTTACATTTTGAAATCCGTCCAGGCGGCCGAAAAGCGGTTAACCCCATGGCTTTTTTGCCGGGTCAAAAACCGACGTTAACCCCAGAACAAGCGGAATTGATTCGTCGGCGTTAACGATGAAATGGAATAGAAACCAAAGGTAATAGGATAAGTAACATCAAATGCCAATCAATGCCATCAAACCGAAAATAATCTGACTCGTTAAATAAGGCATTGATTCTCTCTTCTAGTCGGTTATCCATATCAAGATCATGAAAAGTTGCTTCGACAACCCCTAACGGTTTGGCTGTAGCGATGTGATTGATTTCTTGAGCAATAATAAGCAAAGATTCTGCTAAAATTAACGGGTCAACCGTGTGGGCTGCTTGTTGATCCGCTCGTATTTCTCGTAATAATAGTAACTCTTGCCACAGTTGATTCGTTTTTGGCAACCAGAAGCTAATTCTCTTTAACCAACCTAACCAGAAAAACCAAAAGGTATCATGATAATAGGCATGGGCTTGTTCGTGGGCGATAACTGCTTTTAAATGGTCTTTATCTAGGGTGGCCAGAAGACCATGACTAATAACCAGTTCCGAGTTCCAAAAGCCAACTTGTGCGCTATAGGGTAGGTTCGTTTCAATCATTCTGACTGGATTATTATCGATCTTTTTTTGAGGATAATGCTTTATTTGTTGAAGAGAAGACCATCCTTGATAATTAATTTCTATGGCTCTGATGATAGCAAATCCCAGGAAAGCCACCGCTAAGCAATAGCTAAAACGACTGGCCCGAAACCCTAGCATTTCCCCGTGATAACCCATGGCAATCACAGCAATAGCTGTCATCAGTAACAGTAAAGGGGGAAGCATGAAAACAATCAGCGATCGCTGCCACCGACTCATTTGATAGGGGCAAAACCTCCCGAACAAGCGAACCCCGATCGCTACCGTTAACATCGTTACAATCATCATTAAGTGCATGGTTAAGGAGTCCCCCGTTGACGACGAATCGCGCTGAGACGAGTGGCGATCGCCTCTAATTGTTCTAAACTTGTTGTGTCTAAACTATCAGCAAACGAGGCTACCATATCAGGGTTACTAATGGCAAGAAATTGTTGTAATTGTTCATAAGCTCGAATGGCTGTAGCCTGTTCACGAGAGATTAAAGGTTCCCAGACAAAAGCTTTATTTTGTTTACAACATTTGAGCCAACCTTTTTGACTCAAACGGTTTAACACCGTTGTCACAGAAGCATAGGCCAGTTCGCGATCGGGGTCAGCCAAAATGCGATCGTGGATTTGTTTAACTGTCGCTTGGCCTAAATCCCAAACAATTTCCAAAATTTCCGTTTCTAGGCTTCCTAAAGACAATTTTTGGGGACGATACTCGGGTAAAGGAGACATAACTTAATAATGAAAACAATTGAATGAAAATACCATCAACTAATCGCGTGGTTGGTGTTATTTTACTCATCTAGACTGGGGATGAACGGTAACACTCGTGAAAATTTAAGACTTATCCTCTGATTGTAACCTGTTGTTGGTAGTCAACCAGTAAAAAAAATGTCAGACTGATGATAGTATTTCTATTCGTTTTCCAAAGATAAAGCCAATGGTTGCACTTGCACAAGTTGAAGATATGATTAAAGCCCAACTCCCCGATGCTCAAGTTGTGGTTCGGGATCTCACCGGTGGGGGAGATCATCTTGAGGCGATCGTTGTCTCTGCTGAATTTGAAGGCAAAACCATGATTAAGCAGCATCAATTGGTATACGGCGCGGTTCAAGACGCGATGGACTCTGAAGCCATTCACGCCCTAGCCTTAAAAACCTACACCCCCCAAGCTTGGGAAACAGCCCAGGGATAGGGGGAGCAGGGGGCAGGAGGCTCCGAGGCAGGAGTTCAGCGTTAATATCTATCTCCCCGTCACCGCGCCCTTTCGGGCAAAGTAAAAAGGCTTTCATGCAAAAGGCAAAAATAAAATTTAGCTCGACTCGCGCGTTCCCATGGCGAGGAAACATCGCCGGGGTCGCCCTTCAGTTGGGTTTGAAGCCTCTTCATCAATGAAGAAAAAACAAGAAAAGAATCGTTTTCTGAATCCTCTTACTTCAGGAAAAGGTAATGCTTTTGTTCGCAAGAGTCGGAACTTCGTTAAGGAACTTTTGACTTCTAACTTTTGACTGGTGAACCCCCTTCCCCACACTCCCCCATCTCGATTTTCCCTTTTCTGTTGCGCCTATTATGATTAAGTAAATTCTTCACGGAGTAAAATATGACCCCAGAACTGAAAGACAGACTTGACCAACTTGTGAACAATCACAAAATCCTAGTCTTTATGAAAGGTGCGAAATTAATGCCCCAATGTGGCTTTTCTAACAATGTGGTGCAAATTTTTAACACCCTTGGCGTTCCTTTTGAAACCGTTGATGTTTTAGCTGATCCTGATATTCGTCAAGGAATTAAAGAGTATTCTAACTGGCCAACCATTCCTCAAGTCTATATTAACGGGGAATTTGTCGGTGGCTCGGATATTATGATCGAAATGTATCAAAATGGCGAACTACAACAAATGGTAGAAGTGGCTCTGGCTTCTTGAGACTCCCTGGGTTAAAACCGCAGGGATTCTAGAGGTTATTGTCGGTCAAACACAATAAGCCCGCTTATGCGGGCTACATAGTCATTTCATAACTCGTAATTAAGAACGATAATAATCAGTTTCAGGTTCTAAAGCTGGTAACTCAAAATTGGAAGGATCTCGGAAAAAACGCCAGGCATCCTCTTCCAAACGATGGATTAAATAGGGTTCTAAAGCGTTAACCTGTCGTAAACAAGCAATGTAGCCATCCATGTACGACTGAATTTCATCAAAGCGACGGCCTCGGTTCCACAATTCTACCATGCCGTCCGTGAGATTCTGGTAATAACGGATTGCCAAAGGATGTTGCAGCATAATCAATGAAGGGGAATTTAAGATCCAAGAAAGGTTGGTTAAAAATAAATGCCTTGATTTTAATGAATCACTAACAGAAAAACAAGTTAAAATATTAAATAGATCAAAAATCTAAGAAAATTCACCTGTCGGGTAACTTACATTCTATCTCTGTCCCATTGATTTGGAAACCCTATAGGCCGGTCCGTGACGTAAGAGTTAGTGCTGTAAAATTTAATATTTTCTTAGGAAATAGGCAAAAACACCGTAGCCGATGTTACAAATTCTTGACAATACGTTTGCTACGCTAAGGACTGTCAAACTAGAAGGACAAAAACTAAGGTGAGTCTCATTTATACCGCTATTGTTGAGGGGAATCCTCATCTACGCTCATTATTAGGTTGGCATCTGCAACAAGCAGGTTACACGGCGCAACAGTGTGCTAATCTGCAACAAGCCCGCAGTGTCTTTAACCGTCGTCAGCCCACCTTAGTCATCCTTGATGCTGATCTCTCTGACGGAGATCCTCTAGAATTGTGCCGGTGGCTTCACCAACAACGGCAGTCCATGATTCTGATTTTATCGGCCCGCGACACAGAAAAGGATATTGTTAAAGGGCTAAATGCAGGGGCGGATGATTATTTAACCAAACCCTTTGGAATGCAAGAATTTATGGCTAGGATTGAAGCGTTAATCAGAAGAGTAAGGGTTGCTTCGGCTCCTTTATTCCTTGATTACGGCGACTTAAAAATCGACTTGGTACAACGTCGGGTTCTGTTTCAAGGAAATTTTGTGGATTTAACCCCTCAAGAATTTAGCTTATTATATGTCTTAGCCCAAGCCGAAGGAAACCCCCTCAGTCGTTCAGAATTGCTCCAAAGAGCTTGGCCCGAAGCTATTGACAATCCTCGGACCATTGACACCCATGTCCTGTCTTTACGCAAGAAAATTGAAACCGATCCTCGTCAACCGAGTTTAATTCAAACGGTTCGCAATGTGGGTTATCGCTTCAACCCCGAAGTCATACAAGAACCCTCTGCTTCTCCTACCACTTCCAGTGACGTTCCATACACTCAGATTCGTAGAGTCTAGGCTTCGAGCGGAAATTATCCTTCTTGAACTTCCTTCATAGCACTCCTTCTTTACCACTACGGCATTTTATAGTAAGGAAAACGCCCAGCCCCACTTTGTTAACCGTTCTAATTATTGCGCTAACCACATTTGGGCTGTTCTCGGGTTAATGGATAGGTTAAAGCGATCGCCCTCAAGGGTCATGTGGTTGTGATTGATTACATCTTCATAAACAGTGGACTGTTGTAAGCCATGGGTGCTAAACTCCACCGAAGCATGATCACCCCCCTTATTAATGGCCACAATACCACAATCTCCCCGTCTGAAGATTAATACCAAATCACTTTCATATAAGATGGTCATGGGTTTTCCCTGAACCTGATTGTGAAAGCGGATCATGCGCTTAATATCGTCTCGTTTAAAAGCATCACACCAGCGATCGTGATCTTCAGGATGTCTGTGGACTGACTCGTTATGATCTGAATAGATTAAAGGAAGACCTCCATCTTTGCCGACAATATAAGCATAAGCCAAATTTTCATCGGTGCGATCGAGTAATAAGTGACGAAAATCATCGTTATGAGGGAGATCATGATTGACCACAAAAGTCACCGAGCGACTCCAAGGTAACCCATTATTCTCGTTTTCGGGACGGGCTAATTTTCTGAGGGACCCTCCCATCTCAAATGCTTTGCGGATGGTTTGAAACAAACGGAAATCATAGGCAGATATCCAAGTTTCCTCCAGAAAGGGATCTAAAAAGATTCTCTCTTCGTGATCATTCGTAGTCAATACTTCCCCAAACAAATAACGTCCTGCCAAGGAATCACTATCGGCAAAATTATCAATCATGCGCTTGCTAATATGTTTAATGGCATCAATACGGAAACCATCAAAGCCCATTTCTGCTAGGGCCGCTAACATGGTTCGTTGTTGCAACAACACCCAAGGAGAGTCCCTTAAATCGGGTAAATCACTGATATCTCCATAGATAACCCGGTGTCTGTCAGACCATTCATGATCTTGAATATTTCCAGACCGATTAAAATCATGACCAGAAAATAAACCTTCATTCAAGTCGCCATACAATTTATTGGCTTCAAATAAGTCTCGATTATGTCTATAGTTAGCGAGTTCAGCTTCCCCTGGAAAGTTTAACCGATCATCCCTATGTTCATTGGCCATGTGATTGATGACAATATCAGCATAGACTTTCAGTTTATGCTCACCGGTATGACATTGTTTGATCAATTCTTCTAGTTCCTTTTTCCCGCCGAGATGGGACAATAGCACTCGATAATCTTTCGGTTGATAACGTTGCCACCATTCATGTGCGTTAACATTTGAGTAAAGAATAGGAGGAATTAATAGCGCACCATAACCTGCTTCCCGTATTTCTCCTAGTCGATCAATAATCTCCTGATACTTCCAATTGAAAACATGAAGTACGACATCACTCATAACAATTTTTCCTTGTAGCGGGGTCTTGCGTTAACTCGCAATAAAACCATTTTAACTGACAATGACCCCCTATTTCTGCCATTCTCTGAAATCAAATAACTGAGCAATCGCTTTTTGAGGATCAGGCTGTTTAACCAAAGATTCCCCAATTAAAACAGCATTAGCTCCCGCATTTTTAACGGTTTGCAAATGATCAGGTGTATGTATACCCGATTCACTAACGATATAAATTCCTCGCTCTTTGATCTGATCGTAACGGGCGGTTAATAAGTCTTTTGTGGTGGTTAAACTCACTTCAAACGTTTCTAGGTTACGGTTATTAATTCCTACCAAAGAAACCCCTTCAATCCCTAAAACCCGATCCATTTCTGCTAAGGAATGAACCTCGACTAAAGGAGTCATCCCTAAAGAACGAATAATTTTGATGAAATACTGCAAATCTGAATCCTTGAGAATCGCAGCAATCAATAAGACTGCATCGGCCCCTTTAACCCTGGCTAAGTAGATTTGATAGGGATAAATAATAAATTCTTTACACAATAAGGGAATATCCACTGCTTGACGGACTAAAGCTAGGTTATCAAAACTCCCTTGGAAAAATTTACTGTCCGTCAGTACCGATAAACAACTAGCTCCCCCTTTCACATAAGCTTGGGCAATGGCCACGGGATCAAAATCTTCTCGAATGACTCCCTTAGAGGGGGACGCTTTTTTCACTTCTGCAATCAAAGCTGGTTGGGTGTTACCCTGGACGATGGCTTCTAAAAAATCTTTGGCCGGGGGCGCATTGCGTTCCTGTTTTCGCAAATCTAACAAGGAAAGACGTTCCCGCATTCGTTCCACTTCTTTTTCTTTGTGCCACACAATTTCCTCGAGGATATGGTTGGCCTCTCCATTGGGGTCCGGGACTTGATAACGTAAGATATCCACGTCTACTGCTGGGTTGGGGGGCCGTCTTCTGATTTCCATGGGTTTTGTTAAGAAATTTTAAGAAACTACCTAAGATATTCTGCAATCTAAGATATTGTATCCATAATTCCCGTACCGTTACCAGAGCGGTTACCGCATTTACCGTAAATCTGGTGAGGGAACTTACGGAGAGGTGTGGGTAAGATAAAAAAAAAGATTTTCTATATAATCCGATAGTATCCCTAACTGTAGATTAAAGATTAAATTAATCAATCCTATGAATAGCATTAAGGAAAAAATCCAATCCATCTTGAATCAATTACCAGATGATTGTTCAATTGAAGATATCCAGTATCATTTGTATGTTCTCGAAAAAATCCGTCAAGGATTACAGGTCGCTGAACGCGAACCCATATTGCAACAAGAGGAAGTCGAGGGACTACTAAGTAAATGGCTTATCGAGTGATTTGGTCTTCTAAAGCAGTAGAAGATGTTGATTCCATTGCGACCTATATCGCCCGTGATTCTCCTTCCTACGCTGCGGCAGTAGTACGCCAGATTTTGGATGCTACGAACCAGTTGGAGGATAATCCGTTAACAGGAGAGTTGATTGCTGAAGGGGACAATCTGACCTTTCGGGATCAACCGGCTTATACTTACCGTGTGATCTATCAAGTGGATGGTGATACGGTGACAGTGGTGGCGGTAGTGCATACAAAACGGTTATTAGGTCTGAATGAATAATGGAAGATCAAGACATTCACGGTTTAATTGAAGCAGTGCAAAAGGCCGATTCTGCGGTGGGGTTACTCACGGCGGTTCGGTCTTTGTCCTCCAGTGGGCATGAAAAGGCGATCCCAACGTTAATTGAGGCGTTGGGATACAATAATCCAGGGGCAGCCGTGGCCGCTGTGGAGGGTTTGATTAATCTGGGTGATGTTAGTGTCCCCTATCTCTTAGAACAGATTGATGGCTACAATTATGGGGCTAGGGCTTGGGCGACTCGTGCGTTGGCTGGTATTGGTCATCCTTCGGCCTTAGACCATCTACAAGAGGCCGCCTTGAAAGATTTTTCCATGAGTGTACGCCGTTCTGCTGCGAAAGGACTGGGTTACATAGGATGGTTCAAGTTATCCAGTTCAGAGGCTTCTGAGGGACAAAAACAGGCGATTGAGACGTTATTTAAGGTACTAGATGACCCTGAATGGGTGGTGCGTTATGCTGCGGTGGTCGGACTGCAAAATTTGGCGGTTTCTGTAGATGATGAAATTTTGGTTAATTCTATTGTTGAAAAGTTGGAAAAAAAGTTGAAAATTGAGCAAGAATTAGGGGTTTGTGCGCGGGTTCAGTTGGCTTTAAGAGAGTTCGGAGTTCGGAGTTCGGAGTTCAGGGTTTGGAGGAGTAGATTCTATTATAAGAAAATTCGATAGTTGTTCAATTAATCAATAAGCTTAAGGTCGGCAATGTTAGTTAATAGACAAACCTTAGTCAGAAACTATTTTAAATATTGCCCACCCTACTACTTACTGTCTTCTATCACCTACTTTTTTCCTGATAACCTGTAACAAAATCTACTAATAATTAGTAGGTTTCGACATCGGAAATGGCTCGGTGATTCCGTCTGGATCATCAGAATACCTCTCAGTCCTATAATAAATATTACGAGATGATGGATTACCTGGTAAGTGTTCTTTACAATACTTGCTACCTTGAACACGAGGTTTTTTACACTTTTCTTCAATACATTCTGCCATTGTTTATAAGTTTTAATTTATAACATCACATATTATTATATCTATAAAAATATTGAGGAAATTGTTACAAAAGATACTATAATTAATCCAAATAATAACCATTGTTGACTACATTTTAGTTGCTGCGCTTTTAGTTCACACTTATCTCTATAACTTGTAATACTGGGTTTCCAAGTTTTAATTTGGTCTCTCATATTGATAGCATATTCTTTGAAAATTTCTTGTTCAGTTGTTAATTTTTCTTTTTCTATGAATTTTAATGTGTCATCTGCAAGCTTTAAATAACCACTACCGATAGGAGAACTTTTAACTTCCTTCGTCAATAAAACAGAAATAGCACAAGTAACAGATAAAGCTAAGCAAAGAATACCACAAGCTAAAAATAAATTTATTTGAGGTGGTAAAGTGTTGTTTACTTCTTTCACTAAACTACCTGATGCTGTGATAAAAATCCCAGATGCTACAATAGTTATCTGTGCTTTTGTATCTAAGTTTCGGTAACGTTCCAATAACTCTTTTTGTTCAGCTTCATATCTAGCTAATACTTCTTTTAATAACTCAATTTCTAACTTTTCTTTTTCCGACATTCTATCTTCTCCTCGATTTTATATCTCAATTATAATTTATTTGATATAATAGAACATATTAATATTTTTACAACTATGGTTAATGTAATACAAATCAATCTGGACTTTCTCAATATAACAGATGAAAAATTTTATCAAATCTGTGAAAATAATCGAGATTTGAGACTAGAAAAAAATGCTCAGGGAGACTTAATTATTATGCCACCCACTGGAGGAGAAACAGGGGATAGAAATTCAGAAATTAATTTTCAATTGAGACTCTGGAATAAACAATATAATCTCGGTAAAGTTTTCGATTCATCCACAGGGTTTAAGCTTCCTAATAATGCTTATCGTTCTCCAGATGCTGCTTGGATACCTATAGAAAAATGGAATAATTTAACTGTAGAAAAACGTCAAAAGTTCTTACCTTTATCTCCTGATTTTGTCATTGAATTACGTTCTCCTAGTGATAGTTTAAAAACCCTACGAGATAAGATGCAAGAATATATAGATAATGGGACAGAATTAGGATGGTTAATTAATCGTCAAGATAAACAGATAGAGATTTATCGACAGAGTAAAGAGAAAGAAATATTAGATAATCCTCAAATTTTATCAGGAGAAAATATATTACCTGATTTTGTTTTAGAATTAGAACTAATTTGGTAAATATTAGTGAGGGTTCATAAACATCAGGTGAGTTCCGTGGTCTAGAGTTATCTCTTTTAGAAACCTTATCCAAAAATTACGATAGATTTGTTTATTATTATTAATCGGCAACGGTGATTCTAAAATTTAGTATTTTTTTCTTTTTTTCTATTAAAAAAAAGAGGATTTTACGTTTTTGTTTTATACTAATGTCGGGCAAAATCCCCCATCCTTCTACTCAGTCCTAACTTATGTCTAAATCAATTATTCATCTCCAAAGCGTAGAAACTCAACAAATTTTAAACATATCGCCTCCCCAAACAGGATTATCCTTACAAGGAACGGTAAAAATACCCGGAGATAAATCCATTTCTCATCGCGCTTTAATGTTAGGGGCGATCGCCGAAGGAGAAACGGTGATCGAAGGGTTATTATTAGGGGAAGATCCCCGTAGTACCGCCGAATGTTTTCGCGCGATGGGGGCGAAAATTTCCCCCTTAAACAGTCAGAAAGTCACTGTACAAGGAATTGGGTTAGGACAGCTACAAGAACCCCTAGACATTCTAAATGCGGGGAATTCTGGGACTACTATGCGTCTGATGTTAGGATTATTAGCGTCTCATCCCGATCGCCTTTTCTGTGTTACTGGGGATAGTTCCTTGCGATCGCGTCCCATGTCTCGGGTGATCAAACCATTACAGGAAATGGGGGCCCAAATATGGGGACGCAATAACAACAGTTTAGCCCCCTTAGCGGTCAAAGGCCAGTCCCTTAAACCCATTCACTACCATTCCCCCATTGCTTCGGCCCAGGTAAAATCCTGTATCTTATTAGCAGGGTTAATGACAGAAGGAAAAACCACCGTCACCGAACCTGCTTTATCCCGTGATCACAGTGAACGAATGTTACAAGCTTTCGGCGCAACTTTGGAAATTGATTCTAAAACTAATAGTGTTACCATAAACGGCCATCCCAAACTAACCGGTCAAACCGTAATTGTTCCAGGCGATATTAGTTCAGCCGGCTTTTGGTTAGTAGCTGCTTCTATTATTAAAGGGTCAGAATTATTAATCGAAAATGTTGGCATTAATCCCACCCGAACCGGTATTTTAGAAGCCTTAGAAATGATGGGTGCAGATATTACTTTGGAAAATAAACGACTGGTAACTGGGGAACCGGTGGCTGATTTACGGGTTAAATCTTGTCAGTTGAAAGGCTGTACCATTGCAGGAGATATTATTCCTCGTCTCATCGATGAAGTCCCTATTTTAGCGGTAGCTGCTCTTTTTGCAGACGGAAAAACCATTATTAAAGATGCAGCAGAATTAAGGGTTAAAGAAAGCGATCGCTTGGCGGTGATGGCTTCAGAATTAACCAAAATGGGAGCAAAGATCACGGAGTTACCCGATGGTTTAGAAATCACAGGAGGGACTCCTTTAGTTGCTGCTGAAGTTGATAGTTATACCGATCATCGCATTGCCATGAGTTTAGCGATCGCGGCCTTAACCGCTCAAGGAAAAACCATTATTAACCGCGCAGAAGCTGCAGCTATTTCTTATCCTGAATTTGTTAATACTTTAAAACAAGTTTGTGGCGATCAAAATTGATAAAAAAAGGGGTTATTTACTGTTAATACAATAAATAACCCTTTACGGTTGTATGCACCCGCTTTTTGAATCCTGTATCTATTATGTTCCCTTTCTCTGGTAGCCTCAATAGTATGGATCACGAGGATAAGGTGATTCTTATCAACCCAAAAAATGAAAAAAAAAGGGGCTATTTACTGTCAAAAACAATAAATAACCGCTTGCTGTTATATGCACCCGCTTTTTGAATCCTGTATCTATTATGTTCCCTTTCTCTGGTAGCCTCAATAGTATGGATCACGAGGATAAGGTGATTCTTATCAACCCAAAAAATAAGAAAAAAAAGGGGCTATTTACTGTCAAAAACAATAAATAACCACTTGCTGTTGTATGCACCCGCTTTTTGAATCCTGTATCTATTATGTTCCCTTTTTCTGGTAGCTTCAAGAGTATGGATCACGAGGATAAGGTGATTCTTATCAACGTTGTGGGTAACATTCGTTGTAAAATAAGCAGCGAAGGAACGGTTATGTAATCAAGCCGTAATGTTATTCAGCTTGTGAACTCATAATCGTACCATATTCCTCAATCACAGTAATTAATAAGCATTCGGAGAAAATTGTGGACTTATCACTCATTCCTGCTCAACCTAAACCTGGTTTAATCAATGTTTTAATTGAAATTCCCGCAGGGAGCAAGAATAAATACGAATATGACAAGGATATGAACGCTTTTGCTCTCGATCGCGTTTTGTTTGCCTCGGTACAATATCCTTATGACTATGGGTTTGTTCCTAATACCTTAGCGGATGATGGTGATCCTTTAGATGGAATGGTGATCATGGATCAACCCACTTTCCCTGGTTGTGTCATTACAGCCCGTCCCATTGGTATGTTAGAAATGATCGATGGTGGCGATCGCGACGAAAAAGTATTATGCGTCCCTGAAGAAGATCCCCGCTATGCCAACGTAACATCCTTGAAGGATATTGCACCTCACCGTTTAGAGGAAATTGCTGAGTTTTTCCGCACCTATAAAAATCTGGAGAAAAAAGTAACAGAAATTTTAGGGTGGAAAGATGTTGATGCTGTAATGCCTTTAGTTGAAGAATGTGTCAAGGCAGGTAGTAAATAACCACTGGATGGGGATAATGGTTAATGGCCTTGTCCCCTGATCAGGGTTTCATCATAGTTTAATTGCTCTTAAGAAGAGAAACCATTACCATCTATATATAAGTCTCTATTTTTGTTTGCTTACTATGTTTGTCAAGTCTACAACTCGTCATATTCGCATCTATACGGCTGAAGTTCAAAATAATGAACTGGTAGAAAGTGATAATATGCTCACTTTAGATGTTGATCCCGATAACGAATTTAACTGGAATGAAGACGCTTTACAGAAGGTTTATTATAAGTTTGATGAGTTAGTAGAAGCTGCCAGTGGCGAAGAATTAAGCGATTATAACTTACGTCGTATTGGCTCAGATTTAGAACATTTTGTCCGTAATCTTCTTCAAAAAGGTGAAATTAGTTACAATCTGAAAAGTCGTGTCCTTAACTACAGTATGGGACTGCCTAAAGTTGAAAGTCCAGATACCGAAGGAGCTTATAACCTTTAAGAGCCTTGCAATAAATGTACTCTAAAAGCTAACTTCTCGCTTTTAGCTAGTGGTGTAATGATTCCCTAGGGATCATTACACGAAATAATTTAACGATTTAGCCTTGATAAATCCGTAATTATGCTTAGACAGGCCGGAAAAGAAGTCACAGTAAAAGTCACTGAAAAAGCTGCTTAATGCACTTAATATTCATTTATGAGCAACACAATCCCTGATCCGGCTAAACCCATTGGAGGGTTACTATTGTCAAAGATTTTTTACCCCCTCCAGAATAATTAAGGCCAAAAAAGAATGAAAAAGATCCTCCTACTCTCTGCTAACCCCTTCAAAACCACACGGTTACGCGTTGATGAAGAAATGCACGAAATTAGAGAAGGGTTACGACGGTCAAAACAACGAGAAAACTTTGTCATTGAAACAGCACAAGCGGTACGTTACAGAGATATTAGTCGTGCTATCTTGGATCATGAGCCGAATATCGTCCACTTTTCAGGCCACGGTGAAGGGGAACAAGGGTTAATCTTTGAAGACGAAACCGGTCAACCCAAGTTAGTCAAAGCAGACGCATTAGCAAGGTTATTTGAGTTATTCGCTGATGAAATCGAATGCGTTGTCTTAAATGCTTGTTATTCGGAGGTTCAAGCAAAAGCGATCGCAGAACATATTCCTTATGTGGTGGGGATGAATAAAGCGATCGCGGATCAAGCGGCCATTGAGTTTGCAGTCGGATTTTACGACGGTTTAGGCGCAGGAAAATCAGTAAAATTTGCTTATCAGTTAGGCTGTAATTCCATTGAAATTGCAGGAATACCCGAACGTTTGACACCTCAATTATTGTCTAATGTTGAAGCGATAGAGACTCAAAATAATAATTACACAACTTCTTCGGCCTTGGATATTTGGAAAGAAAGGTTAAATGAGTTTCAAAAACAAGAGGCGATCGCAGCCGATCCGGCCGTACTATTTCAACTGAAAAAACAGATCGAAGCGTGTCAAGAAAAGATTGAGGAATTAGAACAACAGGAAGGAAAAATATCCTTCAAGAAAAAACAATCAGATCATTATATAGAAAGATCCCCCATTGAACAGCGATGTTATCAAGAATTGCTTACAAATGGGGCATTAATTAGGGTTAAAGCTGCTGAAAAAATGGGCAAAACCTTATTATTAGAACAGTTAGCTAGTTTTGCTCAGCAACAGAATTATAAAACGGTTTATCTGAATTTGTTCCAACCTGAAAATTCAATTCTTGATGAATCATCCCAATTTCTTCGCTGGTTATGTAAACGGGTTTCTAGGAAGTTAAAATTACCGGATGAAGTAGACGAATTTTGGGGAGATTTATCACCAAATACGGATTGTACAGATTATTTTGAAGATTATATCTTAGATGAATTAACGACTCCTTTGGTTTTGCAATTAGATAATATTGAACAAATTTTCACTAAAAACTCAGCTTTTGATTTTTTCTCTATGATTCGATCTTGGTGGGGAATGCGTCATAAAGAAAGTTGGAAGAATTTACGATTAATTTTAAGTTATTCCACAGAAGCGTTACCTAAATTACCCATCCATCAATCTCCTTTTAATGTTGGTTTAGAAATTAAATTACCAGAATTTAATCAAGAACAAGTTATGAAATTAATTACGTCTCATAACTTACATTGGGAACCAGAAAATATTGATAAACTAATGATAATGGTAAGTGGACATCCTTATTTAATTAGTGAAGGGATTAACTATTTAGTCAATTATCCCGACAGTAAACTAGATGATATTTTAGAAAAAGCGCATACAGAAGAAGGACTTTATGCAGCTTATCTTCAACATCATTGGTCAATCTTAGAACAAGATAAAGAATTGTCTGATACATTAAGGCAGATAGTAGAATCTGAGCAAGCGATCGCTATCTCTCCTAAATATTCCTATATACTAGAGAAAATGGGGTTAATTTGTCAAGAAGGAAATCAAGTTAAACCTCGCTGTCAAATGTATCGTCTGTATTTCCAAGAAAGATTAAAAACATTAACATGGTAACAGAATTTTCTTGGGTTTCCTATTATCAAGTCGGTGGCTATTTAAGCACCGATTCACCCACTTATGTCACAAGAGAAGCAGATAAACAATTATATGAAGCGTTAAAAGCGGGTCATTTTTGCTATGTTTTAAACTCCCGACAAATGGGAAAGTCCAGTTTAGCTTTTCGAGTCAAAGAACAGCTTGAAAATGAAGGTTTTTTCTGTGTAGATATTGATTTATCGGGGATTGGCCAAGCTAATGAAATACAGTGGTATAGTTCCGTTGCTAATCGTTTAGTGAGAGAATTTCGCCCTTATGTAAAGATAAAGTTTAGAAAATGGCGAGAAGAACATAATTTTTTGTCTCCTGTAGAACAGTTAAATCAATTAATAGAAACTGTTTTACTTCCTGCCATTCCTCAAGATAAGAATATTGTTATTTTTCTAGATGAAATTGATTACGTTCGTAGTTTAAATTTTAGTACCGATCAATTTTTTATTTTAATTCGTTCTTTTTATAGTCAACGCAGTAAAAATAAAGATTTTAAGCGTTT
Organism: Crocosphaera sp.; assembly: GCA_030066295.1. GTDB lineage: Bacteria > Cyanobacteriota > Cyanobacteriia > Cyanobacteriales > Microcystaceae > Crocosphaera. The sequence goes on from JASJBX010000054.1 coordinate 43,106, forward strand.
AAATTTTTGTTTAATTGGAGTCGCAACCCCTTCAGATTTAATTCGAGATAAAGAAATAACGCCTTTTAATATTGGTTTAGCGATTAGTTTAAAAGGATTTACTATAGATGAAGTAGAGCCTTTAATTCAAGGGTTAAAACATAAGGTTCATGACCCTAAAAAAGTCATAGAAGATATTTTATATTGGACAGGAGGACAACCCTTTTTAACCCAAAGATTGTGTGATTTAGTGGTTACTTCAAAGCAAGAAAATCCGAATTTAACGGAGTTATTGCAAGAGAATATTATTGATAATTGGGATGATGCAGAACAAGATAAGCAGGAACATTTGAGAACTATTAGAAATCGTGTATTAAGCGATGAAAGACGAGCTAGTTTATTGTTAGAATTATATCGAGATGTTTTACAAAAAGGCAAAGTAACGGTTACTAACACCAAAGAAGAAAGGGACTTGCAATTATCAGGGTTAGTAGTTAAAAAAGGTAATATTATAAAAGTTTATAATCCTATTTATCAGGAAGTTTTTAATGAAAGTTGGATAGATATAGAGTTATCAAAACTACGTCCTTATTCCGAAAATTACCGCACTTGGGTACTTTCAGGAAAAAAAGATGAGTCTCGGTTATTACGAGGTCAAGCCTTAATTGAAGCAGAAAAATGGGCGACAGATAAGAATTTAGGGGGTGAAGATAGGGACTTTTTAGGTGCAAGTCGTGCGAAAGAAAGAGCGATTGAAATTGAGAAAAAAGATAAAGAAGCTGCTGAGGAAAGAAATATACTTTTAGAAGAAGCTAATAAAAATCGGCAAGATGCGAATAAAAAAGCACAAAAAAGAATTAATATCGGTAGTATGGTTTTAGGAACAACCTTGTTATATTTAGGAATAGTTTTGTTATGTTCAGTCTTTTTATTAGTCCTTGTATTCCGAAGTGCGCAGGAACTTCAGAAAGCTAAATCAGGAGGGCAAGAAATAGAACAGTATATTGTTTCTGTTGACCAGCTAAATACATTAGCAGAACAAATAGAATCGCAGGAAATTACTACTCTCTTAGAAGAATTACCAAAAATAGAAAATCCCAGCATGAAGGTAGCCTTAAGATTAGCAATACAAGCATTAGCTTACGTCTCTCTTGAAGAATTAGATTTAGCAAGCAGTGCGCTCAATCAAAGTGTTAGTTTAGTGCATTTATTGGAGATAGAAATGGAAGATGAAGCTTTGCTACAAATAAAGCTATTATTAAAAACAATCAATGGTGATTTAAAGTTGATACAAGGACACCCAGATCAATCGTTAAAGTATTACCATCAAGCTTTTTCTCTCTTAAAATCTAGTCAATATAATCCATATCAATCTTCTTACAACATTTTCTCTGAAGATATGATCGTAGATGTTCATGAGGAATAAATGGAAAAAACCGATCCTAAATCTTTAGGTCAAT
>JASJBX010000248.1 GCA_030066295.1 Crocosphaera sp.
GGAAAAATCAAAATAAACTCTTCTCCCCCATAACGACAAGCAATATCGGACTCCCTAATATTATCCCTTAAAAATTCCCCAATTTCTTCTAAAACCACATCCCCCAAACCGTGACTATAATTATCGTTAATTTTTTTAAAATGATCGATATCCATTAAAATAATGCCAATTTCTGTTTCATATCGTTGGGATTTAACAATCTCTTTTTTCAGAAATTCATAGAGATAACGACGATTATATAAACCGGTTAGAGAATCTCGGATACTTTGTTCTTTTAAGTCTTGTTGTAACTTCAAATTAGCTAAAGATAAGGTGATATAATCGCTTACCGTTTCTGCTAAATCTTCTACTTCTGGAGGCAATTTACTTGTATCGGTTGCGCTGACGTGGAGAATTCCTAGCATTTTTCCTTGGGCTATAATAGGGTAACATAAGGTAGCTTTTGTTACTAAATTCGTTTCAACGTGAGGGCAAAATAATTGACTGTGACTAATATCATTATAATGGGCTTTTCCTTGTCTTAAAGCCCAACATTCACAGAATCTAAACTCTTTTTTACTGTTAAGATACTTCCCAGAAGATGAAACTAAAGTGGCGATGGTTTGCTGATCGTTGAGTTGATAAATTCCCAAAGAACAATCACTAAATAAGGGTTGAATTAAATCAGCCAAAATCGTATAGGCTTCCTCTATACTATTACAAGCTTGCAAAAATTGACTCACTTTACTGAGTAGAGTTCTTTCTTGGTTTTGTTGCGCTAATTGTTCAACGATTTGTTTTAATTGTTGATTCGCTTGTTTAAGCTTTATTTCTGTGTGTTTTCGTTCTTGGATATCCTCAATAATTCCCATTAAATAATCTGGACTACCATCTTTTTTGTTAATAATAGAAACTGTGATATTTACCCAAACAATAAAATCATCAAATCCTAAGATTCTTTGTTCTAAGGTGAAGGTCTTGATTTGATTATTTAACAGTTTTCTCAGTTGCTTTTGATAGGTGGGTAAATCCTCAGAAAAAATAATTTCTTCTAGGGTCTTTTCTTCGATCTCTTCGGGTAAATATCCTGTTATTTGAGAAAATTTTTGGTTGAATCGTAAAAATTCTCCCACTAAATTAATATGAAAAAGTCCCACTGCTGCCTGTTCAAATGTTTCTCGAAACCGTTGTTCGCTTTCTTCTAACTGTCGCCGTAGCTTAACTCTTTCAACGGATAAATACAATGATTTATGTAAGCTTTCTGGAGTTAAATTATCTTTAATTAGATAATCTTGCGCCCCATTTTTCATTGCTTCTACTGCGACGCTTTCATTACCCACTCCCGTCAACATAATGACAGCAAAATCACTATACAAAAACTCATTCTGTAGTTGTTTCAAAAATGCAATTCCGTCCACATCTGGGAGACGAAAGTCTAGCAGAATAACGTCCACTTTAATTTTCTTGACAATTTCTAATCCTTCTCTCCCTGATGATGCTTCACATAGTTGATAATCTTGGTAGTCTTGCTTTTTCAGATAGCGTTTAAACGTAAACCTATCTTCTTGATTATCATCGATGATTAATACGGTAAAAGATTGAGGCAACATACATCATATAGTCTATTTAGGAGGAAGTGTAACGATATTAAACCAATATTCCCAAAGGATACTAATCGTTTTTTTAAGTGATCAATATCGATGGGTTTAGAAATATAGCTTTTTGCACCATGGTTATAACAAAAATTAATGTCTCTCGGATCGTTAGAACTACTGAAAATTAAGGTAGGAATCTTTTTCCATTCAGGGTTTTCTCTGATACGGATTAGCATTTCTCCCTCATCGATACCCGGCAAATTCAAATCAAGAATAATAAGAGAGGGAAATTGACTATAATTGGGATTAATCGTCTGATTAATATCTGTTAATAATTGTAACGCTTCTTCCCCATTTCGACAACGTTTGACGGGATGTTCTTGAAGAAAGGGACGACTAAATCGTAAAAAAGCGGTAAAGTCTTCTTCACTATCTTCAATTAATAATAAAAAGGATTTAGTAGAAGCTAGATTTGACATTCCAATAATTAAGAGTTAGGTTTCGGAAGAGAACGAGAAATGTTCAGGGTAACCAAATTTTCTTCCCATCTTCCCTTAACCATATCCAATACCTATTCAATCACTGCATTTAGATCAACTTCTTGATAGGAAAAATTAGCCCTTCCCAGTCTAGAATATTCCAATTTTGCAATTAATTCTAATAAATCTTTTGCAGTCTTGTGAAGGCTAAGCTTATATTTAAAATCTCTATTTTCTACAATATTTGCTAATTCTAAATTTAAAATTTTAGCAAATAATTTGCAAGCTATTCTCACGCCAAGGGTAACAAATTTAGGGGTTTTATTATGGCAAGCAATTAATCCCCATAATTGATTATAACGATAAGAAGAATGTCCAAAAGAGGACATTCTTCTATAATATCTAGTACAAACTACATCTCAATTAAATTAATATTTAACCCCTCGATATTGGCGTTTTTTTTCTGAATTTTGTTCTTTAATATTTGAAGTTGGCTTAGGTTGAATTTCCACCCCTCTATACTTATGGACGATTTTAGGTTGACTGGGTTCAGAAGGTGGATCAATAAGTTTGAGACATTTATTCACGACTCGAAGCTGATTATTTTTCAGTAATCTTAAGATAGTTCCCCAATTGGATTGAGGGTGTTCCTTGAGCCATTCTTTGCCTATTTGTATCCCTTCTGATGGCTGAACTTCAAAACGCATCAGCAAAATCGTTAAAACATTATGTTGGTGTTGATTGCCCATAGCTTGATAAGTCTCAAAATTACTGTTATGGTTGACTTATCTTTAGTATTCCCAAAAAAAAGAATTTCTATCGGCTCAAAGCAGAAAAACACCCTTGAATTGTTTTAACCACAGACTGAGACAAAGTGGGTAAATCATAACCCCCTTCCAAACCGAATAAAACCGAAGAGGTTATGGTTAGTAATTGTTGTGTAAAAAGACTGTAATCATCAGGCTGAAGGTTAATAGAAGCCAAGGGATCGGCTTGATTGGCATCATACCCTGCACTGACAATTAATAAGTCCCCTTGGAACCCTTCCAAAAAGGGAACGACTTGCTCAGAAAAGGCTAATTGATAGTTTTGTAGGTCACTTCCCGGTGACATGGGGATATTGAGAATATTATTGTACTTCCCTGTTTCATTCGCACGTCCGGTTCCGGGATAGGCAGGGAACTGATGCAACGAACAATAGGCAATATGAGGGTTATTTTCAACGATCGCCTGGGTTCCATTGCCATGATGCACATCCCAGTCTAGGATGGCAACCCGTTGTACTCCCGTGCATTGTAGGGCATAATCAGCAGCGATGGCAGCGTTGGAAAACAAACAAAATCCCATGCCTGTTGTTGCCACCGCATGATGGCCAGGGGGACGAGACAAAACGAAAGCAGGGTTCTGGGTTTTTAAGACCGTATCCACCCCATCTAACCAAGCATTCACCGCCAATAAAGCCACTTCATAACTGCGAGGAGAGACAACAGTATCCCCGTCGATAAACCCTCCTCCATTACCTGCGATCGCTGCAACCCGTTCGATGTATTCGTTGGTATGATTATTTCTTATCTGAGTTAGGGGATCTCTTTCTTTGAGACTGGTGGGTTGTTGCCATTGTAAGCGATCGCTCCAAGCAACGGTTTTCAACGCCTCAACAATGGCTTCTAATCGTTGCGGACTTTCTGGGTGAAAGCTGCCTGTCTCATGGTTTAGAAACGTATCAGAATAAATAATCGGAAACATGATCACTGAGAGAGGGAGTAGGGGGTAGAGGGGGAGTGTGGGGAGACTGGGAGAGGGGGAGACGGATATTAACCAAAACTCCGAACCCTGAACTCTGAACTCCTGCCAGCCCCCATTGAGAAGGGGGGGTAGGGGGGATTGCCTCCTGCCTCAAAGCCATGATCCCGTTATCACGCCCCACCCTTCCTACATATTTAGAACCTTGAGTTAAGCTAAAACGGGGACAGGAATATTGAGATGGGGATAGAGAGGAAAGCGATCGCATAACGCCTTGACTCTGTTTAAACAGTCTGTTTTCACTGCTTCATCGTTGCGATTCAACAAACAATCGGCGATGATGTTACCGATTTCGGTAAATTCTTCTACCCCTAACCCTCTAGTGGTCATGGCAGCCGACCCCAATCGTAACCCACTGGTCACAAACGGAGATTCGGGATCGAAGGGGACGGTATTTTTGTTAGCGGTGATATTAATGGCACTGACCAACTTATCGGCTTCTTTTCCGGTCATGTCAATGCAACGTAAATCCACTAACATTAAATGGTTGTCAGTGCCACCAGAAACCAGTTTAAAGCCTCGTTTTACCAGTTGATTAGCTAGGGCTTGAGCATTGGCAATGACCTGCCCAGAATACACCTTAAACTCGGGCTTGAGGGCTTCTCCGAATGCCACTGCTTTGGCTGCAATCACCTGTTCTAACGGACCCCCTTGAGTCCCAGGAAATACGGCCTTATCGAACTGCTTGCCCAACTCAGGGTTATTGGTCATAATTAAGCCACCTCTGGGTCCCCGTAGGGTTTTATGGGTGGTGGTGGTGACCACATCGCAGTAGGGTAAGGGGTTAGGATGATGGCCGCTGGCCACTAAACCGGCGATGTGGGCGATATCAGCCATGAGGTAGGCTCCTACTTCATCGGCGATCGCGCGAAATTTATCAAATTCAATGATTCTGGGATAGGCGGAATAGCCACAGATCAATAACTTGGGCTGCTCTTTCTTGGCTAATTCTAAGATCGCATCGTAGTCCAATCTCTCTGTTTCAGGGCTGACTCCGTAGTGGGATACCTTGAACCATTTTCCTGAAACGTTCACTGGGGAACCGTGGGTTAAATGACCGCCGTGGGAGAGATCCATGCCCATAATGGTGTCCCCGGGGTTGAGTAGGGCTAAGAAGACAGCAAAATTAGCTTGGGCCCCTGAGTGGGGTTGTACGTTGGCCTGTGCTGCACCGAATAACTCTTTGACGCGATCGATGGCTAATTGTTCTGCTTGATCGACCCATTCACAACCGCCATAATAACGTTTTTTGGGTAATCCTTCTGCATATTTGTTGGTTAACACCGAGCCTTGAGCGGCTAATACAGCAGGGGATGTAAAATTTTCGCTGGCAATTAGTTCTAAATGTTCCCGTTGCCGTTGTAATTCCCCTTGAATCATAGCAGCAAGGGTGGGATCGGTTTGGGCTAAAAAATCTAAATTGGTATCAGTCACTTTTCTTTAATCCTTTTGTTTTGGCTTACGGTGTTCCCAGTTTCTTATTATAGTTAATGTCTGCGTTACGCTTCAACGAACCAAGCGAGAGTCCCCACGCTCAGGTACGGCGTGGGGAGGTAGAGCGTGGTGATTGAGGGGTTCGATGCC
>JASJBX010000249.1 GCA_030066295.1 Crocosphaera sp.
GGGAGGAATACTATGGCAAAAGTTCCTAGTATTCACCGAGAACGGCGGCTCTTCGTGGTAACAGCAGGGGAGAATCCCCAACTATAATTTTATTTAGTTGGGGTTCCGTTCAATTGCGTACTTTTCTATTTGAGAAATAGCTTCTAACATATCTCTCACTCTTTCCCTATCATCCCTCATAATTCTATAGCTTCTTCTAACACCTTTTCCCGAATCCGTTCTTTTAATCCTTCCACTGTAACAATATCAACCTTCCGACCTAAAATAGATTGTAAATCTTGCATTAATCCCGAAGGAAACCAAGGAGTAATTTTGCTTAAATCATAATCAATTAAAAAATCAATATCGCTTTGTTCGTCATCTTCCCCCCGGGCAACGGAACCAAAAATACGAATATTGTAAGCCCCATGTTTTTCAGCAATATGGATAATCTCTTCGCGTTTTTCTAATAGTAATTGTTTAAGGTTCTTTTTTTTTCTCATTCGATTTAATTTGTTTCACTATTAGTAAAAATCATCAATGCTTTTCTCCTAAATAACCTTGTACAATTTCTAAAATACGATTGCTTGCTTTACCATCTCCAAAGGGATTAACTGCATTCGCCATCTTTTCATAAGCCATTTTATCGCTTAATAATTCACTACTATTCGTCACAATATTTTGATAGTTTGTCCCGACTAACTTAGCGGTTCCTGCGTCCACTGCTTCTGGTCTTTCCGTTGTTTCTCGTAAGACTAAAACAGGTTTACCCAAACTAGGGGCTTCTTCTTGTAAACCGCCCGAATCGGTTAATAATAAATAACAGCGTTGAATGGCCCCCACTAACTCCCCATAGTCTAGAGGTTCCGTTAAAAACACTCTCGGATGGTTGCCTAATGCTGCTTGAATGGGTTCTCGTACAGTTGGGTTGCGGTGCATGGGCAACAACAGGGCTGTATCCCGAAATTTGTCTAAAATGAGGTGAAACCCTTTTAAGATGTCTTGTAGAGGCTCTCCCCAGTTCTCCCGTCGATGAACGGTAGCCAATAGCACCCTGTATTGATTCCAGTCCAACCCTTCAACCTCACAGTTGGGTTGTTTGTCGGCAACGGTTAACAAGGCATCGATGACGCTATTGCCGGTTAAATGCACTTCTCCTGTGACACCGGAACGGCCTAAGTTTTCTACAGCTAACTGAGTGGGGGCAAAATGTAACTGGGCCAGTTGAGAAATGAGGCGACGGTTGGCTTCTTCTGGATAGGGGTTGTAGATATTATCGGTGCGTAACCCTGCTTCCACGTGACCGATAGGAATTTGTTGATAAAATGCAGCTAAAGTGGCAGCAAAGGCTGTGGTGGTGTCTCCTTGAACGATGACACAATGGGGTTGTATCCGTTGGAAAATGTCTTCTAACCCTTGTAAACTGCGGTAAGTGATGTCTGTCAGGGTTTGCTTGGGCTGCATGATGTTTAAGTCTTCATCGGCGGTTATCTCAAACAGTTGCATGACCTGTTCTACCATTTCCCGATGTTGTCCCGTTAAGATAACATGGGTTTCAAAGGCTTCTGCATTACGGAACTTTTGGATAACAGGAGCAAGTTTTATGGCTTCGGGACGGGTTCCAAGGGTGATACAAACTTTGTAACGAGATGAAGTCATAAGTAGAACGGTTGAAGACTTCATCTATTGTACAAGGTTAAGGGTTAATGTTATGTTTTAGATTTTGTCCAGGTACTTATAATAAAGGTAACTGTTAGCTTAATCTTGTTATATGCAAAGGAGTTAACCAATGAGTTTGTATGAAACTGATATCAATGAATGGGTTGAACAACAAATTAACTTAATCAAACAAAAAGAATATGATTTAGTAGATTGGGATAATATTATTGAGGAAATAGAAGACTTGAGTAAACGAGAAAGAGATAAATTTTTATCAGCCATTCGTCTCATTATTCATCATCTTTTAAAATGGGAATATCAACCCGAAAAGCGATCTAATTCTTGGTTAAATACAATTCACAGAGAAAGAAATAATCTTACTTTCTATCTTGAAGAAACCCCTTCCTTAAAAAAATATTGGACAGGAAAAGAATTTGAGAGAAATTATCGTCGAGCTAAAGCAGATGCAGTCAACGAAACAGGGTTATCGGAATGGGATTTTCCTGAACATTGTCCCTATTCCGTTGAACAAATTAAATCAAATTGGTTACCGGATTAATTCATCATAATAATTGATATTTTATAAAGCTCCATTACTGAGTTGATTTCCTATTTCCATAACTCGATTAGGACAAATTTCATACATTTCTAAAGCGACTTCATTTCCTATTTTTACTAGGGTATCTTTATCATTCATTTCTTCAAGACTTAAATTTCCTTGATTCATCCATCCCCCCATTTCTTGTATCATTTCTCTAATCATAGACTCTTGAAACATTTCAGGTGATTGACTAGGCAGTTGACAAATTCTTTGGGCTAGTTTATTAATTTGAGGAGAGGTAGGAAAAGCTTGAGCAGAAATAGGAATTAAGGCAACAGTTAATGACATTAACCCAATAAAAGGACGCAACATAAAAAACCTTACTTGTAAAATACTCTACTTAATAGGGTAAGGTAAATCAGTATAATTGTCATTAGTATGATTACTGATTGTTCTTTGCGAAAGGTTAAGAGATTCTGTTGTGCTATTTTGATAAGTCACTAGGGACTAAATCTTCTTGGTTTTCAACCCTATCAATAAATAAAATACCATTGAGATGATCTAACTCATGTTGAAAGATTCTAGCAACAAAATTGGCCAATTCTTGCTGATGTAAGTTACCATAACGATCTAAATATTCAACCTTAATGGTTCGATATCTGGGGACTAAACCTCTCACTCCTGGAACGCTTAAACACCCTTCCCAACCTTTAACAATTTCTTGCGAATGAGACAGTAAACGGGGGTTAATCATGATAGTGGGTTTCATCAAGGGTGCATCAGGATAACGAGGGTTAGGATGGGAACAAACCACAAATAAACGGTAAGATTGGGACAGTTGCGGTGCAGCAATACCCACACCATTTGCTTCTATTGCTATGGTTAATAAGGTGTCAATAAGTTGTTGTAATTTTTTATCAGTAATATCGGTAACAGATTGAGCTTGTTGTCTTAAAATTCTCTTACCAACTTGAGCAATTTCTAAATTTGGGTTTATCATAGGCTTAAATCTATATGAAATAATCTCTATCTATTATGACTGTTCTTGTGAACAATTGGGGAAATTTCGAGAAACTGTTATAATTTCATTTTTTGGCATCTTTGGTCCCTAACCATTGTTTTTATTGTTTGTTAAGTTGTCTAAAAAATATTAATATTTGAGATGAAAATTAAAATTTTCTCTTGAATTCTCTGTCAAAAAATTCTGCTAATGTTAAGGTCTAATTTGAAAAATGACTATCTCACCTCAATATATTTGGAATCAAGTGCTTTCCCGTCTTAAACTACGATTAAATCCTACTGCGTTTGAAACTTGGATTGCTTCAGCAATTGTCCAAAATTGGCAAGATAATTGTTTGGTGATTAAAGTCGAAAATCCTTTTATTCTCAACCATTTACAAAAAACTTATTATCCTTTAATTGTGGAAGAAGTTGAAGCTGTTGTCGGTTATCCAATTACAGTTCAATTAACCACTGATCGAGAACAAAATCTAAGAATTGTTGATCAGAATAATGATACTTTTTCTTCTAACAAAACACAGTCTAACCCCCCTCAAGAATCACCAAAACTGAGTCAATTAAATCCCCGTTATAATTTTTCTCGCTTTGTTGTTGGACCCACAAATAGAATGGCTCATGCTGCATCTTTAGCGGTTGCTGAGTCTCCTGGAAGAGAATTTAATCCCTTATTTTTATGTGGTGGAGTAGGATTAGGAAAAACCCATTTAATGCAAGCAATTGCCCATTATCGTCTAGAATTATACCCGAATGCTAACGTTTTTTATGTGTCCACCGAACAATTTACCAATGATTTAATTACATCCATTCGTCAAGACAGTATGGAACATTTTCGAGAACATTATCGGAGTGCGGATATTTTATTAGTGGATGATATTCAATTTATTGAAGGAAAAGAGTATACACAAGAGGAATTTTTTCATACTTTTAATACCTTACATGAAACGGGAAAACAAGTGGTCATTGCATCTGATCGTCCCCCGAAAAGAATTCCCAGTTTGCAAGATCGATTAGTTTCCCGTTTTTCTATGGGATTAATTGCCGATATTCAAGTTCCAGATTTAGAAACCAGAATGGCAATTCTTCAAAAAAAAGCAGAATATGAAAACATTAGATTACCCAAAGATGTAATTGAATATATTGCTAGTAATTATACGTCTAATATTCGAGAATTAGAGGGTGCTTTAATTCGGGCAGTTACTTACATTTCTATTTCTGGACTATCAATGAGAGTGGAAAATATTGCCCCTGTTTTAAATCCTCCTATGGAACAAATTACCGCTTCTCCTGGAATTATAATTAAAATTGTTGCTGAAAACTTCAACGTTTCTATCGAAGATTTAAAGGGCAGTTCACGTCGTCGAGAAATTAGTTTAGCCAGACAAATTGGAATGTATTTAATGCGTCAACATACTGATTTAAGTTTACCGAGAATTGGAGAAGAATTTGGCGGAAAAGATCATACAACCGTGTTATATAGTTGTGATAAAATTTCTAAATTACAAAAAAAAGATTGGGATCTCTCGCAACAATTATCAGAATTAAGCGATCGCATTAATATTGCCAGTCGTAATCAAGAAAAATAAGACCACTCAAAAGATAACAATCCCAAATTTGAGCTTTAAAATAGAATTCAGGATTGCTATAATGAAACTATAATCTTGGTTACGGCCATTGGACAATCCGCATGGTGTTATCCGTTAGGGCAAAACGATCATTTTCACAAACGTTAAATTCACCAAACCCTCCACGGGGAACTTCATTACCATTAACATCTCTGGCAAGAATATCATAGAGACAACTGTCGCCGGTGACAACCACCGTGGCACTATCGCCGGGTTTTAAGGTACCATAAAGTCGATCTTGGCCCCAATATCTTGACCAGTCGGGAGAAACGTATAAGTCAGTCAGGTTACTGTTTGTATGATTATGAATCATTAAAACTCTTCTTTCAGCCCTGGCCACTTCTGCATTAACCAAAACCATCGGTAAAGCGATTAGGGTTCCAATACCTAGATTGAGCAATAATCTGCGGTAATTCATAGCAAATCCTCCACTTTTGTTGAGTGCATAAGAATGGATTTCATAAGAGGGTGATTTGCCCTTAATAAACTGCATTCTTACGGGTAAAAGATTCGCTCCACACACCCCTTCACCTCTATTGTAAAAAGCTTATCTTTGAAACCGAAAAGATAACTAAAAATCGACAAAAAAATTAACACTCCATCAGTCCTGATAGCAGTTTTCCATTGGGTGTATCAATATTCTAATTAAGTTGAGTGTGGGAGGGGTGGGAAGTGTGGGGAG
>JASJBX010000055.1 GCA_030066295.1 Crocosphaera sp.
TAAAATTACACAAAAACCCATGCCCCAAGGAAAACATAGTCGTATTCAAGCCGAATTAATTATGGCAATTAACGCTATCACCAAAGCCAAAAAAATTGCCTATGCCTTTCCTGAACTCCGTTTTACGTTTGGTGGTCGTTCTATCGTTCCTGATGTTGTTGTTTTACAATGGGAGAGAATTCCCCGCGAAGAAAATGGAGATATTGCTAATAGTTGTCTAACTCATCCTGACTGGACAGTTGAGATAATCTCCCCGAATCAAAGTTATGTTAAAGTAACAGGTAATATTTTACATTGTCTCAATTATGGAAGCGAATTAGGTTGGTTAATTGATCCTGAAACCCAATCCATTCTCGTCTTTCTTTCTCAACAACAACCTTTATTGTTAGAAGATTCAGAAGATAGTTTACCGATGCCTAATTTTTTAGATGAACTACAATTAACGGTCGGTGATGTTTTTAGTTGGTTGAAAGTTTAAAAGTTTAAAGATTATATATTTAAAATGGTAGATTACTGCTCTAATTCTGTGCATTCAGGTAGGGTTGGTTAGACGGCTATATTTCAGGTTATCACAGGAAGATAAAAATCCGTCGTAACCCACCATTTTGTTGAAACAGTACACTACGAAATCGAAGATTCTAGCCAATCTAATAAAATTGTATTAAATTTCTCAGGGCATTCATCATGAGGACAATGGCCAGCCTGATCTAATTCTTTTAAAGTTATTAAAGGATTTAACTTAGAAAAAGTCGCGGCTAAAGTAACAGGAATCATTCTATCTTGTCGCCCCCAAACTAATAACATAGGAACGGTTAACTTTGGTAAAATTTTCTTGACAACAGGAGAATAATGAGGATTTCTTAGTCCTTCAAATAATAAACAAAAAGTTCTAGCAGCCCCCCGATCTTGAGGGGGAATAGTAATCATCTCCACCAATTCATCGGTAATCGCTGATTTATCATAATAAGCAACCCCAACCCAAGGGCGAATCACCCCAGGACGACGAATAATCTTAAATAATGTTTTTAATAGTAAAGGAGGACTAAACAAGCCTTCAATGGTATTAACAATAGGTCGTAATCCTTTGGGTATCATTTCTTGTCGTAAAGAAACATCCGGTAAACTTAACATCACTAATCCTGCCACCATTTCAGGATACTTAAACGCTGCCGTTAAACAAACTAAAGAACCAATAGAATTCCCCACCAAAATAACCGGTTCACCGATAAACGATCGCCAAAAGTCATAAATTTGTTCAGCCCACAGATAAGCAGTATAATCCGTCGCTGCTTTAGAAGATTGACCAAACCCCAATAAATCCAAAGCATAAACTCGATAGTGTTGCCCTAAAACGGGGATATTGTGTCGCCAATGTTCCACCGCAGCCCCAAACCCATGTATTAAAATCAATGGGGGCTTTGTTTGGGAGTCTTCTGCTGTTTCGCAAGGTAAAAAAGTGTAACGAATGGGCCAACCTCGCCAAATCCATTGTCTTTCCCGTCCGACGCGCTTTTCCCAAGGTAGTTGCTGACTCACTGAATAATCCTGTTATAAATCTTTACACCTTTTTATTTTACGATGGCTCACAGAAGGATTAAACTAGGAAGTAAATAGGGTAACAATTATCGTCAACGGTAACTGACCCAAACCTAACAATAAACTTAATAAATCCCCCCAGAACTTGGTAGAAAATGATTACAATGAAGCTGGCTACTATGGCAGCCGAAATTGACTACTAGAGTTCATCAATCATACCGAGAGACATTAACAAACGCCTGTGATAGACAAAAGACGCACACAACGCGATCTCCCCAAAATCAACGAAAGAATCCGCTTCCCTGAAATTCGGGTTATCGATAGCGATGGTTCCCAATTAGGGATTATTACCCCAGAAGAAGCCTTAAGTGTTGCCCAGGAACGAGAATTGGACTTGGTGTTAGTTAGTGAAACGGCTAAGCCTCCTGTGTGCCGTATTATGGATTACGGTAAGTATAAGTTTGAACAGGAGAAAAAAGCCAGAGAAGCTAAGAAAAAACAACATACGGCTGATGTTAAGGAAGTGAAAATGCGCTATAAAATATCAGAACATGATTATCAAGTGCGTGTTAATCAGGCGAAACGTTTCCTTAAATCAGGGGATAAAGTAAAAGCAACCATCACCTTTCGAGGGCGCGAAATACAACACTCTAATCTAGCCCAAGACTTACTCAGTCGCATGGCTGCTGATTTAAAAGAATTAGCGGAAATTCAACAAGCCCCCAAACGGGAAGGCCGTAACATGATGATGTTAATGAGTCCGAAAAAAGAGTCTAAATAAATTAGTTATATTATCCTTGATTAACAGACGTGCATTAGTACGTCTGTATTTATTTAAAAAGGTGAGGCTAAAAACAATGAAAATTTTGCCATTTTTTACATTATTAGTTATAGGATTATTAATAGTAATGGTGGTGAATATTATGCCTATCTCTGCCAATGAAAATAATCATTCTCCCTTAATAGAAGAAATGAAAGAAAATCGTCAATTATGGCGATCGCAACGATTAAAAAATTATCAATATATCTATCAACAACAGTGTTTTTGTGTTCCTCCCAGTAACACCCCCCTCAAAGTTTCCGTTAAAAATGATAAAATTACTGAAGTTGTCGATTTAAACAATAATCAAATCATCGCCGATTTAACATTTCCTAAAAGCATTGATGAACTCTTTAACATTATCAAAGATGCGATTCAACGTAATGCGGATGAGATTTTAATTACTTACGATCAAACATTAGGTTATCCGACTCGTGTGGCTATCGACTATCAAAAAATCTTAGCCGATGAGGAAGTAACCTATACCGTTGAAAACCTAAGCAAACTAAATTAATTAACCCCAAAAAAACAATATGAATCAACCCAGAGATGTACAAGTTTGTCCCATTGCTTCTGATACTATTGTCATGCGATCGCGCACATGGGAGCGATTAAAATTTGAAATTGAATACGCCCTCAAACGAGGAACCACCGCCAATTCTTATCTCATTCAAGGGGAGAAAATTGCCTTAATTGATCCCCCCGGCGAATCCTTTACCGACATCTTCTTAAAAGCCCTTCAAGAACGCATCGATCCCACCACCATCGATTATTTAATTTTGGGTCATATTAACCCTAACCGTGGGGAAACCATCAAAGCGTTACTAAAAATTGCCCCTCAACTGACCATCGTTTGTTCTAATCCAGGGGCGTTACTTTTACCTAACATTTTATTACCAGAATTTCCCCCCAAATTAAAAGTAGTCAAAGGGGAAGATATCTTAGATTTAGGGAACGGTCATCAACTGGAATTTATTCCCACCCCCAACCCCCGTTATCCCGCCCAACTCTGTACTTACGACCCCAAAACAGAGATCCTCTACAGCGATAAATTATTTGGGGCCCATGTCTGCGGCGATCAAATTTTTGACGAAGGATGGATCGTTTACACCGAAGATCGACGCTATTATTTTGACTGTTTAATCGCCCCTTACGCTAAACAAATTAACACCGCTTTAGAAAAATTACGCCGTAAACCCGCTAGAATTTACGGAACTGGCCACGGTCCATTAGTTCGTTATGGGTTGAGAGAATTAACCGACTCCTATCAACAATGGTTAGAAGCGCAAAAAGCCAACAGTTTAAGCGTCGCCCTCATTTACGCCTCCGCCTACGGGAATACCGCCACTCTCGCCCAAGCGATCGCTAGTGGGATCACCAAAGCCGGGGTCAGGGTAGAATCTATCAACGCAGAAGTAGCCGAACCGGACGACATCAAAGAAGCCATCAATACCTGTTCCGGGTTTATTTTTGGGTCCCCTACTTTGGGCGGCCACGCCCCCACTCAGATCCAAACGGCGTTAGGGATCACCTTAGCCAATGCCGATAAATCCAAACTGGCCGGGGTATTTGGGTCCTATGGCTGGAGTGGAGAAGCCATAGACCTCTTAGAAAGCAAATTTCGGGATGGTGGTTATCAGTTCGGTTTCGACCCCATCCGGGTGAAATTTAGCCCCACTCAGACAACGTTAAAAACCTGTGAGGAAGCGGGGACAGACTTCGCCCAAGCAGTGAAAAAAGCCCAAAAACGCCGTCAACCGAAAAATTCGGTGAATCAGTCCCAGACAGACCGGTTACAACAGGCTTTAGGGCGTATTGTGGGGTCCTTGTCCATTGTTACTTGTCAAGAGGAAGAGTTAAGCGGGGCCATGTTGGCTTCTTGGATCTCTCAAGCGACGTTTAACCCTCCTGGGTTCACCGTAGCAGTGGCCAAGGAACGGGCGATCGAGTCGTTGTTACATAAGGGGAGTTCCTTTGTCTTAAATATTCTCAGAGAAGGGGATCATCTTGGTTTGATGAAGCATTTTCTCAAACCGTTTTCTCCGGGAGAAGATCGTTTTGCAGGGGTAAAAACGGAGGTGGCGGATAATGGTTCTCCTATTTTGCAAGATGCGTTAGCTTATTTAGAGTGTAAAGTAGGCGATCGCATGGAATGTGGGGATCATTGGGTCATTTATGCGATCGTGACCAAAGGACAGGTGTTGCAAGATGGCGTAACCGCCATTCATCACCGTAAGTCCGGTAGTCATTATTAAGAACATAACAATTAATAATGTGTTGATTGTGCAGAGATCAAAAATCACTTGATCTCTCCTTTTTTGTGACATTTATGGAAAAAATCGATAGATTTCTCGTCTATGTAAGAGTCTAACAAAAGTCACTGTATCCTCATTCACCTTTATTCCTATACGATATTCTCCTATCCTAATTCGATAAAAGTTAGCTTCTCCTTTAATTTTTTTAAGATTTTTAATCTCTCCTAAAGTTGTTACTGTTTCAATTTCTTGTATTATCTCCTTGATTTTAATGAGTAGTTTTTTATCAAGAATCTTTTTTAAGTCTTTTTCAAAGCTTTTTCTAAACTGAGTCTTCATTGTTATTATTAAGTAGTTTGAAAATCATTTCTCTATCTACTAATTCTGTTTTTTCTCCTTCTTCAATGGCTTTTGTTAAAGCAATATCTTCTATAATTTCTGATAGAATTTCTGTAAATTCTTCACGGTTTTCTTGGAAGAGTTCATACATGGCGAGTTTAAGGGTTTCTTTGAGTTGGTTTTTATCGATGGAAATGTTAGACATGATATTTTAGTAATATTTTAAGAGATTTCTTACTAACGACTTTTAATTATAATTTTAGGTTATAAGTCCCTATGATGAACATTATAATGCTATTTTTTGATGATTTCTTCTCTCCATTTGCTTAAAACACTTTGATCTATAATACGATCCAACTCTATAATAGGTGATTTATGATTTTCTCTTGAAATTTTCTCTACTTTTACTGTATCTAATTCCCCCATTAGATAATAATCAGGAAAAAATTGACCCATGATATGAGAACGCTGTGTTTTTAAATCTACTTTATTTTGTCCATTTATATAAAGTTCCCAGTTAAGAATTAAATGTACTTTAATATTATTTTCTTGACCAATGTTGACCAATTCATTGATTTTTAGTAACTCAATCATTTTAGAATCAGGTATATTAGTTACGATGCTTAAAACAACAACTTTCGCATCAACTAAATGTGCAACTTCTTTAATTAACGTTTCAAACTGATTACAAGCTTCATTAATTCTTTTCCTTGTCTTATCACTAATATTTTCAGGATCTACATTATCATACATAGATTTACATTCAACAATAGTTAAACAATGTTCTGTTAACCAAAATAAATCAACTTCAGCAAAGTTATGTTGTTCACCTTCTTTAGTTAATTCTCCTCCTAATTGAAGATAATGTGACCATTCAATTTGAGAAAGAATATTGATAGACATTAGAATAGGTAATCCACCTGTTTTAAATAATTTCAGTGCTAACTCATTCAGTTGATAAGTAATTGTTTCATGTGTATTAAAAGGTAATAGAAAAGATTCACCACATCCTTGACATTCGTTGAATTCTTTGACTTTCTGCAATGAATAAAAGTTTATCAAATTACAAGTAGGACAATTAGCAGAATAACCACGATTAATTAAGGCTTTTTCAACCAAGTTAGATAAGATATTTAAACATTTTTCTCTTGCTTTTACTTTTTGTGATTTACTCTGTAATTCCCAATGACGATACTTTCCTAAATACTTGATTAAATCGTCATATTTTAATGATTCTTTATCTTTATATTTTAAAAACGCACTAAGAATATCTGCCCCTCTTTTGTCAATAATAAAAGCTGCTTTTTTAACTCCTCCAAAACGTTTAATAAACCCTTTTGCATAACGGGTATGTTCATTGATTTTTAATTGGAATCTTGCTTCCTTCAAGTATCTACTAATAATAACTTCATCAGAAGGAAGATAAATTTTACATTGTTGACCAATAGAAGTAACTCCTGTTAGGTTTTTCCATCCTAATTTTTTGCGTTTTATATAATTTTTTTTGAGCAAAAAACTGTTTTTATAATTAATGTTATTATTTTCATAAGACTCGATTTCATAGATAGATTTAGAAAAGAAAATTTCTAATAATTTGGAAGATTGAAAACTAGGGATAAATAATTTTTTACCTGAATCTAAATAAATTTCAGCATTATAACCGAAAAGATAATCTTGATTTCCATAAATTGATGGTACAGGAGGAGAGAAAAGAAGACAATTATTATTGATAACCATTTGAGTCATACGAATAGATTGATCACAGTATATAGTTAAGGGAACATAATTAAATCCAAAAGAATAGTAATTGATTCTTATATAAAAAGATTGACGTAAACATTTTTTGTCTAAAATGTGTTGAAGATTATGAGCTAAATTAATAGCTTCTTGTTTTTCTAGAGAAATAGTAACAGATATTGTGTCGAGAAAAGGCATAACTTCAAAACAAGTATCAATTACATCGTTAAGATGATCTAGAAAATCTTGTTTAGGTAGAAAAAGTTTATTAGCTTGACCAGTGATACAAGAATTCCAGTAATCACAAGCGACTTTTATATGAGTATCATCTTCACAAAAAATGTACAATGCAGAGCTATATTCTATCCATCTATAGTAAGTGTACCAGTGTCCAGTTCCCTCGTTTTTAGAAATACCAAACCTAGTTAAATTAAGTGGCTGATTGGTATTAGCTAGTACAAAACTTATTTTAATTAATTGCTCAATATTGTTAGGATGAGTCAGAACTTTAGAGTTAAAATATTCTTTTAAGCATCGATTATAGTTTTCATTTAAAATACCTCCTTGTAAGGCAATATTAAAATTATATTTTCCGTCAAGTTCACCAAAAATAATATTACTTTCTGGTAAAGGTGCAGGGTATTTATCAAGAAGCAGGTTTATTATATTTGGAAAATTATTGATAAATGATCCGTAATTTCCTCCTTGTGCGAATTCTGAAATCTTATCATTATTAAGATAAACACATCCTCTACTAAACAGTTTAATTTCTTCGATAAGATTCTCATTTAGTTGTCTAGATGAAAATATAAAATCTGGATTAATTGAACTTAAAGCAAATTTAAGTTTTTTAAGTTCTTCGTCATCGCTAGGAATAGGAAAAATAGCATTAGCAAAACCGCCCCAAATATGAGTATAAAGTTTAACTGCATCAAGAATATCTGCTTGATTTTTTACTAAATAGACTAAACGAAGAGGACGAGATTGAATATCAATACTTGCTAATTTCATCTTATGAACGAATGAAAATTATTAATATGAGATGACTATTTTATCGTATCAAAAGTTTTAATCTGATTCCTTAATAATTCATTGACTAAAATTTCCACTTCAACCCCTTTTTCTTGGGCTAATTTTGTCATAAACTCATTAACATCGGGTTCAAGATAAACCGAACACTGAAACACTGCATTAGGATCATAAAATTTTCCCTGTTTACCTTGGGAAAAATCGTAATTCTCTTTCATACTCATAACAAAAAAATTTAAGGCGGCACCCAGACTCGAACTGGGGATAAGGATTTTGCAGACCCCTGCCTTACCACTTGGCTATGCCGCCATTTAGACACTCTTACGAGTATAACAAAAATGAGTCAAGCAAAGCAAGGATTAAATGAAGACAAAACCTAAATTTTTCTGAAGAAACGTAACAGCTATGGGAAGGATTAAACTGACTTGTGCAGTGGGAGAAACTGACATAAGCACTCTCACCACCCTCTCAACCATGAGTATAGACTAAAAATGGAGGTGAGGCGTATTAATAATAAAAGCCTTTCGTTCTCTCTTTACGCCTAAAACATCTTATGAATAAGACTTACAAACTGCTAGTCGGAACCCTGTTATTACTAGGATTGAATAGTGTATCCTTGGCTCAAAATGCCGATGCAGCCAATCCCTTCACCCAATTCTACAATAACAATTGTGTCCCTGAAGCAACAAAAGTGGGCTTAACCCAAGCCGAAGCATCACAAATCTGTAATTGTACGGTTAGAACATTACGGGAAAAATACTCAACTGAAGCCTTTGCAGCCCTTTACGCCCAATATACCAGTGGAGATACCGCAGCCAGACGAACCTTAACCCGTTATGGTCAAAGCTGTTCTCAAGAAGTTCTTGATGATCTTCTCTGGGACAACTAAAATGTCCATCATGGGGATCAATATGAAGAAAATTTTCGTCACTAATCGCGGCGGGCTGAAGACTTTTTTAAGATTAGTTTTCAGCTAACCTTGTTATAACCATAGAAACGGTGTGAATAAGGCAAACGTTTATGAAACCATCCTGGCGAGAACATCTGAATATATCCCGCGTGGCCATCAAATATGCACGAGTTACACTGTTTATGGCGATCGCGGTGGCAGTGGCGGGTATATTTGCTTTTAGTTCCCTCAAATATGCTTTATTCCCTGAAATTCCTTTTCCTGTGGTCATCATTCAGGGAACTGCGCCGTTAGAAACCACCATAGAAACAGAGAAGAAGTTAACCAACCCCATAGAAACTTCTTTGCGATCGCTAGACAATGCGGAACTGTTTTCATCCACTTATTCGGGCCAAACTATCATTAATGTGGCTTTTGCGGCGGGGTTGAATCTCGACCAATCCACAGAAACCGTCAAAAACCTGATCCAACGGGCCCAGATACCCCCTGATGCAACCATCGAGGTGACTCCTTTTAATCTTAACGAATCGGTGGCGGTAACCTATGCCATTTCTAGTGATACCCAACCTGTGGATATTTTAGCCTCCATTGTTCAAGAAAAAATTATCCCTTCCCTGGAAGCGTTACCAGGGGTGAGACGGGTTGATTTATTGGGAGATAGTGACCTAAGAGATGCAGATAATAGTAATAGTTTGCCTACCAACCCCCCCACATTAACGCGGTTAAATCAAGAGGATATTTTAGCGGTTCAAGTGATTAAAACGGCTGATGGAAATACTTTAGATGTAGCCAAAGCTGTCAACGAACAAATCACTAATTTAAGGGAAAGTTTACCGAATATTCGCTTAGTTATTGCTGAAACCCAAGCCGATTATATTGAAGAAGCCAGTCAAGCTACTTTAGAAGCGTTACTAGGGGCAATTATTCTGGCAGTTTTAGTTATTTTTCCTTTTTTAAGAAACATTCAAGCCACTTTAATTACTGCCTTAGCCATTCCTATGTCTTTACTGGGAACTTTTATCGTTATGGCTATAGCAGGGTTTAATTTAGAAACCATTACTTTATTGGGGTTAGCGTTAGTTATTGGCATTATTGTTGATGATGCCATTGTGGATGTAGAAAACATTTCCCGTCATGTTGATGAGGGAATGAGTCCCAAAGAAGCAGCGATTAAGGGAACAGATGAAGTCGGCTTAACCGTAACAGCTTCTACCTTAACCTTAGCTGCTGTGTTTCTTCCCATTGCTTTTATTGGGGGGAATTTAGGACAATTTTTTAAACCCTTTGGCATGACAGTCGCTGCTGCAGTTTTAATCTCTTTATTGGTAGCGCGAACTTTGTCCCCTGTCCTCGCTATGTATTGGCTTAAACCGAGAAGAAGAAGCGCGGGGAATCAACAAAAACCATTTATTTTAGTTCCCATTTATCGCCGTATTCTAAAATGGTCTTTATACCATCGTAAGGCCGTTATGGGAATAGCTTTGGTGAGTTTTATTGCAGGGTTAAGTTTAATTCCTTTTATCCCTCAAGGGTTTGTTCCTAAACTAGACCGGGGAGAATTTAACGTTATTTATACTTTACCTAATCCGAAAATTCCTAGTCGCTTAAAAGTTGCTCAAGAAAGTAACAGTGAGAATAATAGTCCCTCTTTATTCCAAGGGTTAATGGAATCCCCTGAACGGTTTTTATTGGGTAGAAATGCCAGAGTTGGTAATAAATTAGAAGGGATTATTTTAGAAGATGCTAACGTAGAATCAGCTTATACCATTTCCGGTTATCAAGGAAACCCTCTTAAGGGGAGAATTTACGTTCAACTCAAAGATAATCGGACGCTAACCACTGGCGAAGTTCAAGAAGAAATTCGAGATAAGCTACCAAAGTTAAAAGGGGGTAGTATTAGCGTAGAAGATATTTTATTTATTGAAACCGGTGATGATAGTCCCTTTAAAATTGCTCTTTTAAGTAACAATCTAGCAAGTTTAGAAACGACTGCGAAACAGTTAGAAACACGCTTAGAAACAATTCCAGGATTAGTGGATATTAAACTATCTACTAATACACAAAATTCATCCATTGAACATTTTCAACAACAAAGAGTAATCTATTTAACTGCTAATATATCTGAAGGCATTGGCTTAGGAGATGTCACCAAAGAAGTTATTAAAATTACTGAGAAAATATTACCCAATGATGTAACTTTTGATGTCCAAGGGGCATCGGCACAAGTGAGGAGTATTTTTAGAGAATTTGCCATCGCTTTATTCTTTGCTATCCTCTGTATGATGGTAATTTTATACATAACGTTTGGTCGTTTTTTAGAGTCTTTTGTGGTTGTTTTATCTCTACCTTTGTCTATTGTTGGGGCGATGTTTGCCTTATTAATTACTCAAAGTGATTTTGGCATGATCTCGTTAATTGGTTTAATCTTTCTGTTGGGATTATTAGACAAAAATGCTATTTTATTAATGGATTATACCAACCAATTAAGGGAACAGGGAATGAGTCGTCATCAGGCTATTCTCAAAACAGGAGAAATCAGGTTACGTCCCATTATTATGACCACTGCATCCACTATTTTAGGAATGCTTCCTATTGCTATTGGGTTAGGGGCCGGTGCAGAATTAAGACAACCCATGGCCGTCGCTATCATTGGTGGTTTAATTACCTCTTCTGTGCTAAGTTTGATTGTGGTTCCTGTCCTTTATACCTCATTGGAAGACATGGGGGAACGACTCTGCTTTCGGAGAATGAAACGAGTTGACAATTAATTGAGGTTTAGGTCATATTAAGAAAGTGTATTCCTAAGAAAAGGTGAAAAGACAAAGATAAAATTAATATGACCTTCTTGATTAATTCCTTGTTTTTGACTTCAATTTTAATTACTTTTGTTATTCATTAGTCAATTATCTTGGCCATTGTTTGAAAATTGGTCGTTAACCGGAAGTTTACGGTATATTTATCTAGGGGTTCCCCCAGATAATAAACCCACTTCAGAAATTAATTTTTCTACGGGGTTAACCTATGACTTTTAATTAAGAATTATGTCAAAATGTGCGATCGCGTTAGGGAGTAATTTAGGAGACTCATTAAACATTTTAGAGACAACAATCACCTTGTTATCTCAACATCCTTCCATTGAATTAATTTCCCATTCTCCTTGGTATCAAACCACTCCCATCGGTCCACCCCAACCTGATTATTTGAATGGTTGTGCTATCTTAGAAACCAGTTTAACCCCCGAAGACCTCCTGCAAACTTTACTGGGTATAGAGCAAAAATTTGGGCGTATTCGTCGAGAAAAATGGGGGCCGAGAACCCTAGATTTAGACTTATTACTGTACGATGATCTAATCTTAGATACTCCTTCTTTAACCATACCTCATCCTCTGATGTTAGAACGAGCATTTGTATTAGTTCCTTTGGCTGATATTGCAGCCAGTTGGGTTCATCCTATGAGCAAAAAAATGATCCAAGAACACCTTAACAGGGTAAACTGTGAAGGGGTTAAAGAAGTCAGAAATCAGAAGTCAGAAGTCAGAAGTCAGAAGTTAAATTAATAGTTTGAGACTTCTACCAATATCTTGTTCAACAATTAATTAATTAAGTTTATGTCAACTCAAAAAGAATTACCAACTTATTTAGAACAACGTCTATTTTATCGGGGTAGAAAATTCAATTTCGATGTTAATCGATTACGTTTACCTAATGGAGTTGAAGGTAACTGGGAATGTATTCGTCATCCGGGAGGGGCCTTAGCCGTTCCTATTACTAAAGAAGGTAAACTGGTATTAGTTAAACAGTATCGTTTTGCCGTAGAAAAAAGAATTTTAGAGTTTCCGGCGGGAACCCTAGAAGTTAATGAAGAAGCTGCTGTTACTATCGAAAGGGAAATACAAGAAGAGACTGGTTATGAAGCAAAAAAATGGAATTATTTAGGAAAATTTCCCTTAGCCCCCGGTTATTCTGATGAATATATTTATGCCTTTTTAGCACAAGAATTAGAGAAATTAGAAAACCCTCCCGAACAAGATGAAGACGAAGATATCGAAGTGATTTTGATGAATTTTGAAGAATTTGAACAAGCTATTGTATCAGGGGAAATTATAGACGGTAAAACTATCGCCAGTTTTTTCATGGCTAAATTATTCTTAGAAAAAATTAGTTAAGTAGGGTGGGCAATGCCCACCATGTTATATGAAGAAATTATTTATTATTACGATCTTTAAAACTGAGATAAACCATCCAAATAAAGAGGATACCAAATAAGAGAAAAAAGATACCATATTCTCTAATTAAACTTTCTGAACCATCGTCAATTTCTGCATCTTCTAAACCTAAACTTCGTTGTAGAGACTTTAAAATCCCGTAAAGTTTATGGGATAGATTGAGCAGAAAAAAAGAATTGAAAAAAATAATCATTATGGTTACATATTTTTGATCATTGTAAAAAAACTATCATCAATGTCATAACCAAAGAGTTGCGCCATAGATTTTAAACGAAACTGAGAGTAAATATCTTGTTCTTGTAACCAGTCAGATAGAACAAATAACTTATTCATAACAAAAATTTCTAACGCTTCAGGGTTGTATTGTATCCCTTCAACACGGTTAAACTGATGGGGAACTAACATCGCTGCATATCTCGCTAACTCTCCTTTTTTCGCATCTAATAAAAAAGGAAACCAAGGATAAATGGTGTCTAGACGAACAAACCATAAACGAATTTCAGGAACTTCTGAGAGTTCTCTAGGGTCACTGGGATCACGGGGATATTGAATCTCAAAGCTTAAGGTTTGTTCGAGAGAAGCGATCGCATTTTTTGCTAATAAGGGATCAAGCATTTCTCTAACAGGGTTAATATCTAAAGTCGTTAAGTGTTCCAGTTTTACAGTGATAGTTTCAGTCATAGAAGTTTGAGGTTAATCTTGTATTTAATCGATAGCTAATTGACTTAGAATCATTAATATAATACTGTCAATAGTGTAACAAACGAAACCTTGAGAACTGTGATGAAAAAGGGACTAAATGTTTTAATGGCATTGTTGCTTATAATCGGTCTTACATGGATACCTATTATTAGTGTACCGTCTGCACAAGCCGTTGTTGAACCGGAACTGGAGAAAACGGTTTTAGACATTATTCGTCAACACCCTGAAGTTCTGATCGAATCGGTTCAAGCTTATCAAAAACAGCAACAAGAACAACAACAAAAATTCATACAGTCCTTTGTATCAGAACTGAGAAGCCATCCTCAAACCATTATCGCTGACTCACCCACCACAGGCCCTTTAACGGCAAATAATATTCTCATAGAATTTTCTGACTTTCAATGTCCTTATTGTAAACAGGCTTATGAAACCATTAAAGAATTTATAGCTGCCCACGATCAAGTTACCCTAGTTTATAAACATTTTCCCCTCAGTAGCATTCATCCTCAAGCCATGGCCGCAGCCAAAGCATCATGGGCTGCAGGACAACAAGGAAAATTTTGGCCCTATTATGATGCTTTGTTCCAACAACAAGAAAACCTAGGCAATCAATTATATCTTGATATTGCGAAGAATTTGAATCTTAATATTAATCAATTTGAACGCGATCGCCATAGTCAACAGGCTAATATTACTATTGCAAAGGATATGGAACTAGCCAGAAAAATTGGCATTCAAGGAACGCCTTTATTTGTGTTTAATGAGCAATTTTTTTCAGGGGCAGTCCCTTTATCTACTTTAGAAGCGGCTTTATTGCCCTAGCTTGATTAGTTTGTTTCGGTATTTTAAACTGAAGGGATTCTATTTATCATCAAATCTATGAAAATTGTACTAATCAGCCTTGGTATTCTTATCATCAGTTTAGTCGTATTTGAAGGTAGCTTACGATTATTTTTTGGCTTAGGTAAACGTCCCCTTTATATTGCTGATGATGAGATTGGCTATTTATTGGCCCCTAATCAAAATCTGCGTCGTCTGGGAAAATTGACAAAAATTAATCAATATTCTATGCGAAGCGAAGATATTGAAAAAAGTCCTTGTAATGATACAATGAGGCTATTTTTTATCGGAGATTCTATTGTTAATGGGTGTTGGTGGACAGATCAAAACGAAACGATTTCCGCATTAGTGAAAGAAGAAATTGAAAAAAAATCATCACAAACCATAGAGGTTTTAAACGCTTCTGCTAACTCTTGGGGACCGAGAAATCAATTAGCTTATTTAAAACGGTTTGGAACATTTAACTCTCAAGTTATCTTTTTAATCATTAATACTGATGATTTATTTTCGACTAAACCAACTCCTTTAAGAGTGGGGAAAGATATGTATTATCCTGATCAACAACCTATCTTAGCGATAAAAGAAATCTTAGACAAAGTGTTTTATCGTGATCCCAAAATTCCAGGAATGGATGAAATAGTAGGAGAAAGAGGCGATCGCGTGGGGTTTAATTTAGATGCTATTGAAAAGATGAAAGCGATCGCAACTCAAAATAAGAGTCAATTTATGATGGTTTTAACGCCATTAAAACGGGAAATGAACCCAGAACCCAGAGACTACGAAAAAGTGGCTAGAAAACGCTTACAAGACTGGGTAGAGGCAAATAATGTACCGTTTATTGACTTTTTACCTATCTTTGCTAAACAGGAAAATATCGATGATTTATATCGGGATCATATTCATTTAAGTCCTTTCGGCAATCAATTAGTCAGTCAACAAATCAGTGAATTAATAGGTAAAAATAAACAATAACAACTCACAATTTAATCAAGGTTACTGCAATATTTCCTGAGAAACAAACGTCTACATCGGTTCCTTGTTTTCGTTCTCTTTTAGCATATTCTCCATGATAATAAAATAAGTCCCCTTCGACTCGATAATTAACCGGTAAAGGATGGGTACTGCTTTCACAAAACACAATTTCAGGTTCAGGATCATTGGTTTCTAAATGCGGTAAGTTAACGTTCCAAAAGCTACCAGTTTCTAAGGGTTTATCCCAGAGAAAATTTAACACTTTTTCTGTCCATTTAGTGGCTAATTCCCAGTTAATTATCAAAGGACGCTTGATCCAATGGGAGATGGCAATACCTGGAATTCCGTGCATTGCTGCTTCTCTCACTGCTGCTACGGTTCCCGAAATATAGACATCAACCCCTAAATTTCCTCCGGCATTAATTCCCGAAAGCACCCATTTTGTCTCTTTATTAAGATGTTTTACGGCAATTCTTGTACAGTCTGCTGGTGTACCATCTACTGCATATTCTGTCAAGGAACGCTTCTCTAAATGAATGGGTTTATGGGTGGTAACCCGGTGTCCACAACCGGAATGAGGTTCTTTCGGTGCAACAATAATTCCTTGACCTCCTAATGCTTTTGATAAGGCACGAATTCCAGGGGCATCAATTCCGTCATCATTGGTTAAAATAATAGTCATAATAGTAATTTACTGTTTTATTTTTGAGTGAATAAATAAACATTATCTTTTTGATAAGTTAAAGTAAAATTAGGATTTTGTCTAACGGATTTTTTAATGGTTTTAATTAATTCTGGAGAACTTTCTCGGCCTGGGTGTCGTTGATTGAGTAAGATATAATTAAATTGATTTATATTTGAAGATTCGGCTCCATTTTCTGCTAATTTAATTATAGCACGTTGGCTTACATGGGGGGCAATATAAGGGGATGTCAAAATATTTCCTTTAGTAGAAATTTGACTAATTGCTTCGTTGGTTGCTTCCCAAGTATCTAGAAAACTTAAATAACGAGAGGTAAAATAACCATATTTAGCTAAGGCTAAGAAACAAATTAATGACCAAGTTATTATATATTTGCTCTGATACAACCAGCTTTTTTTTGCTGCTACAGTCATAATAACAACTATCATTAAAAAAGGAATGATGGGTAAAGAATATTGATGTAATAAATCTTTTTGTAGTAGATTTTGTGATAATAAATTGATAGCTAAAGTGGGAATCGCACTGATTAAAGGGGCAAGATATTGCCAAGATATTCCCCAAATAATAGGGATAGATAATAATAGTAAATATTCTAAATTAGGTAAATTAAATAATCCTTGGAATAATAACCAAGGTTTAAAGATTATATTTTTAGCAATTTCAACAAAAGAATCACCTAAATAATTAAATCGTTCCAAATGACGACTGATATTAGCACTATTATCACTAAAAATAGGAATAACTAAACGGGTACTGATAATAAACCAGCTTATTCCTAACCCTATAGCAATTGAACCTAACTTTTGCTTTTTTTGATAAAAAAATAACCAGAAACCCATAAAAATTATGGTTAAAGATAACACGCTTTTACAACTTAAAGTAATAATAATCGCTAAAATAAATAACCACAGATTATTAGAGAAAGCTGCTAAAATTGCCCACAAAATAGAAGAAACAGCAAGAACATCAGGATGAAAGTCAAATAAATTAATATTAAAAATTAAAGGATAAAGTAAATAAACTAAACTAAGAATGAAGGATTTTGACTGATTTAAACCATGATACTTGCATAAGTAATAGATAGGTAATGCAGCAAAACTTAAAGCAAATGCTTGTATAAATAATAACCAATAAACAGAAGGATAAACTCTATAAAATAAGGCTAAAGGATAAAAAATAAATGCAGCATGGTCCCCTAATATATGGATAGTTAAAAAGGAAGAAATTGGTGCTTTTCCTTGACTAATTAAATACACCGCTTGATCAAAAATAGCTAAATCCCAAGCTGTTGATTGAAATAAAATATGTTTTAAACTACTACAGATAAATAAGACAATAACACTAATTCCAATTATAAAAAAGATTGAATTAGATTTAAGATAGGATAATTTCATTTACTTTTCGTATCATGATAGTTACTGAACATTATACGGATTATCAATTTTTTGGGGAGGAAAATAAGCGGATTTAATGGGAAAGGGAATTTCAATTCCTTCTACCTGATACCGTTTGTGAAGTTCCTTTAAAAATTGATGTTTAATGGCTAAATGTTCAAAAAATTCCTGTTCATAAATCCTTAAATAGACGGTTAGGTTGATACTATAATAATCAAATTTATTGTAACGGATGAATGGTTCAAAGGTATTTGCTTCCGTAGCGTCTTCTTCTGTAATTTTTTCTTGTAATAAATTATTAGCGACTTCGAGAGTTATCTTTTCAACGGTTTCTAAATCACTATTGTAAGCTACATCTAAAGTGACAGGAAAGACCATCATTTTATCAGGTAAACTAAAATTTTTAAAGCTTCCTGAAAGAATTTTTGAGTTAGGAATAACTAAGACATTATCGGTTATCTCTTTTAAGACAGTATATTTTAATTCTACATCAATAACATAGCCATTTTCTCCACTTGGTAAACTAATATAGTCCCCTGGTTTAACCTTTCCTGACATAACAATACTCACCCCAGATATTAAGTTTGCTAAGGGGGTTTGCAACGCTAAACCAAGAGAAACCCCCCCCACTCCCAATGCAGTTAATAGAGGGGTTATTTGAATACCAATCGATTGTAATATGATTAAAACACCAAGACTATAAATAACAATTTTGGTGAGTAATTCAAACAAGGAAGTTAAAGGAGAAATACCTTGTTCATCCGTAGTATAAACTTTGAGCGCACCTACTAACAAACGAGAAATAACAAGGGTTGCTGAAGCTAAAAACGTAGCAATGAGAAACTTATTAATAAGACTTTGTATTCCTGGAGGAATAGGATAGATAGATGTAGCAACTGCTATTCCTCCCAAAGAAAACCAAAGAATACTAAACCCTTGAATAGAATTAATGAGAATTTTATAGTATGGGGATTCGGTTTTGTCAGCAAGTTTTTTAATATTTGTGATCACTCGCTTCTCAAAAAGAACCCCGATAATAAAACCACATAAAATGGCAAATAAAGGACTAATTAGTTTTATGACTTCCTGTATAGTAAGATTAAACGAGAAATTCATGATTTTAAATAGTTTAACTTTCTGAAGATTATAATACCGAATTTATAATAGATCAAGGTAATAGGCCATAGTTATCATTAATCGGTTAAACTTTAGTAAATTATTATCATCAATCACCAATAATCTCAATTAATAGCAGGGAATTAACCAATGTTTGGTAATTTTAATGGTTTACGTTCTTCTGTTAGCAAACTAGGTTCTAATTTTGGGGGTAATACTTGTTTATTTTTACGAAAATGTGAAGGAAATAATCGAGAATATTTAGTGGGATCAGGTAACTGTAAATCAGAATGTTTACTGTTTATTTTTTCGGCTAATTCCAGATCGAAAACATAACTATCTTCTGTTTCTTGATCAATCAATTCAATGGTACAATTGACGGGATAATAACGATGATTGGTAACGGTAAAAGAAGCATGGGTTAAAGGATATCCTTTTAGGGTTTCTAGAATTAACTCCCCAATCACAAAATCTTCCTCAATCTCATCAGGAATCACTAAAGTATGATTAAACTGATAAGGTAGTTTTTTATCCGATAATGGGTAATCAACGGTTAGTAATGTTTCTTCGGTTTCAGGGTGAATCAATTCGTAACGGAGTTGAGCGTTTAACGCAATATCTCCCTGTATATTAACGGCCTTTATCATTCCCGACAGACTAATTCTTTCCCCCGATTTAATAATAAACTCATCCTGTTCTAAGCTAAGATTAATCAGAGGTTTAAAGGGTGATGTCTCATAATTAATATTCTTAGACTTATGCTCATTTGTCTTGTTTAATTGGGGTTCAATTTTTTCTCGTAACAGTTTTTCTAATTGATTTATATATTGTTGTGCTTTATTTTCCTTAGTTGCTTGATCTGGCGATGAATTAGAGAAATTAGGCGATGACGTTTCAGGAGTAGCCGATGAAATATTTAAGGTAATAGTTTCTGTCCACTTTTCCCCTAAAAACTCCGATAAAACATCTCCTTGACAACGAATATCCCAAGATGTTCCTGATGTTAACTCTGTAAAAGGTAAAATCATCACTAACCCCTGGGAATTAATCCGACGCTGATGATATTCTGTGTCTTGATCAGGGGAACTAATACGGACATCAACCATTGTATTCAAACGGTTGGATTTTCCCAAAATACGATATTTTCCAGCTTCTAATTCTAAGCGGGAAGAACTAGCGGGATACCATTTAATATCATCATCTTTTTGGATCAAAAATTCCCAGGATGTCATCGTTTCTATGGTGTGGAGTTGCTCGTTGTTCTTTTATGTCTGTCTAGTTGTTCTTTAAGTTCCCCAACTTGATTAAATAATTCTGCTTGTGTCATGGCTTGTTGTTCTTTGCTTTGCAACCATTTCAGTTGCACTGTTTTGTTTTCGGCCTCCTCTTCCCCTAAAACAAGACAAGCGATCGCCCCACTGCGATCGGCCCGTTTGAACTGCTTACCAAACGCACTTCCACTCATGTCTAATTCCACCGTTAAGCCCTCTGCACGCAATTTTTGGGCTAACTTCAACCCTTGTGCTTCAGCCGCTTCTCCTCGCGAAACTAGGTAGAGATCCGGGGACATGTGGGGGGAAGCTTGTAATTGCTTCAACAGAATAATTAACCGTTCCATCCCCATGGCCCAACCTACCGCCGGGGTTGGACTTCCCCCTAACTCTTCTACTAACCCGTCATAGCGTCCCCCACCGCATACCGTTGCTTGGGCCCCTAAATCATCGGAGATCATTTCAAAAGCGGTATGGGTATAGTAATCTAACCCTCTCACTAAACAAGGATTGATGTTATATTCAATGCCAAGATCCGTTAAGAGTTGTTGCACTTGATCAAAGTGTTTTTTCGACTCATCTCCCAAATATTCCAAGATACTCGGGGCATTTTGGTTAATTTCTTTGGTACGCTTGGCTTTACTGTCGAGAATGCGTAAAGGGTTTCGTTCTAAGCGATCTTGAGAGTCGGGATCGAGTTCCTCTTTGTAGGGGAGAAAATAGTTAACTAAGGCCTCTCTATAGTTTTGTCTATCCTTGCGATCGCCCACAGAATTGATATCTAATTTTAAACGCTGCAAGCCTAACGTTTTTAAGATGTCCGTTGCCAAGGCAATCACTTCTACATCACCCCGAGGATCGGCTGTCCCGATTAATTCTAACCCAATCTGATGAAACTGTCGTTGACGACCGGCTTGGGGTCTTTCGTAGCGAAACATCGGACCACAATACCAAAGACGTTGTACTCCACCGGCTGCATACAGGTTATTTTGTAGATAAGCACGGACAACTCCCGCAGTCCCTTCTGGACGTAGAGTTAAAGAGCGATCGCCTCTATCGGTAAAGGTATACATTTCCTTACCGACGACATCCGTTGCTTCTCCTATTCCTCTCTCAAACAAAGAGGTTTGCTCAAAAATAGGGGGACGTATTTCATAGTACATGGCACGACTGAGTAGTTGTGTCGCTACTTGCTCTACATATTGCCAGTATCCTATCTCTTCTGGCAGAATATCTCTGGTTCCTGGTAGTGTTTGAATAGTACCCATTGGGGTCAGTTTCGCCTAAAAATTTCCTACGCTAGATGATACCGTGTTTTTATCCAGTTTGACGGATAACGTTATCCGTCAACGAGGACATAGTTAGAATAGGGTATAAATATCCGATAAAATTATCATACCAATGAAAAAACAAAAGATTGCCATAACTCTAGACGAAAGTTTAATAGGCTTTTTAGATAAGATGGCTAAAGGAAATCGTAGTCAATATCTCAATCATCTTCTTACACAGCATCGAAATAAAGTTACAGAAGAGCAGTTAATTGCCTCTTTATCCGAAGACAGCCAAGATCCTCAATATCAGCAAGAAATACAGGAGTGGGATGGAGTGGTAGGAGATGGCATTAATGAAGAAGAATAAATTAACCTATACTACTCAATATCTTCTAATTGCGTTGTTAATAAATTTATTTTTAGTTTTTGTAACCAAGGTAACTTATAATTAATTTGTCCAGCATCTTTAATTTTATTAATTAGTGAATCGTATGTTCTAATTTTCAGATTAGGATTATTTCGATTATGTCTCCGTTTTAAATTTCTTTTTTGCTCATTATTTTTAAACTCTTTTGCTCTTCCAATCAGTAATATTCCTTTAGGTTCTGTAAATGAATCGATGCCATACACATCCCTAATCGCTCCTTGATTGATAGTACAGTAATCAATATATCTAGTAAGTTGATTAACTCCTCTATTCGCTGCATTACTATATCTAAAATCTCCATTTTTATCCTCAAGCCAAATCTTTTCATTTGCTCCTTTCAATTCCAATACCCACCAAGTTACGCCGTCTGAATTATCTCCTGCAAATAAATAATCTGGTTTTAAGCCCTTATTCTGTCCAACACGAGGTTTAATCAATTGTTGAGGCAGAATCCAAGCACCATGATGTCCTGTCCAAAAAAAAACAGAAATAAATGCTAATATCGAAAGGTTTTCTTGCAAAAAATTATTAATTTTTGTCTCATCCGAATTTTTAATTATTAGTGATAAAAACTCACCTACTTGCTGTGATGTTATGTCATATGGATCAACTCTAAATTCATCAGGCGGATAAATGCTCATAAATCGTTATTTAGTCAAACAAGTGGCTTTTA
Source organism: Crocosphaera sp. (assembly GCA_030066295.1). Classification (GTDB taxonomy): domain Bacteria; phylum Cyanobacteriota; class Cyanobacteriia; order Cyanobacteriales; family Microcystaceae; genus Crocosphaera. Next base: position 22,222 of record JASJBX010000055.1, read on the forward strand.
TGTTTCGTTTGGAATCATTTGGACTATTATACAAAAGGATTATAGTAGATAACATTACACCGCATAATATCTTTAGTATTCCGTGTTACTAGGGTAAAATTATGAGATTTTGCTGTAGCTGCAACCAGTCCATCTACAGTAGAAAGTTAAGTTCCGTAAAGATACCCTATGTTAAACATCTCTATGTATTTTAAACTAACGAATGAGATAAACAGATAAATAAAGATGTCTGAAAATATTGAAGGTATTTTTGATTCTGCACTGCAAAATCAACGTTCAGTCCCAGAAACTTTCTTTTTAGATTTGTCTGCCGACAAAACCATCGCTCAAAATCTTCATCAATCAGATGAAGCGGTGAAGCGTCGGATACGACAATTCATGGAGTCTACTAATAGTCCAACTCAGTTTTTATTTAATTTTCAGACCTACGGAAATGATTATGATGAAAAAGTAGCATCAGATTTAGTCAATGGAAGAATTGCTGCAATTGACTCAACTGATGTTCTACCAATTACTGATTTAATGAATACGTCTTTTTATGCAGTTGGAGTTGGGTGTATAACCAGTCGCATTCGTCATAGTCCAGAGTTTGTCTTTACTACTACTCATACTAGCTATACAAAACCTAATGAAATAGCAGATAATGATGAAAATCTGTTTAGTTTGTGTGATGAATTAGATAATATTCGTCAAACTAAAGGTTCTTGGGCAACTACATTTCGAGAATATCAAGAACGAGAAGTTGCTATTGCTTGTGAATCACAAACTGTTCTGTTAGACGGCCCCATATTTACCCAAAACTTGATTACACAACATTCAGGTCGAGAACTTTATTCTAGGATGATGGAAACAGGTAAAAGATTCATAGGTGTTATCAAAGACTTGGGTAGTTCATGGGCAATTAGTAGATGGACAGCGATGAGCTTAGAGCGAGAAGAGGGGTTCGTCCTGTGTCCTATTCAAGAGCAATATCAGCGAAGATTTGGAGACATTAGAAGTATTCACAATTGGATTGGAGGATTATCTGGACAATATGTCAGGGTAGTTTATCGTCCTGCTGAAAAAGCTTTCGCTTTTGAGTGTGCTTTAGAGGATTTACCATACGCAGTTAGTCTATTGCGACAAGATGCAAGTCCAACCATAAATCATGAAATTCCTTTATTGTTAGAAACTGTTGATTCTCATCTTAGAGGAAGTAATAATTCTCAAGCTATACAGCATTCTTTTTATACAGAAATTCAACGTAATAACTACCGCATGGGCGTAGATATTACCAATGAACGTAACTATCGTTAATAAGGTTAACCACTAATGCCATTAATTCAAATTCCTGATACTGTCAACTCTGATTTAAGTTTAATTTGTGGCTATACTTTTAATGAACCAGAATTATCAGCTAATGACTTTGTTATTGTCGAAGACTCTGCCAGTTCTAGAAAATATTTTGGTCAGATTGTTGCGCCCCAAGCTAATTTAAACCGTTCCGCATTAGGCCCACAAGATAATGCCACCATTAACGCTTTTGAGCAACTTGAACAGAAAAATTATTCTCGTGAGGTTGTAGTTCGAGAGGTTTATTTTTATCAAATTAGTCTCGTTAAAGATATCACTAAAAAACCACCTAGTAGTGTTCGTCGTCGTCCTCAAATTGGTTCGATTGCTCGCCTTGCGACTGAATCAGAGATTGTCCTATATTTAAACTTACCTCCTGTTGATGAAAATTATCGAATCGGACAAATTATTGATAGTGATATCGGTATTTATATCAATCAAAGAACACTTTTTTATCAAAGTTTAATTGCAGGAGCAACAGGAAGTGGAAAAACAAATTCTTGTGCTAATTATATCTGTGCGGCTTTAGAAATGGGTTTTTCAGTTATTATTTATGACCATAAACCTGACTATCAACATATTGATCAACCAAATAATGATGTACAGAAAATTTTAAATGATAATGGTCAAGTAGAAAAAAATACAAACTGGGTGAGAGCAATAGACGCTGATTTTTACTATTTAGGAGAGGACTCTACAGCTTTTCAAGGGACTGAAATTGCTATTCCGGCTTCTGAATTTGACCCGTCCGTACTCGCAGCAGTCATGTATTATCCCCCCAATGAAAACAATCAACGTGAAGAATTTGAGACGTTATTAGAGGAGTTTGATGACGAGCAGCAAGCAGCACATAATGGTGATGGTTCTGCAATTTGGACATTAAGAGACTTTTTTCAATGGGTTACTAGCAACCAAGATCCTTGGCAACCTCCTAACCATGCACGAGAAAGACTCGGAGGAAGACAAGCTCAAACCTATAGAACGATGGTATCCAAGATGCTTCGTAGAAATCGTCGTCCAGCTTGGGTTGATGGGGGATTACCAATTAGTCCAAGAGGAAATACTAATGGAAACAGAGGCAGAAGACAGAGTCCGAGTGCTGCTGTATTTAGTCAAAATCAAGCTCCTCAACAACCACAGTGGTTTGACCCTGCTGAGTTATTACAACCAGGGAAAGCTTTAGTGATCCGCGTAGGACAAGCTGGTGGAGGTCGTGACTATGGACTGTTTTTAAATTATATGCTGAAGCGAGTCTATGAACTCAAGGATTCACGTCAAATTAAGTTTCCCATATTACACCATATTGATGAAGCGCAAGACTTGTTTAATGGTAGTAAACAGTTTGCTGCTGCTATGGGAAATGTGTTAAGTGAAGGTATTCGTAAAGGACGAAGTAAACAAATTGCTTTTACTATCGCCGTTCAGAGTGCTGCTCAAATACCTGATGATATTTTGAATAACTTAAACAGCCGTATTATTCACCGCCACAACCGCGCTAGTGAAGCACAAAGAGCATTAGAGAAAGCCTCAGATGCTCAAATTTCCATGACTAAAAATTTTGGCCCAGGTGAGGCCTTGGTTGATCTATTTGGTGCTTCCGCCGTTATCAATGCCAGAATGCGCTTATCCCCCTTCCAGCTTACAACTGAAGAGTTATTACAAGAGTCCGAACAAAAACAAAACGGAGGAAGTTCTCAAACGAGGGAAATTGTGCCAGAACCAGAAGAACAGTTACAATCATTGGAACATGAAGATGATTTCCAATTTTAATTACAGGGCAAGTCTTAAGTCTTTTTGACAGATAAATGTCGTCTGTGTTTAATACTTGATAAATTACCAAAAATTATTGGTCGCATCTTTTTTCGTCCGAATTTCATTGTTAGTAATCAAGAAAAATCATTTAATGAAAGAATCTACCTCGAAACAGGAATTCGCTATTATTCCCACAGTAGTAAGTGGTAGTCAAGAAACTGCCATTATTCAATTTTTGAAAACAGCCAATCAATTACTTGAACAGAGTCAAACATTAGCAGAAACTCAAGAGGTTTGGCAAACAGTCAATGCACTAGAAGCTTTGTCTAAAAAATTTCGATTAAATAAAGAGGTTCAACTTGATGCTACTGAGTTAAGGATTCGCATTGAACGGAGATTAGGAGAATTTTTGACTCAAAACCATGATAATAATGAAGTAAGAAATAGCCAAGATAATCAAAAATCAGCTATATTTAATGATAATGGAAACAGTTACCAAATATTATCATCAAACCATAATTTTAGTAAACATGAGTTATCGAAATTTCAGCAACTAGCTAAAACTCCACAGAAAGTGTTTGAAGCTATTGTTACTGATTTAAGAATTGAAGCAACTATTAATCGGCAAACAGCTTTATCTACTCTTGGAATTTTACGCGCTATTCGGAATGAGCAAAAGAAAGATAATAAACCATTATTTAGTCCTATCATAAAACCATCTGATAATTGGAATTTTAGTTCTATTCGATATAAAAAGATTGATAATAATTCAGGAAAAAATAGAGGCTATATTCCAGGTGAAATTTATGCTAATTGTTTCTGGTACTATGTTAAGCCTAATAACTTAGTAGTAGCACCTATGGCCGGATCTGGTCAGATTTGGCGCATATATGAAGTTCGTCAAGAATGGATGGGTCAACACATTTATGATTTTGAATTAAAAATGTTTGATTTAACTCCACGTGGAAAATATCAGCATTTAATTAAGCAACATGATCTGTTAAAAAATTTTCCAATTCCTAATCCAGATTATATCATTATGGACATTCCTTACTATGGAATGGCTAATCAACAGTATTCAGATAAATCTGAGGATTTGGCTAACATGAGTTTAGATGAATGGAAAGAATCTCTAGCTATTATTGCCAAAAATTGCGCTAATGTACAAAAAGCTCAAAAACTTTGTACTGTTATTTCTCCAAATTATCGAGACGTTGTAACAGGTCAGATTTTTATGGTGACAGATATGATTCGTGCGTTATGGGAATCTTTCGGTTATCAATTATATGATAAAGCTTATTCAAGTCGTCGAATTCAGCAGAATCAAACACCATCAATGGCTAGAATGAATAATAAAGCTAAAGCTAATCGTATTATGCTTACTGATATTACTGAGATTCTAACATTTCAGAAACTTTAAGGTCGAGTCATCCACTATTTAAGAACTTCCCTCCATATACTAAACGCAATATTAGCCGTCCGTACCCTATTCACATAGGAGATAAGTTAATCAAAGATATGCTACGTATTCTAGGTTTTAATGGTTAAAGTATTAAGCACATTTACCCCATAAGCGATCGCTCTTGTGATCGTTATCTTTGATTTGACAGTTGACTCAATATTTGAATAAGCTTTAAGGGAAATATTTTTCTACTTCTAAAACGCTTTTGCCAAAACAACTATTGACAATCATTGTAACGCGATCGCTGTTTAGCTTAGGCAGAGAATTGCTTATTTTTGATTCTAAATATCCTAAATCACCATAAACAAAAAATCTAATTTTATTTTACCTGATAAGCGATCTCACTTTTCCCCCATATATAAGAAAAACTTTTATTTTTTTGAAGTTTGCTTTTAAAATTACTAATTTACATTCCGTTACTTGTAACAAAACTTAATATTTTATTGAGAATAATTATTATTTGTAAACGATTTCATGGGATTTTTGCGCTATACTCTAATTTTCATAATGGACTTTTTGTATTTAATTTTTGCTCAAAATAGCCTTTAACCCTGATTACTAGGTCAAAAAAATATTATCACCTATCCCCAATCAATCAAAAATCCCCCCAAAAAAGCCCCAAAATTTGAGCGTTTTTGTATATTTTTATTACGCGCTCAAAACTAAATTTGACAAAATAAATAAAAAGTGATAGTAAGGTTAGGCGAGCTTTAGAGACATGAAAGAAGGATGCAAACAACAGCAGATTACACTTGTGCATTTTGTGGAGAATCTAACACAACGTTTGTCGATTTCAGTTCGGGCAACTATCAATCCTATATAGAAGATTGTCAGGTGTGTTGTCGTCCTAACATTCTCTATCTAGAAATCGATGAAAATACCCTTGAAGTCACCATTAACAGTGACTATCAAGAGTGAAGTATCAGTTATTACTTATGATTATTTTTGAGCATATCTTTCCAGTAATTGGGCAATTTCTGGGTTATAAATCCGTAGATAATTCCAATAATTACCGAACACCGATTCCACATACCCTTTTGTTTCTCGGAAAGGTATTTTTTCCACAAAAACATCAGGATCACTAACTCGATATCGTTTCACCCATTGAGACACATTACCCGGTCCTGCGTTATAACTAGCGATCGCCAATAAAGAGTTATTACTATATTTAGAATGGGTATAATTTAAGTACCAAGTGCCTAGATTAATGCTATCGTCAGGATCACTCAAAGAATAGTCTTGTAAATTAATTTTATTGGCCACCCATTCCCCCGTTGCCGGCATCACCTGCATTAACCCGGTTGCCCCAACTGGGGACTTAATTTCCTTTTCAAAACGGGATTCTTGACGCATTAAAGAAGTAACCAAAAGGGGGTTTAACTGACGACGTTGTGACCAGTCAATGATGGTATTATAGTAAGGAAAAGGGAATAAAGCTTGCCAATATTTATCTGTTTTCCTAAGTTCCTGCCATTCTTTTTCCTGTTTAGGATCATCCTTTTTCTGAAGGGACCAAACTTGATTAATGCCTTGAAGATTTTTCCCTTGAATTAACTTTAATAAAGCATCGGTAAACCCTTCATTAACCGTTAATTCTTGGCGACCGCCGATTTCTGCTTGAAAGAGGGTAATGGCATCCTTATCCTCCCCCAAACGATACAACTCCTTAAACATTTCCGACCCCGCCGGCGGTAGGGGTCGAGTGGAGGGTTTATCCACCTGGGGCAGCATTTGACGTACATTGTTAAAATTCCCCACATTCCAGCCCAACTGGACCGCCGATCGCCAAGCGTAGTAAGATTCGGGATGACGAGCCACCACGTGTTCAAAAGCGGATTGAGAATCTTGGATACGGCCTAATTGCTGCGCCCATTTTCCCACCCAAAAAGCTGCTTTGGGGGCGACGGAACTATCGACGTTATTGGTGGTGATGGGTTGGGCCCAGGTCCAAGCTTTGAGGGCGTCTCCCTGTTCGGCTGCTGCTTGGGCGACTTGCCAGCGATAGTTGGCGGTGGCGTCGGACTGAGGATGTTGGGATAACAGGGTTTGACGAACTTGAGCCGCTTCTGCCCTCCTATTCAACTTATCGAGCAACTCAGCCTTATCTAGAAGAGCCTCTGGAGCCTGTTCGGGAAACTTTTTGATAATTTCGTTCAAATAGGTGATGGCGGTTTCTGGCGGGGATAATTGCGCCAATCGTTTCAAGGCCAAGGCCGTTTCTTGGGCTTGGGGGAAACCAGAGATTAAGCGACCATAGGCAGCGATCACCGTTTCCCTGTTATTGCCTGGGGGTTGTACTTGTTGACCCCTAGGGATGCGATAGTAATTTTGGGGGGTTTTGGGGGCGTTTTGATAAGCCATGGCCGCCTTGTAATAGTCATTGACTGCCCAGTAACCATCGGCGATCATTTGCCAGTCTTCGGGACTGAGTTGGCCAGCATATTCGTTCACCAAGCGATCGCGGATGGGGTTAGTTTGGGGGTCATAAGCGGCATATTGCGCTAATAATAGTAATAATTTTGGTTGTTTCGGGTTGTCTTTTAACCGTTCCCGAATCACCTTTTGAATATTGGGGTGTTGGGGAAATTTTTCTATCCCTTGATCCCAATAACTGCCATCATATTTTCCCAGTTGATATAAGGCTTCTGCTGAAGCGAAGGAGTCGGGATAGGTTTCTATTAATTGTTGCCAGGTTTTCTGGGCCAAAGCCGTTTCATTGGTTAATTCGTACCCTCGGCCTTGCTTGAGGAGAATATAGGGGACTAAGGTAGGATATTCTTTTTCCAACCCTTCTAGTTGTCGCAGGGCTGGCCCCCCTTCGTATTCTTGGAGGAGATCACTGGCCAATAAATAACGGGCCCGACTTCTTTCGAGGGATAGGGTTTCTGAGGAGGCCAAGGCTTGTAGTTGTTCTCGTCGTTGTTGGGGGGGAACTTCAGCTAAAGTGAAGACAACAGAAGGTTGGTTAACATCTTCTTTGAGGGCAATTTCAATTTTAGCCTGTTGTCTATCTTCGAGCCATTCTACGACTTTCGGAGTCACGAGAACCGTGCTAATCGCACCAAGTAACAATACACTAGAAGCAATAACAAGCGGACGTTTATCTTTTAGTGGCTTAAGCATTCCATTCCCACACAACGATTTTAAGAATATATTATACCTTTACGTTTCATCTAGGTACGTTGGGATATAAGCGATCGATTTCTTGCTGTTGTAATAGACGTTGATCGATTACCGCATCCTGTTGGTTTAGAGTTTCAATCTGTTGGAGATACTGACCACAGTTGCGATCAATGGCTGGAGGAGGGTTGGTAATGGTTCGCTCTAAACAAGCTCTTTCGGTGCGTTCCCGATGAAAATGTTGCAAAATCTTTTCCGGGGTCTGAAAATAAAGTTGACGGTTGTGACGCATATTTTCACGATGGGTTGTGGCACCACAGTTCACTGCACCGGGAATACAGTTTTGAGAAGGGACGGAAAGATTGGGACCGATGTTCTGCAGTTGGGCGTTTGCTTTGACTGGGACAAATAGACTCAGTCCGACGGTAACCAAAGATAGTAAAACAAGATTAGCATTAAGTTTCATAGAATTAGCTCCTGAGGTTGAACACACCCCTAAGTTCTCTATAACAATTACTTTAACATCATGAAGTTTAGCAAACTCAATGATTTCTCTCGAAACTTTACGAGAAATCTCTAAATTAATATTACTCGATTTTCGATAAAGTCCTTGACAAAAACCTTTAACAAACTTTTTGCCCGTCTTTTTATGAGTCTGTTTTGATTTTTTAGTAATCATCATTTTCCTTTTATTACGACGGTCTATGTCTCTAGCCGGATTGATAAATTTCCGAGCCTTTACAGTACCGTTCCGTCCAACAATTGAACAAGTTGCAGCATTATTAATGCCTAAATCTACGGAACAAACATAATCTGAATCCTCCTTTTTAAGGGTTTTAATTTTCACTGGCATTGAAAGCTGACAAGTCTTAGAATTAACCACTAAAGCTGGAGACTTTAGTTGATTACCTATGACCTTATGCCGATTAAGTCCATGACTTTTAACTGGGATTTCTTCTAACCAAACCCAATCAAAACCATTCCACACTTTGAGAGAAACATTTTGATAATCATCATTATATTTATAATGTTGTGCTGCCGCACGTTAATACTTTGGTCGAAATTCATCCCTACCTAAAAGGTGGGTATCTTTAATGGTATTTTTAGGTAAGGACTTCTTTCGACAATTTTGTTAAAATTTCTTAATAGAGAGGGTGATCCCTAATGATGACGACCGAAGAAATGTATGAGTTTGATTTGAATGGCTACATTGTCTATCGTAACGTTCTTTCTCCTGAAGAAATTGATAAAATTAATACGATTATTGATAGTGCAGAAGCAGGAGGAAAAAGAAAATTTTCGTTTTTTCATCTCGATCCCTATTTTCTCGATCTCATGGCTCATCCTCAAACCCTGGCCGTGCTTAAAGTCATGCTGGGTGATTGGTTACGCTTTGATCATGCTTTTGGAATGGAGATGAGCAATACCTCTCGTATCCCTGAAGACCTCCATGCCGGACCGCTACAAGAGCAACTGGCCTTCTTTTACCAATGGTCTCAGAACCAGATGCGTAATGGCTTAGTTAAGGTTATCTATGCTCTCAATGATGTTAACCCAGGAGACGGTGGCTTTATCTGCGTCCCAGGTAGTCATAAAGCCAATGTCAAATATATGCCTAAACCAGATTTTCCTTTAGTGGTTAATCCTACCCTCAAGGCGGGAGATATGCTCATTTTTACCGAAGCCTTGGTTCATGGAAGTAAACCTTGGAAAGCTGAGCAGCGAAGACGAGTTCTAATCTATAGTTATGCTCCAGGGTGTTTAGTTTGGATGAACAATGACTGGTGCGAACCCTATCGCTCTCTTGCCAGTACCCCAGTCCAAAAGGAACTTTTAAGACCCCCTCACGTTGGTTATTGTGATCAGAATTTTGATATTTCTGACGGTCGTTTTCCCCGCGCTTCCATTCGTTCGAGTGTTCCCTTTCCCAAGGATGAGGTGGTGCATAGTCGTGAAGTAGAAGACGTTTACAAAAAAACACGGCATTCTGCCCGTCTATTGCTGAATGGGTTACAAGAACTCAGAAAACTTATTTTTTCTAGCTAGGTCTTTGATCACATAGCATTCTAAGCGGACAGGTTACACCTGTTGGGTCTGGTTTCATCCCCCCCTTGGCAAAAGGGAGGCTCTCACCCTCCCGTCTTTTTCTGAGCGTTCACGCTGGCCATTTCTTACTATATTTCCGAGACAGATATTCAATCATATCCTTAGTTTTAGCTCGAATTGGGATATCAATGACAATATAAAAAAGCCATTGCAAGGCTAAACTCATTTTTTTCTCTTTGAGAAAAACTAAAATTCGTTTAGGGGTATAAAGTATTTGTTTATACTTATATTTTCTCTTCAATTTCAAGAGTTCTAATAGCTCAGCTTCCCCTTTATTTAGAATGATAGGTAATAAGAAAATAGAGAGAACTAAATCTTTGTAGTATTGCCAAATGGAACCCGATTTAAGTTTTTCATATAAGTAATTAAGATCACCCCCAATTCCTCGCCACTGTCTATTATCAGCAGGGGCTAAAAAATGCTCAACTTTAACGTCTTTAACTTTGGTAATTTTAAAATTGTGTTTTTGCAGTCGTCTGGCAAAATCGTGTTCATCACAAGCACTGGTGCCAAAATAGCGAAGATTTGTATCAAAACGCACGTAATCAAAGACTTTTCGCCGCATTGACCAAAGACTACCATTGCCAAATATAGTCGAAACTTGTTCTTTTTTCTGAGGATTATGTTCTAAAACACAACCCCAAACAGCCATAATTGTGTCATCTTCACTATAAATTTTTATCAGTTGCTCAAGACAGTCGGGAAAGGGTCGAACATCATCATCCATCAGAACAATAATCTCTCCTGTGGCGTAAAAAACTCCCCTATTTCGAGAAAAACAAGCCCCCCTATTTCTGTCATTTTTATAAATTCGCAAGTTCTTCATGGTCTTTTGATAAGTCGCAACCACTTCCTGGGTATTATCGGTTGAACCATCATCAATCACCACAATTTCATAATTCAGATAAGTGAGGTTTTTAAGGGCAGGTAGGCTGTACTTATCTAAGCTCGAAGCTCTATTATAAGTAGCAACGACAATGGATATACTGGGCTGTTTGGCATCCATGGTTTTTTATTGAAATAGCTTGTTTAAAATTTACCACAATTGACTAAGATTTAATGTTGAATTTGTCTCACAGCAGTTAACGCTGAATAACTAACTCCTGCGGTTCCTTCTCCGGGGTGGGTGGAGTCTCCCACTAACCAGAGATTTTTGAGAGGGGTACGGGTAGCAATGCCAAACGGTCCAAAGGTGGATACTCTTTGACCAATACCTCCCACAATACCTTTATCCCTAGCCGTATAGTCAGCAAAGGTACGAGGGGTAGCTGCTTCTTGATGAATAATTGTTTGAGAATCAAGTTGAAAATAGTTGCTTAAACGGGTGATCGCTTCTTGGCTATATTGTTGTTTTAATTGTTGATATTTTACCTCACTAATTTTGTCCCATATCTGCGTATCGGTAAAACTCGAGGCAATGATCGTTCTTTGTCCCTCTGGGGCCCTACCATCCCCGGGTTTACTAACCGAAACAAATAAGGAATTATTTTCTCCAATCACTCCATCATACTCATAGAAAAATTGTAGATGAGGGGGACAATTTTCAGGAATAGCTTGATCGGTAACCCCTAAATAAATGACAAAGGCCCCGGATGCTTCAGGGAGTTTATCCACTCGTTGTTGATATAGGTTTAACCCAGGTTTACTGGGGCTATCAATCATTTTAACTAAATTTTGTACAGGAACATTGGCTACCACATGATCGACGGTTTTTGTAAAGGTTTTGTTTGTTTTCCGTTGACGGATAATCACTTGCATTTTATTGTGGTCAAGGGTTTCTATTTTCTCAACAGAATGGCCTGTGAACAGTTTTCCTCCATATTTCTCTAACCCTTGCACCAAGCGATCGCTTAATACCTGCATACTTCCTTGTAAATGGTATAACCCTTGGGGGTCTTGGGATACCCCTAACGCTGTGGCTGCATAGAGTAGGGCGGTTTCGTCGGCATCCACTTGAGAGTAGAGTTTTAATTGTAAATCGAGAAAGGTTTTTAGTCGGCGATCGCTGTATAATCCATACAAGCGTAAGGCATCCCCCACTGTCATCAAGGTAAAGGGAACGGTGATCAAGGTGTCTAACCGTAGCGCGGTGGTTAGCTGCCATACATCCCAGAGGTTGCGAGGAGGTAACACGGGATCTCGACCCTGAAATTTCCAACTGGCTTTAAATAGTTTAGCTAATAATTGCCAAAAGGGTTCGCTGCCGGGGAACTGTTTTTGCCGTTCCTGTTGCCATTTTTCGGGATCTCGCCAGACATTAATGGGTTGGCTTTCCCCTGGTAAGAATACGGCACAAGCGGGATCACAGGGGGTGACAGGGGGTAAGTCGATTTCTAATTCGGCAAAAATCCGATGATGAATACCACCGGGTTCTAACCCTGCCACTTGGGTGGCCCCCACATCAAAGGTAAATGCCCGACGCTTAAAGGTGGAAGCACACCCTCCAGGAACATAAGCCTGTTCATACACAGTGACATTATAGCCTCGACGAGCCAGTAATGCCCCTGCGGTTAATCCACCGATTCCTGCTCCCACAACGATAACTTGTTTAGACATTGATTCTGACGTTTATTATAAAATTTTTTACTATCTTAAATTATATTAAATAATTCATTGGTAATTGTATACTCTATTTTTTCCCGTTCCCTATTCCCTATTCTCTATGAATTTAACCATTTTAATATGAAGAATTTCTCCTTCTGTAAAGCGATCGCCTACGGGTTGAAAGCCTAATGCTTCATACAATTTCTGAATATAAATTTGAGCGTGAATGATTATTTTTTGGTAATTTTCTTGTTTCTGAATAAAAGCGATCGCCGTTTTCATTAGTGCAGTACCTATTCCCCGACCTCTTGCTTGAGATAAGACGGCTAATCGTTCAATTTTTGCCGTACTTTCGTCAATATATCTAATTCTGGTGGTTCCCACTGGTTCTCCTTCTAAATATGCTAGAAAATGAAGACAATCATCATCATAACCATCAAATTCTAAGGTAGGATCGACTCCTTGTTCTTTTTGAAATACATCTATTCTAATGTTTTTTATCGCTTCTAATTTATCTTGATAGTTAGTTAGTTTGATTTTGATTTTTTTCATATCTTTTAATATTTTTAATGATGAATAAAACGGAAAAAAACAATAAAGGGATAACAATTATTTCCTGTACAACAGTTAGAAAATTATTGAATTGTATAATACTTCCCGTTAAACTAAGTCCCCCTAAAATCGATATAGGAAAGGCAAAATACTCAGAACTAAAGGGTAGAAAACACTGTACACCAGCCGGAAGATAGCGATCATAAGCTAACATATCCAATAAAATATGACTAAAATATAGTCCCCATAACCAACCCAAAAAAGATAATGGTATTTTTTTATAAAATCTCAAACAACAAAAGATAATAAGACAAACAATACACCCCACAAAAAAACTATGGGTAAATTGACGATGAATTGCATTAAAATCTTGAAAGAATAAATAGCCTAACAAAAAATCAATATCAGGCAAGTTTGCCACGATAAAGGCGGTCATCATTAATCGTTTTGATGAATAATATTTCAAAAATTGAGCATTATTCTGAACTAAGAAAAAGCCTAAAGAACCGGCTAAACTATGACCAATAGGAGATGCCATGTTGAAAATTTAATTAAAGCATAATAATAGTATAGCAAAAATAAAAAGTTTATTCTCTGACTGAAATATTGTCAGGTTTCTCATCTGAGCGCAACTTAGGTAAAATAGAAGTAGTCTTCAACACAGTGCTATGAAATAATCAAAGTTTTCTCGACTCTTAATGTATCTATAATCTTCTTATTCTGACTTTATTGTGCTAATTATGACCTTATCTACCCATAACCATCAATCTTCTCTTTCCTCAGACATAGAAAAACTCGTCAACAATTTGGCCGAACACGAACATGGTAAATTGATAGAACGGGCATTAAGAGTCGTATTAAGCATTGCTGGGGATGAGGTTGACTGCTTAGACTGGAAAATCTTAACCAATGCCTTAGAAGACTTAGAAAAGGGCTTTCAGGTCTTTTATCCCTATCGTCACATTCGTAAGGTTACCATTTTTGGCTCAGCCCGTTTATCTCCCCAAAGTTCAGAATATCGCCTCGCGGTGGAATTTGCCCGTTATATTACCCAGTTTGGGTTTATGGTACTGACTGGGGCAGGGGGAGGTATTATGGAAGCAGGAAACGAGGGGGCCGGAAGAGAGCATTCTTTTGGCTTAAATATTGATTTACCGTTTGAACAAGGGACCAACCCTTTTATTGCGGGGGATGAGAAATTAATTAAGTTTAAATACTTCTTTACCCGTAAACTTTTCTTTTTGAAAGAAAGTGATGCAGTGGCCTTATTTCCTGGGGGGTTTGGAACCCAAGACGAGGCGTTTGAAACCTTAACGTTATGTCAAACGGGAAAGTATGGTCCTTGTCCTTTAGTGTTAATTGATGAACCCGGGGGAGACTATTGGAAAACCTGGAACGAATACAATTATAATAACCTATTGTCACGGGGTTTAATTAGTGCAGAAGATTCGAGTCTTTATACGATTACGGATAGTTTAGCCACTGCTTGTAATGTGATTCGTGAATTTTATTGTGTCTATCATTCGAGTCACTATATTGATGATTTATTAGTGTTGCGACTCAATTCCCAATTAACCGATGAACAAGTAGAACAATTGAATGAAGAATATAACGATATTTTAGTTAAGGGGAAAATTGAAAAAAGCCAAGCCTTACCCCAAGAAAGGGACCATGAAACGGCTAAACTTCCCCGTTTAACTTTACACTTTAATCGTCTTAATTCAGGAAGACTTTATGAGATGATTAATCAAATTAATAAATTTGGCACCTGTTTACCCATTGAACCCCATCCAGAATGGAAATAGTGAATATCATAACCATAAATACTTGAGACCCATTCTCTATTCGGAAAAGAATAAGCATCAATTTTTTTGTTAATTGCTAAACGATATTAAGTATCATCATCAAACATCAATATCGCTGTTGTAATATTTAACCCTGATTTAGTCTTGTTCGAGTAAATCTAAAGCAATTAGTAGAGCTTGATTTAATTGAGCAATTGTCTCATTATTGAGAGTACCTCGTAACTTTAATAAACGAGTTTTTGATAACACTCTAACTTGGTCAGCCATTGCAATCGAATTTGAAGTTAAGCCTCCATCACTAGCTTTGATTAAGACTTGGGTTGGATAGATTCGTTTATGAGATTGATATGTTGTGCAGGGAACAGCTAAAACGACGGGACTATAAGCATTGATAGCGTCGCGACTGACAATAATTACTGGCCGAGTCCCCCCCTGCTCCGAGCCTTCCACTGGCTCTAAACGAGCATCATAAATTTCCCCTCGCCTCATGATGGCTCGTCTAACTGTAACGCTTCCCAACTGGCGGGGGCAAATTCAGCCTCCATTTTTAAAACCTCGGATTGATAATCTTTATCTTGAGCCATTTCTGCAAGAAGAATGTCGATTTCGCCTCGCCGTAACGCTGCTAATTCATGCTCTATTGCTTTGGCTACGAATTGATTGCGACTTTTAGCTTTTCCTGCATTCACTGCTTGGTCTGTGGCTTCTAAGAGTGCAGAGGGTAAGGTTAAAGTGGTGCGAACAGTTGACTCTTTCATGATGTAAGTGATGTCTGATTTGATGTCTATTCTAGCATCGTTTCACTTGGTCATCTTTGGTTATATTGGCAAAGAGACAATAATTAACTTTAAAAATGACTGCAACTATCAAAATTAATCCCTATCTCTCAGGAAATTTTGCCCCCATTAGCCAAGAAATGACTGCTAACAATTTAACCGTAATTGGAGAAATTCCTCGCAATTTAAAGGGAATGTTCCTCAGAAACGGACCGAACCCCCAGTTTAGCCCCATAGGGCAATATCATTGGTTTGATGGGGATGGTATGATTCATGGGGTACAAATAGAGGAGGGGACAGCATCCTACCGTAACCGCTTTGTTCAAACCCCTGGCTATAACTTGGAAAAAGAGGCCAACCAACCCCTCTGGACAGGGATGCTAGAACCGCCCCAAATGGATAACCCTTATGGCCCCTCGAAAAACACCGCTAACACCGCTCTAGTTTACCATTCTGGTCGTCTTCTGGCACTTTGGGAAGGGGGTGAACCCCATGCTTTAACGGTTCCTGAATTGGATACGTTGGGACCCCACACTTTTGAGGGTAAGTTAAGGTTCCCTTTTACGGCCCATCCAAAAATTGATCCGTCGACGGGAGAAATGATGTTTTTTGGCTATTCTATCGCCCAACCTCCCTATGTACAATACGGCATTATTTCCCCCCAGGGAGAGTTAATAAAAACTGTTGCGATTGACTTACCGATTGGGGTAATGATGCACGATTTTGCCATTACTGAAAACTATACTATTTTTCTTGATCTTCCTTTGACGTTTCGCCCTGAAAGAATGCAAAAGGGAGAACCTCCCTTACAGTTTGAACATAACCAACCGTCCCGTTTTGGTATTCTTCCCAGACAAGGAAATAATGAGGATATACGCTGGTTTGAAAGCAATGCTTGTTACATTTTCCATACCCTCAATGCCTATGAAGAAGGGGAAGAAATTGTTTTAATTGCTTGTCGCATGACTGGGACAACGGTATTAGGAGAAGCCAAAGAGAAAATTAAAGATTCAGATATTCCTTACCTTCATGAATGGCGTTTTAATCTGAAAACAGGGGAAGTCACAGAACAGTCTTTATGTAATGTCCCCTCAGAATTTCCCCGTATTAATGAACAATATACAGGCAGAAAAAACCGTTACGGTTATTCAGGGAAAATGGCAGAGTCTTCTGAACCGAAATTTGATGGTATTGTTAAACACGATTTTGAACAAGGCGGCTTTGAAATTCATCATTTTGGTCCCCATAAATACGGCGGCGAACCGATTTTTGCCCCTAACCCCACCGCAGAAACAGAAGATGACGGATGGTTACTGACTTTTGTTCATGATGAAGTGTCTAAACTATCAGAATTAGTGATTATTGATGCTCAAGATTTTACCGCATCTCCTCTGGCCAAGATACAAATTCCTCAGCGAGTTCCCTATGGATTTCATGGTACATGGTTAAGCCAATAATCGAACTTGCATCACAAAAATTATCCCCAAGAATCAATGATTCTTGGGGTGATTTAATTATATGCCAGCCTTATATATGAGTGGCTGACGGCTTTTATCTTATGTCTCTATTGTAAAGTTATGTATCGCAATTTCAGTATTTCTTTATGTTTTCTTAAGATTTCAACCCTAGCCCTAATCCTAAACCCGCTGATTATTAATAAGCAAATATGATTGACTCACTTAATTTTTTGATAGGGTTTCCCTACTAAAAGTCGCAAAAAAATGATTAGGTATTAGATACGATAGTAGAAAAAGATACTATTATTATATAATGTTGAGCAAGTCCAGATTAATAGCATCCCTGAATCCCTTATTCTGACAAATCTTATGAGTCTAAAGAATTTTGATAGCGAAGACAATAACCGTAAATTTGAACTACCTGGAGCTAAACCCCATTATAACCCCGATCGCTACGGACAAGTCAACCATATTTTTCTTGATTTAAGCCTAGATATTCCTCATCAAAGCTTCAGAGGAACTTGTCATATTACTTTAACCCCTGTACGTTCCGAAATCAATCAATTAACCCTTGATGCGGTTGATTTAAACATCGATTCTGTGTTCATCAACGAAGTGAATCAACCCTTTGATTATAACCAAGAAAAATTAACTATTCATCTTCTCCAACCCACCCAAGAAAATGCAATTAAAATCAGTATTAATTATCATGTAGAAAACCCTCAAAGGGGACTTTATTTTGTTACCCCTGATCAATATTATCCTCATAAACCCACTCAAGTTTGGACGCAAGGGGAAGATGAAGATTCAAGGTTTTGGTTCCCCTGTTTTGACTATCCCGGACAGTTAGCTACCTCAGAAATTAAAGTTAAAGTTCCTAACAACTTTATGGCTATTTCTAACGGGGAATTAATTCATCAAGAAACCCTAGGAGAAGAAACCATTTATCATTGGTTCCAAAAACAGGTTCATCCTACTTATTTAATGACCTTAGCTGTGGGAGAATTTAGTGAAATTAAAGACGAATGGAAGGGGATTCCGGTTACTTACTATCTAGAAAAAGGAAAAGAAGAACAAGGTAAAATCAGTATGGGGAAAACACCTCAAATGATCGAGTATTTTTCTGCTAAATTTGGCTATAACTATCCTTTCCCTAAATACGCTCAAGTTTGTGTTAATGACTTCATCTTTGGAGGGATGGAAAACACTTCAACTACCCTCTTAACTGATCGCTGTTTACTAGATAAAAAAGCCTTAAAAGATAGACCCTTTACCGAAAGTTTAGTCGCCCATGAATTAGCCCATCAATGGTTTGGTGATTTAGTAGTAATTAAACACTGGTCTCACGCTTGGATCAAAGAAGGAATGGCCTCTTATTCTGAGGTTTTATGGACAGAACATGAATATGGAAAAGATGAGGCTGCTTATTATTTATTAAACGAAGCAAGAAGTTATTTGGATGAAGATTCTTCCCGTTATCGTCGCCCTATTGTGACGAATGTTTATCGAGAAGCCATCGAATTATATGATCGCCATTTATACGAAAAAGGGGCTTGTGTTTATCACATGATTCGAGGCATTTTAGGGGAAGAATTGTTTGATAAAGCCGTTCATACTTTTGTCAATAATCATGCCCATAAAACGGTAGAAACCATTGACTTATTAAGGGCAATAGAAATCGCTACTGGGTATAATTTACTGTTCCTCTTTGATCAATATGTTTTCCGAGGGGGACATCCTGATTATAAAGTTAGTTATAGCTGGGATAATGACAATAATCTCGCTAAATTAACGGTTACTCAAACCCAAGTAAAGGAAGAAGACGGCAAAAGTAAAAATAGTTTTGATCTAAAAATACCCATAGGTTTTGGCTATAAAAATTTAGCTATGAAAACCTTTACGTTGCGTATTCATGAAAAACAGCAAACCTTTTATTTTCCCCTAGAAACTAAGCCTGATTTTATTAGTTTTGATGTTAAGAACTACTTCTTAAAAACCGTAGAATTAGACTATCCCATAGGGGAATTAAAAGCCCAACTTAGCCACGATCCCGATCCCGTTTCTCGTATTTATGCAGCCATTGCTATTGGCAAAAAAGGCAACCTAGAAGCCATTAAAAGTTTAGAAGAAGCCTTGACAGATGATCCCTTTTGGGGGGTGAGATTAGAAGCAGCCAAACAGTTAGGAAAAATCAGCTTAGACCAAGCAGGAGAAGCCTTAAAAAAAGGGTTATCTGATGATCAGGCTAAAGTCCGTCGGGCGGTTATTGAGAGTTTAGGAAAAATCAAAAACAACCACTGTTATGATACCTTAAAAACTGCTCTAGAAACTGAAGATAAAAGCTACTATTGTGAAGCAGCGATCGCTAGTAGTCTAGGGTCTATCTTATCGGGTACTTTAAAAGAGAAAACCCCAGAAGTGATTGAGTTGTTAGAAAACGTCTTAGAAACCCGTTCAGGTTGGAATGAAGTGGTAAGGTCAGGGGCAATTACCGGGTTAAGTAAACTGACAACAAATACCGATGCAGTGGATGTGATTATGGATTATACAAAATTAGGAACACCTCAAGCGTTAAGATTAGCAGCAATTCGTGGCTTAGGGGCTATTTCTACAGGTCAAACCCCCAATAAATTAGAGGAAATTCTTGATAGTTTAGAATCTATTTCTCAAGAAAGCTTCTTCTTGACGCAAGTGGCTGTTACCACAGCATTAGGACAGATGGAAACCCCAAAAGCCATTACTATTTTGCAGAGTTTAGCTGATAGAACTCCTGATGGACGAGTTAAAAGAAAAGCAGAAGAAGCTATCAAAAAAGTCCAGAAAAAATTAGGTTCAGATCAAGGAATTAAATCTTTACGAGATGAACTGGAAAAACTAAAACAAGAAAACCAAGAATTACAGAGTCGCATTGCCAACCTAGAAGCAAAAAATAGTGAATCATAAGGGATAGCTTTTTCCTTATCCAAAGTCTTGATATTTTTATCAAGAAATCGATATTAGTTGTTACAAGTGAGGTATTGTAAACATTCAACAGAAACATAGTCATATATAGTCAAGTCGAGACAAATATTTTAAGTTTGTTTGTACTCAATTAGAGTCTCCTTGACAAAAATTAATGACTCCTTTGAGTTGCTTAATGGTACAATTAAACCGGACTAATAATGCTCACACTTACATAATACTTAATTAACAAATAATTAGGAATTAGTCGTCAGATAACTTTCCTTCATTTAAGCAATTAATTTATGAGATTAGTTGAGAGACATATTATTCAAAAAAATCATCGGTTTTACTCTGAAATTGACCGACTCTGTTTCTTATCTAAAAATCTCTATAATTATGCTAATTATTTAGTTCGTCAGTCTTTTATATTTGAACACACTTACCGTAACTATCATGATCTTCAAAAGACTCTACAAAATCAACCAGACTATCAAGCCATTCCCGCTAAGGTTTCTCAACAAGTTTTGATGATAATTGAGAGAAACTGGAAGAGTTTTTTAGCCGCTAATAACGCTTACAAAGAAACCCCATCAAAATTTAAAGGCCGTCCTCATCTTCCTGGGTATAAACATAAAATGAAAGGAAGAAATGTGGTGGTTTATACAAAACAAGCTATCAGCAAAAAACAACTCTTAAAAGGTTTGATTAATCCCAGTAAAACCGAGATTTACCTAAAAACCAAGATAGATGCCTCAAAAATAAAACAAGTTCGCCTTGTCCCTAAACTTAACCATTATGTAATTGAGGTCATTTATGAAGCAGATAAAACACAATACGAGTTAGAAGAGAATCGTTGCGCTAGTATTGAAATTGGTTTAAACAATTTAGCTACATTAACTTTCAATCAAGCCGGAATTAAACCGCTCTTGATAAATGGCAAACCGTTAAAATCCATCAATCAATACTATAATAAAGTCAAAAGCTCTTTACAATCTCTTTTAGGAGAAAATCAATCGAGTAAGAAACTAAAAAAGCTTTGTAATAAAAGAGAATTCAAAATCAATGATTATCTCCACAAAGCATCTCGTTTGATTATTGATACTCTGATTAATCAGAAAATAGCTACTCTGATAATTGGTCATAATACAGAATGGAAACAGAAGATTAATTTAGGAAGAAGAAACAATCAAAACTTTGTATCTATTCCCTATAATAAGTTAATCGAAATGTTATCTTATA
Source organism: Crocosphaera sp. (assembly GCA_030066295.1). Classification (GTDB taxonomy): domain Bacteria; phylum Cyanobacteriota; class Cyanobacteriia; order Cyanobacteriales; family Microcystaceae; genus Crocosphaera. Next base: position 43,310 of record JASJBX010000055.1, read on the forward strand.
AAGCAGAGATGGTAGGAATCACGGTAATTATTACTGAAGAATCTTATACATCAAAAGCTTCCTTTCTCGATAACGACTGTCTCCCTGTTTACCAGAAAGACCAAAAAAATCAAGTAACTTTTTCAGGAAAAAGAGTACAAAGAGGTTTGTATCGTACCGCAAGAAGAAAATTGATTAATGCTGATGTTAACGGTTCGTTGAACATCATGAGAAAAGCAGTCCCAAACGCCTTTGGCTATGGGATAGAGGGTGTTGTAGTTCACCCAGTCAGGGTCACACCGGCAAAATAAGGATATGTCATATTTGACTATATTTTTATGAACTATGCTGACAACCACCCAACTCGATAATGGTCTTCTTAACAATTATGCAGTAGAACCTCAAGTCTACTATGCCGGAACCCCTGCCCCTTATCAACAACGTCGCTATTTAATTAAAGGGGCGATCGCTGTGTTATTCTTGATTAGCTTAGTTATACTTTCAATGATGGTTAGCTAAAAATTACTGTCTTGCTGATGCAAAAACCTCAGTTTTTCTGGGGTTTTTACCGTTTCTTTCTGACAGTCGAACCAACGGTTATTCCATACCATCAAATCATGAACAAGAAAGAGAAGAATAGGAATTTTCTTAACATTTGCTTCATAAAGATTGTTTTAGGGTTCACTCAACAAGAGATTTCTGCTTGGTGAATTTTTGATGATCAAATAGTAAAGTTTTGCGAGTCTAAAGATGAGCTAATTCCTGTTAAAGTTATAATGAACATGAAGACTCAGGGTAATGGATGAGTTTGCTTCGATTTGTTAACTATTTAAGGAATGATTATGGCCAAAGAGAAAGTTATTCAATTTTTAGGTGAGGCTGCCAAAAATCAAAGCCTCAAAGATAAATTACACGCTGTCAAGAACCAAGATGAATTAACCTCATTAGCAAAAGAAGAAGGATTTGAATTTGCTTCTGAACACGTTGATGAAGTCTTAGACGAATTAAAACAAAAGCCTGGCTTTTTTGGTAAATTAGCTGAAGCGATCGCTGAAGCCTTTAGTCCTGATCATGACAATGTTCCCCCTTCTATCGGTGTACAACCTTATAGTGGGGACTCTAACTCTCGCTAAAAAAGGGTCAATATAAGACAGACAACAGTCATTCTTTTTGTTTATGCTAGAGTGGCTTGTCTGTTTTTTTTCTCAGCAGAAACCGCCCTAACTCTCCTATCCATAGAACGATGGAAGTTCCGAAAATAATCCATAACCAATCTCTCCAAGAAAGGGAAACCGTTCTAAATATTTTCCCTCCCCATTGGACGATACAAATTTGTCCCAAAAAGATCATAGTAGCAATGGCTAAAAAAGCTTTATTTTCTCCTAACCCTTGCCAAAACCATTGTTGTAAACCAAACGAACGAGTATTAAATAGGTTCCAAAATTGTAGAAAAACAAAAACAGCAAAAAAGATCGAGAGTTCGTAAGTATTTACGGTTCCGTCCCTCTCTAAATAAGCTAAAAATCCTATTAAAAATAGGAAAAAAATTAAGCCTGTACCTGTAATAATTTTCAACATCTGAGGAGAAATAATAAAATTTTGGGGATGACGAGGGGGTTGATTCATCACTGTTTTTCGGGGGGGATCGGTCGCTAACGCTAAAGCGGCAAAAGTATCCATAATTAAATTGATCCATAACATTTGTGTTACAGTTAAGGGCAAAGAAACACCAATAAATAAACCGAAAAAAGCAATGCCTAAAGCAACAATATTAATGGTTAATTGAAAGAGCAAAAATCGTTGAATATTTTCATATAATGATCGTCCCCAGAGGACAGCCGTGACAATACTATTAAAAGAATCATCCAATAAAATAATATCACTGGCTTCTTTGGCAATAGCCGTTCCACTGCCCATTGATAGCCCAACCTGGGCCTGTTTTAAAGCAGCAGCATCATTGGTTCCATCCCCTGTCACTGCTACAACTTCCCCATTTTCTTGTAATAGTTTAACTAATCTGAGTTTATCTAATGGTGTGGCTCTTGATAGCACTTTTAAGGTTTTTATAATCTCCTTGGCTTCCCCATCATTAAGCTGATTAAAGGCTTGACCAGTTAGATGATAATTAGGAGAATTATTTTGATTTTGGGGGGGATATAAGTTTATTTGTTTGGCAATTTCTTCGGCTGTTTTTTGACTATCTCCTGTAACAAGTTTTATCTCAATTCCTGCATTCAAGCAACTTTTAATCGCTTTTTTGACATCGGGACGCAAGGGATCAGTAATGGCCAAAAATCCTAACCAAATTAATTCCTTACTTAACGGCTGAATATTTTCTTCTTTGACCTCAATCTCTACATAATTATAAGCCAGTCCCAAAACTCTCATGCCTCTTTCTTGATATTTTTGTAAGGTTTGTACCCATTGATTTTGATTGTCTAAATTTTTAATACCCTCTGATGTTAATTGTTGAGAACAGCGAGATAAAATAATTTCTGGTGCGCCCTTTAAATAGATAATATTTCCTGAAATAACACTAGATTTACCTACCGTAGCCATATATTTATTTTCAGGAGAAAATGGTAATTGATCCATTATTTCAAAATGATGACGATAGGGAAGATAGTCGATATTTTGACGATTTAACCAGAATAATAACGCCGTTTCTGTCACATTACCAAGAGGAGAAAATTCCCCTTGAGATGTCCTTTCTAAATCTGCGGTACTGTTAGCAGCAATCCCTTCGTAGATCAAATTTTGATAAACTTCTTTTTGGCTATAATTTGAACAATTTAAACAAGGAAAATCAGCAACTTCAACCTGCATTTTGTTTTGGGTTAGGGTTCCTGTTTTATCAGAACAAATCACTGTGGCAGCCCCAATGGTTTCGCAAGCGTGCATTCGTCTAACTAAATTATTAGTAGCAGCCATTTTTCCCATACTATAAGCAAGGGATAACGTGACACTCATCGCTAACCCTTCAGGGACAGCCACCACGATGATTGTCACAGCAACCATAAAATAATTTAAGAGGAGAATTCCCACTGATGGAGGTAAGAAAATATCATTAAAATTATCCATCCATCCCCGATAATAAAAATAAGAAATACCACCTAAAAAAATAAGTAATCCACTCCCTAAACTCATTAACCATGAGCTTAAAAAATCAGGAAATTCAACAGCTAGATCAAAAGATTTTAATCCTTCTTCAATTAGAGAAATTCCCATAGGAAGTAAAATAATTGTACTGCTAATAATCACTAAAAATAAGAAACAGTTTTGGGGTAAATTGAGAACAATTTGCTCAGTGATAAATCCTTGAAACAAGAGAGCGAAAAAAGTCAATCCTGCCATCAATAAGCCAATCATACCGATTAATTGACTTAACTTTTCTAACTGAAGATTTAACGGGGTTAATTGACCCTCTTTAATAGAACTAACCGCTTGAGCTAGTTGTCCAATTTCACTGCGATCGCCCACAGCCGTCACCTGGAAAACCCCATGACCTTGCGCGACCATAGTGCTACGATAAACTTGAAAAGGTGGATAGGTTTTCTGAGGATAATGATGAGGTTTAAAGGAAGATTTTGGCAGCTTTTTAACCGCCTTAGACTCCCCAGTAATTTTGGCTTGATCTACCAATAAACTGACTGATTCCAATAATTCACCATCAGCAGGAACTTCATTTCCTTGTTCAATATAAACCAAATCTCCCACCACTAAATCTTGACGAGAAATCTGAGTAAATTTATGGTCACGAATCACCTTAATAGGGGTTTGCTCGTAAACATTATTGAGTAAATCAAACGCTTTATTGGCCTGATATTCATTAAGAAAAGCAAGGGTTGTTGCTAAAAAAATCGCCATTAAAATCCCCAAAGCTTCCGCATATTCTCCTTCAATCATGCCCACAACCAAAGCAATAATCGCAGCAATCATTAAAACACGAATGACTGGATCATTAAACTTATCTAAATATAGTAACCACCAAGGGTTTTGTGGAGGCGGGGTTAAAATATTGCTACCATAATAATCACGATTGAATCGGACTTGCTCGGACGTTAAGCCACGATAAATTAAAGGGCGATCGCTTGTGTCAGGGGAAATCATCCCAGTCCTCTGCATAGTATTTCTTTCATCATAACGAGCCGTTCGAGCTAAGTCAGAGAATTGTTGAGATTAATTGACGGTAAGAGAGAACAGGGGGATGATAAAAGAAGGCAGATTGTAGCAAGAGCAAGACGTTAACAGCAATTTTTAGTCACTGGTGTAATCATTTATGCTTGTTTGTCCCCAATGTCACGCAGAAAATCCCAATAATCATCAGGTCTGTCAACAATGCCAAACCTCATTGACTCATCGCCCCTGTCCTCAATGTGGTCATAATGCCCCTTTTTCTAAGTCCCATTGCCCAAACTGTGAGACATTTATTGGTCAAGTTTGGCAGGTTATTCTCGCCCAACCTATCAATGGTAACCAGACAGAGGAGACGTTAACTTTGGATAGCAACTATCTTGATCTTGGACAACGGTATCAAATCTGGCCGTCTCAAGACGAAGCCTTTCAGGTCATAGCCACCACGGCAACTCACACCCTTTATCGAGGTCAGGTATTTGACTGTCAACCCTTAGAAAAATCAACCCTACCCCTATTAGTTGATCAAGTCTCAGACCTCTTAAAAGATAGAGAAGAAGACGATCCGAGTGGGTTATGGGAACAGATGGGAATTCCTGGAACAGCCTTTCCCTATCTAGCCCTCAAGGACCTGGTTCCCGTTGTTCCTGAAGTCCATGATGCTTGGCTAGACAATGAAACCGAAGTTATCTTATTGCCCGATCGCAACCATTGGCAATTGATTCCCGATTTACTGATCAACCACTCGTTACTGACCCTGCAAATCATTTATTGGCTCAATCAAATTGTCACCCTCTGGAACAGTTTAACCGCCGTTAACTGTTGTCAAAGTTTGCTGGTGGAAGACAACCTCAGACTGGATGAGGATCAAAGCTTTGGATTACTAAAATTATACCCCGATCCCCCTGATGCTCCCCCTTCTTTACAAAAATTAGGTCAATTATGGCAAACTTGGTTCACCAAAGGAGGTTATCCCTCCTCAAGCAAACTGGCCACCCTCATTCAACAGGTAGCCGACGGCAAGATCGACCAAGTAGCAGAATTGCGCCTACAACTGCAAGATTTAGCCTCTGAACAACAGATCACCGATGACGAGGAAACCCCGATTAACCTAGGGGTTTCTGCTTCGTCTTTAGATTTTGTTGGGGAAGAGTTACCAGACTTTCAGGCTGAACTGTTGAGTGGCCAGTTAGAAGAAACCCCAACCACTACGGATATTACCAATGATGCCACTGCCGTTTTGCCAATGGAATTGATTACTTTAACGGCCTTGGGATGCACCGATCGCGGACGACAACGACATCATAACGAAGATTATTTCGGCATGAAGACAGAGGTCAAAATTCAACAAAATAATCAAGAGACAGTAGTCAATGGCCGCGGGGTCTACATTGTTTGTGATGGCATGGGTGGCCATGCAGCCGGCGAAGTAGCTAGTCAAATGGCAGTGGAAACCTTAGAAACCTTCTTCGCTGAGCATTGGCAAGAGGACTTTCCCGATCATGAAACCATTTTACAAGGCATTTTATTAGCCAATCAAAAGTTATACGATGTCAATCAAAGCAACGCCAGTTCTGGTAGTGGCCGCATGGGAACCACGTTAGTCTTAGTATTAGTGCAGGATACGAAGGCGGTGGTTGCTCATGTGGGGGATAGTCGGGTTTATTCTATTAGTCGCAAAAAAGGAGTCCAACAACTGACCGTGGATCACGAGGTGGGACAACGGGCGATCCAGAGTGGCATTGACCCTAAATTAGCTTATGCTAGACCGGACGCCTATCAATTAACGCAAGCCCTCGGTCCCCATGACAATAACTACATACAACCGGATATTCGCTTTTTAGACTTAGCCGAAGATACCTTATTTCTCCTCTGTTCTGATGGGTTGTGTGACAATGATTTGGTAGAAGATCATTGGGAAACCTATTTACTTCCTTTAATCAGTTCGAGTCAATCTTTGGATCAAGGGATTGTCAAATTAATCGACTTCGCTAATAGTTATAACGGTCATGATAATATTACTGCCGTTTTGGTTCGGGTGAAAATTAGACCGAAGGTTAATCCTCAAGATTGGTAGCTTGAGTTCTCTGTTAGAAGTTCGGAGTTTAGAGTTCAATTTTTATCATCAATAATGACACCACTAAACAGTGAAAAAAGACCGATTATTTATTTAGCGGCAACGGGTCATGGTTTTGGTCACGCAGTTCGCATTTCTACGGTGGCTGATGCTATTTTAAGGGTACGTCCGGATACCCTAATCATTATGGTAACCACTGCCCCAAGATGGTTATTAGAATCCTATATTTCAGGGGATTTTATTTATCGTCCGTTGGCCTTTGATGTGGGGGTGATTCAATCGGATAGTTTTACCATGGATAAGGCTGCAACCTTGAAAAAAATGCAGGAAATTTATACAAAACATCAAGGGTTAATGGCAGCCGAAATTAATTTTATTAAGACCAATCAAGTTGATTTAATCTTAGCTGATATTCCTCCGTTAATGGCCCCCATTGCCCAATTGGCAGGGGTTCCTTGTTACATGATGAGTAATTTTGGTTGGGATTTTATTTATGACGCTTGGGGTGAAGAATGGCAAGGAATAGTTAACTGGATCAAAGATTGTTATCAACAATGCGATCGCCTATTTCGTCTGCCGATGGCTGAACCCATGAGTGCGTTTAATGCTATCACCGATGTCGGTTTAACCGGTGGCAACCCTCGTTATTCTGTCGATGATTTAAGACATAAGTTTAACCTAACCGCTTCCTCGGAAAAAACCGTTTTATTAACGTTTGGGGGATTGGGATTACAACAAATACCTTACGCTAATTTAACACAATTTCCTGACTGGCAATTTATTACCTTTGATGCTCAAGCACCGAATTTAGATAATATGGTTAAAATCAGCGATTCTTTTTATCGTCCAGTTGATTTTATGCCCTTATGTGGTCGAGTTATTTCTAAACCGGGGTTTAGTACCTTTGCTGAAACCATGCGCCTAGAAATACCCATTGTTTCCTTAGTGAGAAATGATTTTGCTGAAGCTCCTTTTTTATTAGAAGGTATCAAAAACTATGCCGATCATCAAATTGTGGAAACCGACAGCTTTTTTCAAGGAAATTGGGACTTTTTAACACAAGCTCCTAACCCTCCCATCATCGGTAAAATATTGCCTAAAGATGGGGCAGAAGTCATTGCTCAAGCTATATTAGATAGGATTTGCTAGTCTGCCGTTACGCCAACCGCCTCTAAGATAATTTGCGCGGCGGCTTTAAGTAAATCTGCTCAACTTCAGAGGAATATCAGGATCAATTTCAAACCATACTGTTGCGCCACAGTTTTTCTTGTGTTCTGGATCATATATCAGTCGGCCAATCCCTGGAATTTTGACCTCGTTAGACAAAAAGGTATCTCCACCCATTTTCACGGAAATAACAGGATCATGGGTCTTATTCTTGAGATTGGACCGAAGTTGGATCTGATTAACATGGATAAAGGTCATTATTTCTTGCTTATACACTCGCCAGCGACCTTTTGGCCCTTTCTTTTTACGGCTGATTTTGGGCATTCCATTAGAAGAAACAGGAATTTTCCAGCGACGACCCTCTTTAAACGCGCCTTCAATACGACCGTCCATAGCTAGTTTTCGCACACGCTGAACCGATAGATGAAGTCGACAGGCAGCTTGAGTAGTTCCAATATAAGTTTTTGACATCTTACTATTGCGCTATAGTAAAGACCATTATATGACAGTGTGAGATCAATTCATAATTTGGCCTTGATTAAATTTTGTTCTTTAATTCTTCTAATTCTTCTTTTAAAGATAAGGGTTTATACCCTAACTGAAACGCTTTTGAACTATCTAGAGAAGTATCAGGCGATCGCGGGGCTGCCATGGCTACATCTTTCTGTAGACAAGGGGTAATTAACGCTTTAGAAAAGTCAAATACCTCTGCCATTAAATGTCCAAATTCATAACGGGAAATCCTTTCTTTTCCGCCTAAATGTAGTATCTCTCCTTCTCCTTTTTCTAAGGCTAATAATAGCCCTTTTACTGCCGTCAAACCACTGACTGGGGTTCGATATTCATCGGTAAATAAACTCAGTTGTTTTCCTTCTCGAAATGTCTTTAAAAAGAATTGAATAAAACTAGCTGCATGAGGTGAAGGAATACCAAACATTAAAGGCATTCTACAGATAACTGTTTTGGGATAAATAGTCAACATTTCTTGTTCTGCTTTGACTTTTTGTTCTCCATAATAACTAATAGGAGAAACGGGATCACTCTCTTTATACGGAGAATTTAAACCATTAAAAACCAAGTCAGTTGAAGTAAAAACACAAGGTATATTAACATCGGCGCATAGTTTAGCAATATTTCCTGAAGCTGTTACATTAATCTTATAGGTAGTGTCTGGGTTATTTTGACAATAATTAGGTTTTGAGGCTGCTGCTAAATGAATCACAGCATCGGGTTTTACCTGTTTAAATATAGTTTGTAATTCATCAATATTTGTTACATCAACCTTGACAATATTAAGATTGTTTACTTCTATTTTATTATTAAAATAAGTGCCATAAACTTCCCAAGAAACTTGGGCATATTGACAAACATTATAACCGAGAAAACCACTTGCTCCTGTAATTAAAAGTTTTTTCATTTTTTTTTCGTATGTTTAAATGTTCGGTGGGCAAAGTTTCACCAATTTTTAGAATAGTTACAAATATATATTCATTTTGCCCACCCTACAAAGGTTTTATTAATTTATTAATCTTTCCATTGAATCAATAATTTTGTAATCTGCTCGCTTTCTTTTATCATTTCTTTCTAATAAAAAAGCATTAATTCCCACATAGTTTGCTCCCTCGTAATCTTCTTTTTTACTATCTCCAATATGCCAAGCTTCTTCGGGTTGACAATCATGTTTTTCTAAGGCTTCAATGAAAATATTGCCATCAGGTTTTGCTGTTCCCGTAGTCGAAGAAATGGTGATGGTTTGGAAAAAATTAGTGAGTCCAAAAATATCCAGTACCTCATAAATTCTACTATCAAAGTTTGAGATAATTCCTAATGCTATCCCCTGGTTTTGCCAATGTTGCAAAGCGGGGAAAACATCGGTATAAAGAAACCAAGGATGAGGAGTAGCAAAGTAATCATAAAGTTGCCGAAAAAAGCCATCAAAATCTTTAAATTGAGCCATGACATTTGCCGCTTCATAAGTATCATAAGCTACCCGATACCACCATTGATATTCTAAGTCTGAAACAGACATAATATCGACACCAGAAAAGGCCAAGGGTGGGGCTTTTTTAAACTGTTGATAGAAGGCTGTTTCTAGGAGGGAAGGATCACATTTTATGCCTACCTGTGCAGCCAGATGGCTATAGACTTCTCCTACCGACCCCTTAACCCCAAATAAAGTACCAACAGCATCTAAAAAAATAACTTGTGGTTGTTGCATAAAGCCTCTTTTTTTTACCAAGTTTGATAATAATTATAAAAACAATTCAGTTAATGGTTTCGTAATCCAATTAATCCCTACGTTGATTTGATGTTTGAGGGTGGGTAAACGATACAAATAAATTAATCGTCTAGCAATATAACCTAACGAGCCATCCAAATTCAGTCCTAACCCTGATAAGGTGGCATTGCCTACCCCTAACGCCATCATTTCTCCTAAAGGTTGATAAGCAAAAGGTAAGAGGGGACGCTTAGTAATTGAAGCCCAAAGATTCCAAGCACAGTAATCAGATTGTTGGAAAGCGGTTTGCGCTGTTGCAGGAATAGGTTGCCCTGATTCATCGTAACAAGCAGCTAAATCACCAATGGCAAAAATTTCAGGATGATCAATGACTTGTAACTCAGGGGTTATTTTTAACAGTCCTTTGCTTGTTTTTTCTAGAGGCAACGTTTTGACCATTTCTATAACTTGAGTCCCCACAGTCCACAAGACCAAGTCTACAGGAATGGTATCAATTTTTCCTTTATAAACTAAAGAAATACTATCAGAACTTACTTGAGTTACTTCTGTTTCAAGATCGATAAATACCCGTCTTGCTTCTAAAGCATTTTTGGCAACTTCTTGATTAAATTCAGAAGAGTTGCTAAGAATTTTGTCTCCTTTTTCTACTAATCTAATGCGCCCCATATCCCCTAAACGATCAGCTAATTTACAAGCTAATTCTACCCCACTATATCCACCGCCGATGATGGCAATACGGATTTTTTCCGCCTCTTTTTCTTCTAATAATCGTAATCGTTCTTTGATACGATAGGCATCTTCTAAGGTACGAAAGGGAATGGCATAATCTTTAACCCCACTAAAGTTATCTAAGGGGGTTTTTCCTCCCATTGCTAACACCAAACGGTCATAATGTAGACTATTATGATTATCCAGTGCTAGTTGTTGGTTTTCGATATCAATACCCGTAACACATCCCCGATGAAAGCGAATCGCTGTATCTGCCAAAAGTTCCTCATAAGGGGGGGCGATTTCCCACGTTTGCATCTCCTCGGTAATTAATTCGTAGAGAAGAGGGGTAAATAAAAAGCGATCGCTTTTATCAATTAAAATGATTTCGGGTGTTTGATCGGCTTCCCAAGGAAACTGGGCAAGACGCAGGGCAGTATATAGCCCCCCAAACCCTCCCCCAACAATGCAAATGCGTAATGGTTGTTCACTCATAAATTGGCTTGATGATGCGGTTCATAATATATCTTAACATTTTCGACAAGACAAGAAAAAAAAGGGGGAATAAACTATTTTATTCCCCCACAATATTTGCTCTAGATCATCTTGCGACTCTCTAAGTAATTAAGCACTTGTGTTATCATTCTCGTTAGGTTCGCGGGGTTGTATGACACCAAAACCGCCGTGATTTCTCATATAAATGACATTGATTTCATTGGTGTCTTCATTTCGGAACATATAGAAGTCATGATCCACTAATTCTAGTTGATGTTTTGCCTCTTCAATGGACATCGCTGGCATGGCAAAATATTTCATCCGAATCACTTCTGGCGGTAAAGCAGCCTCGCGATCGCCAATTAAATCCCCTTCAACTTCTTTCTCTGGCAAAACGTCTGGCATTTTCACAGAAGATTGAGGTTTATGAGCGTTGATTTTCTCTTTATATTTACGAAGCTGACGGGCAATTTTATCGGAAACTAAATCAATACTCGCATAGAGATTTTCGCTACCTTCCTGCGCCCGAATCACTGTACCATTGGCATAAACGGTGACTTCTGCTTTATGCTTATTCGTAATACGGGCATTTTTAGCCACAGATAAGTGAACATCAACTTTTGTGGTAAAAGTTTGATAATGTTTCACGGCTTTTTCTAGTTTCTGTTTGACGTAATCATTGATTGATTCGGTTACATCAATATTATTGCCTTGAATTAAAAGCTTCATACTCAATACTCCATGTTTTGTTTCATTGTTGTAGCATTAAAAGAGAAAAGTTAGGATAGTTTCTAGCTTCTTTCCTGAGACAGACTAACCCCGATTATCGGATTAACTCAATAACAATGGAGTGGGATATCTTGGCTGATTCATAAATTCCTTGACCTCTTTTTAATCATCTTAATCGGGGCTAATTGATTCCTTAAGTTATCCTAGATTAAGATATTCTAATGATAGAAGGGTGAGAGTTTAACACTAGCTTAAAACTTCGGCTTCGCTCAGTTTTTGAATCTTCTTATTTCTCTCCCTACTGATTGATCACCTCTGCGTGACCCCAGTTCCCAATCTTGACCCTAAACGATTTCTTCGTTGCTAGGGAAAGAATTGGTGAGAACAAACCCTTTGTGGTGGCGTTTCTTTCAATCCTTTTCTCCGAGATAAACTCTGTATACCTTTAGCCTAGCACTTTGTATTGTTCTAAACATAGGTCTTTGTCTTCTTTTTATGTTCCTTTGCATCTCTTCATATTTCTTCAATATTCCCTTATGAAACTTTGTAAATGGTCATGTCAACTTCAATCTTATCCCAACCCCGACGGTGTATACTGCAAAATTTAGGAACGGTTCCCTATGCTGTGGCTTGGGAAATGCAGCGATCGCTTGTTCAGCAACGGTTAGACCACCCTAACTTAGAGGATACCCTATTATTATTAGAACATCCTCCCGTTTATACCTTGGGAACAGGGGCCAATACCCAGTTTATGAAGTTTGATCCTCAACACAGTCCTATCCCCGTCTATCGCATAGAAAGGGGGGGAGAAGTCACCTATCATTGTCCGGGTCAATTAGTGGGTTATCCGATTCTTAATTTACGTTACTATCAACAGGATTTACACTGGTATTTAAGACAACTAGAAGAGGTGATTATTCAGGTTTTAAACGGTTATCAACTCCCAGGAAAAAGAATACCAGGATTAACGGGGGTTTGGGTTGATAGTTGTAAGGTAGCAGCGATTGGTATTAAAGTTAAACGTTGGATTACTATGCACGGATTTTCCATTAATGTTTGTCCCGATTTACAAGGATTTAAAAACATTATTCCTTGTGGGATTAAAGATAAATCAGTGGGGAGTTTAAAGCAATTTATCCCTGAGATTACTGTAGAAGAAATACAAACACAAATTATGAAAGTTTTTGCACAAGTGTTTAACATTGAAATGGTATCAAGTGCCTTTGAATAATTAATTTGTCTGCTGCTGACAAAAACCATTTATCATCAAACAGCTAGGAAAACTGTTAGACAATTTTGCTAAAGTTATGTCCAGCTTCTATAATATAAGTAACAGCTAAGCGGTATATCAATATGAATTCAGTATTATTAAATGACTATTTTCCCCTTCAATTAGAAGAAGGTGATCATGAAGAAAAATTCATTACCTCTGGTGTAACTTGGCAAGGGTATGAATCATTGCTAATATCCTTAGGTAATAGTTCTTGTTATCGTGTCGCTTATCTTTTAGAAACCTTACAAATTATGTCTCCTAGTCGCAGTCATGAATTAGACAAAAAAAACATTGGCAGATTATTAGAAGTCTATCTAGAAGAAAACCGGATTCGTTTCTGGGGTTTAGGTTCAATGACGATTAAGAGTCAAGATAAACAAGCAGGAAAAGAACCAGATGAATGTTATTGTATTGGGACAGATAAAGAGATTCCTGATTTAGCGATTGAAGTTGTTTATAGTAGTGGTGGTGTAGATACCCTAGAAATTTATCGACGTTTGGGTGTGATAGAAGTCTGGTTTTGGCAAAATCAAACGTTTACAATTTACTGTCTAGAAAATGATAGTTATCAGACCAAATCTAACAGTCAATTATTACCGAATCTTGATCTCAATTTAATGGCACAATATGTAACGATAAACGATCCCTTAGAAGCGATTACCCAATGGCGTAAACAAATTAAAGATAGTACAAGTTTCTAGGATTTAAAGATTAAACGGATTTGTCTTCTAACCAAACAGCAAACTCTTGGGTAAAAGTATCCTTTAAAATGCTTTCTCGAATGCGTTGAGTAAACCTCACTAATTCTGTCACATTGTGCAACGATAAAAGAATATAACCTAACATTTCCCGCGATCGCACTAAATGATTCAAATAGGCCCGTGAAAACGTTTTGCAAGTATAACAAGGACATTCCGAGTCTAAAGGGGTAAAATCTTCTCGAAATTGGGCATTTTTGAGGTTCCAGCGTTCTCCTCTTACCAATGCCGTCCCGTGACGACCAAAACGAGTGGGAATCACACAGTCGAATAAATCGATCCCAGAGGCGATGGCCATCACCATTTCTTGATAGGTTCCCACCCCCATCAAATAACGGGGTTTGGACTCAGGAAGTAAAGGGGTGGTAAATTTCACAATATCGCGCACTAAAGCCGGTTCTTCCCCCACACTCACCCCACCGATGGCATACCCAGGTAAATCTAAAGGAACCAAAGCCGAAACTGCATCCGATCGCAACTGAGGATGGGTTCCCCCTTGAACAATGCCAAATAACGCCTGGTCTTGGGGTCTTTGATGGGCTTTGATGCACCTTTCTAACCAGCGATACGTCCGATCCGTTGCGGCTGCCACAGCGTCATAATCAGCGTTTCCAGGGGGACATTCATCAAAGGCCATGATCACGTCTGCACCCAACGCATTTTGAATATGGATCGACCGTTCTGGGGTCAACTCAATGATACTGCCATCCCTCGGAGAACGAAAGGTAACACCGATTTCTCTGATTTTTCGCAGTTCACTGAGGCTAAACACTTGAAAGCCTCCAGAATCGGTTAAAATCGGCCCTTTCCACCCCATAAAGCAATGGAGTCCTCCGGCTGCTTCGACAATCTTCTCCCCCGGTTGTAGATGGAGGTGGTAAGTATTGGCTAAAATCATCTGTGCGCCGGTGGTTTCCAGTTGCGCGGGGGTTAACCCTTTGACTGTTGCCAGGGTTCCCACGGGCATAAATCTAGGGGTTTCTACGATTCCATGAGGGGTTGACCAAGTTCCGGCCCTGGCTTGGGTATGACAACATTTTTTTTGTAATTGAAAGGAAAAGGTCATGTTTTAGTTAGCAGTTTTGTCTTGTTCAATTATCAATTATTTTGACCTCATTTCCAACTTGTAAATCAGTTTCTTTTTCCAAGTTGTTTACTCTTGTATTCACACTGACACGATAAAAGTGGTTAAATTGACTTGCATTTACCCAACTGGGTAACGTTTCTTTTCTTTTCGTTATAAATTGTTTTTGAAAGTTGTCTGTTATTTCTCCGGTGTAGGAGTTTTTTGTGGGTACAATACATCTTTGACAAGGATTAATCCCTTGAAAATTAATCTTACCAATACGAAAGTTAACCCATTGATTCTTATTGGCAAATAATTGATCTTCCCAAAAAGCGGGAACTCCATTGATTTCTAAATTGGCTCGAAATCTTCTTCTGATTTCTGCTATTGTTAGATGAGGAAACCACTGAGCAATGGTTTCTAAGGTTGCTTGACTAATAATCGTTGGTCCAGAGGCATAGGTATCATCAGGAAAACCAGTTATTCTATTTTCTTTTAAATAAACCAAACAACCAAAATATTCACTTAAAAATGATTCTATTTCTTTGATATCTTCTCTTAAATCAAATATTTTTTGTGAACCATTATCCTCATTTTTTAAGGTAACTTGATTGAAGGTATTATTATAAGTTGCTCTTAATCTATAGATTTTGTGGTTACTTTTACCATTAATTAATCTCTGATTTTCATCATAAATTGCCCATTGTCTGTCGTGTTTTAATGCACCACTTTTAAGCAAAGTTGCTTGTGAAATTGATAAACCATCTAGGGATTTAATGGGATAAATAATAATTTTCTCCAGAAAAGGGATTTGATTCATTTCTCGATTAATTAATATAACAATTGATAGTTTAAAGCTTGAAAATTTTCCTGACTTCTGACTTCTGATTTCTGACTTCGTCAACCCTGAGTCTGCCATCCCACTAGGCAAATGGCTGTGATTAAACTTAAGATGGGTAAAATGATCCAAGGCTTTATTTTGTATCTTTTCATGACAATTATTCCTTAAGGAGTATGAAGTTCCTGTAAGCTTATGATAACAGTTAGGCAATACTGGGGAATAATAAGAAAGTTAACAGCAGTAAGAAAGATACTCTAACAACCATGAATTTAATCAGAATCTGGATCATTGCTAGTAATGGATTTCGAGAAGTTATCCGCGATCGCATTCTCTATGTGATTGGATTTTTTGCCGTTGTTTTAGCCCTATCTTTACGCTTACTTCCTGAAATTTCAGTGGGAGCAGATGGTAAAATTTTCCTGGATGTTGGCTTAGGGTTAACTTCCTTTTTGGGGGCGATCGTTGCTATTTTCGTCGGGACGGCTTTAATCAACAAAGAAATTGAGAAAAGAACCGTTTTAATTTTAATTCCTAAACCCATTAGTCGGGCAGAATTAATTGTGGGAAAACATCTCGGTTTATGTGGTGTCTTGACGGTTGTTATTACTATTATGACCGCGCTTTATTTAGGGGCATTAACCTGGGCAAAAATCACCTTTTCTCCTTTCAGTTTAATAGTTTCTCAAGTTTATCTATTATTAGAATTAGCCGTGTTAATAGCTGTTGCTATAACCTTTGGGGTGTTTACCAGTTCAATTTTGGCTACCCTTTTAAGCTTTGGAATTTATGTGATTGGACATCTAAGTAGTGACTTACTAGAGTTGGCAAAGTTAAGCGAAAATCCTCAGATCACCGCCTTAACCGAAAGCATCTATTTAGTGGTTCCTAACCTGGAAAGATTCAACCTCAAAAATACAGCCGTGTATGGAATTCTTCCCAGTAGTTCAGAGTTATTTATCGATGCGGTTTATGGCATCATTTATATAGTTCTATTGTTGACAGTTTCCAGTTTCATTTTTTCCCGTCGACAATTTTAAATCAGATTTAGGGACATCCCTTATTTATTGACAAAGGGATGTTCTCTTCATTGAACAATTTTCATCTAGAATCTCATCCAAGCAAATTCACCTGTATAATTAATATAAAGTAGCTGGTGACAACTACGTAATTAATGATTAATCGCCCTTTCTGTGTTAGAAATTATTACAAAATATTAACTTTCTTGAGAAGAGTCCCCTGTATTCGACCTCACAGTTAACGGTAAGTTAATCCCACTATGGAGTAAAGTAAACATACTTATGAATACTGTGAAGCATCAATGTTTAGAGATTTTCCAGCAAGAGACAAAAATGCCTAACCCTTTATACCATCAAAATTGGTCACAATCATTAATTCGGCAATTTTATTGTCTATTAAACTCTGACATTCATCCTCAAGAAAAAATTGCTCAAATTTTAGCTATGATGGGGGAAGCTTATAACCTTGATAATATCGTCTTATTAAGGATAGAATCATCGGTTTGTCAAATTTATAATAGTTGGGGAGTAAGGGATCAAAAGTGGCTGGAAAATTTTGTTTATCAGCAATGCTTTCCTCTAATTAATTGCATCAAACAACATCAAGTTTATCAATTTTGTCAAGGGGATGCTATTCTGACTAACTCTCGTGAAATTATCCCTGCTCAAAAGGTTAAACCTAAAGGTCAATTTAACTGTTGTATTTTAAGTCTTCCGTTGTATCTAAATCAACAATTTTTTGGCTACTTGATTCTAGAAACTGAGCAAGCTGAGCGAGTTTTTAATCAAGAAGAAATAGATGGTTTAGAAATAGTTAATTATCAAATTACTATCGCTATTCAGCAAATTCAATGGATAGAAAAAATAAAGTTAATTGAATTAGAAAATAAAAAATTACAATCTTCTAGCGATCATAAAAGTGATTATTTATCCCACGTCAGTC
Organism: Crocosphaera sp.; assembly: GCA_030066295.1. Lineage (GTDB taxonomy): Bacteria > Cyanobacteriota > Cyanobacteriia > Cyanobacteriales > Microcystaceae > Crocosphaera. The sequence continues at coordinate 60,735 of JASJBX010000055.1, forward strand.
ATGAATTAAGAACCCCTCTTTCTGGTATTTTAGGATTCTCTAAAATGTTAAAACAAGAAATTTATGGAACTCTAAATGAAAAACAAAAAGAGTATGTTAATGGAATTAGAGTATCAGGTGAACATTTATTAGCTTTAGTTAATGATTTCTTGGATCTCTCCAAAATCGAAGCGAATAAAGAAGAATTATTCTTGGAAACCGTTGCAGTTGAAGATATTTGTTTAGCAGCAATATCTATTGTTCAACCCAAAGCAAACGAGCAAAAGTTAGACCTTATTTTAAACTTAAGTGATCAAGTGGATTTTTGTACGGTTGATCAACGAAAAATAAAACAAATCTTGATTAACTTACTATCTAATGCTATCAAATTTACAGAAAAAGGTTCAGTGACGTTACAAGTTGAGAAAGTTGACAATTTACTGACGTTTTCTGTTATAGATACAGGAATTGGTATTAAAGAGGAAGATCAAAAGAAACTCTTTCAACCCTTCCAACAAATTCATAGTAACCTCAGTCGCAAACATAAAGGGACAGGGTTAGGATTAGCTTTATCACGAAAATTAGCACAACTTCATCAAGGAAACCTTACCTTAAGATCAGAATATGGCCAAGGGAGTTGTTTTACCCTAGCATTACCTCTTCAAAAATAAATCCATTTGTATCCCAAAAAATGAATTGCTACCATTGAATTTATCCTATAGTTTACTTAATTTAATAATAGATATCAATAATTTTAATCTTTTCGTTATTTCACTTTACAATAATAAGAAAATTTTTGATGATAGAGTCTAAAATTTCCGCATAAACACTACTTTATTGAATCTTTAAAATTGATTATTGGGAATAAATAACATCGTCAATTGTAACAAACTTAATATATGATTACTGATTAATAATAACCCAATTTCAAAATAGCAAACCAAATCTCTATGCAACGATCTTTTAATCCCTTTAAACAGATAGAAAGAATGTCAAGTTTTAACTATACTGGACAGTTAATTATCACTAGCAATGATATTATATGGAGAATCGATTTAGAGCAAACTAAAATAAAATCTGCTTCTCATTCTTTACAGTCGATTAAAAATTTAGAACTTTGTTTATATGGGTTGGGGTATGGTGAAAAAATAGCTAAAATCATCGAAAAAATTGTTAAAAATGGTTTAGATAAAAAGAAAGGCAATAAAATCATTGAAGAGTTAATGGAAGGGTTGATTAGACAAGAAAATCTTAGCTCTTCTCAACAAATAGATTTAATTAACGAACTCACAAAAGATACCTTAGAATCCTTCTTTTCCATTAAAACTGTTGATCACTATATTTGTGAAGAAAAAAAGTATTATTTCCCTTTAAAACAGGGATTTGAGTCTAAATACATCTTAGAATATTGGGAAGAGAAGCAGAAAAAATGGCAACAGTTTAATTCTCTTATCTTGTCCCCCCATCAACGTATTTATTGTTCAAATTTACAACATTTAAACAAATTAATTTCTGCAAAATTTAGTCATTTATCAGCAAAAAATATTCAGATCGAGGAAAAAATCAGCATCCGAAAACTCAGTCAATTACTGAACCTAGAAGATTGGGAAGTAGCAACAGTCATTTATCCTTATTTACAATCAGGGGTTTTACAACTAGAGTCACCGTTACCTCCCTTTAATAAACTTCCTCCTTTTGCACCATCTGATTCCTTGTGTCATCCCATTCAACCTTCTAACAAAATTATCAAAACTCAAGGAATTAACAACAGTAATAAATGTAAAAAAATTGTTTGTATTGATGACAACGAAACGACTTTAAACACAGTCAAAGCTTATTTAAACTCAGATGAGACTCACTTATATCTGGTATCTGATCCCAAACTTGCTTTAAATCAGTTGTTTGAGATTAAACCTGATTTACTCTTAGTTGATATTAACCTATCAGGAATCAACGGTTATCAATTTTCCAAAATCCTCAAAACCAGCAGTGTATTTAAACACCTTCCCATTATTATGATGAGTTCGGATCATGAAAAAATAAACGAAGTGAAAACTAAAGAAAATGTTGCCAATGATTTTTTACCTAAACCTTGTGATGAAACTGAATTAATGACAGTTATTAATAAATATCTCTGGCAGGTATAACACTTGTTGTCATATAGATAGTAGGGGTCAACGGCTGTTGACCTTGATTTGGTAAAATGAGCCAAAGAGATTAAAAAATTGTCTTATCACAAAATGCTGACGGATAAATTAACCCAATTAAAAACAATATTTACAGAAATGGAAAGGGCGTTAATTGCCTATTCTGGGGGAATTGACAGTACCTTGGTGGCGAAAGTCGCTTATGATGTTCTAGGCGATCGCGCCTTAGCCGTAACGGCTGTTTCCCCTTCCTTACTCCCCGAAGAATTAGAAGACGCAAAAATCCAAGCGGCCACCCTTGGTATTCCCCACGAGTTGGTTAATACCCACGAAATGGATAACCCCAACTACACCTCAAACCCCGTCAATCGCTGTTATTTTTGTAAAAGCGAACTCCATGACACCCTCAAACCCTTAGCCTTAAAACGGGGTTATCCCTACGTTGTAGATGGGGTTAACGCCGACGACTTACAAGACTATCGGCCTGGGATTCAAGCAGCCAAAGAAAGAGGGGCGCGATCGCCTTTAGCAGAAGTGGGGATCACTAAATTAGAAGTCCGTCAACTGTCCCAAGCATTGGGCTTACCCTGGTGGGACAAACCCGCCCAACCCTGCTTAAGTTCTCGTTTTCCCTATGGAGAAGAGATTACTATTGAAAAATTGCAACGAGTGGGACGGGCCGAAATTTACCTACGAAACTTAGGCTATCATAACTTAAGAGTGCGATCGCAGGGAGACACGGCCAGGATTGAGTTACCCCCCGAACAGATTAAAGAATTCGTAGCCACCACAGATTTAAACCAGTTAGTGGCTAAACTGCAAGCATTAGGCTTTATTTATGTCACCCTGGATTTAGAAGGATATCGCAGTGGTAAATTAAATCAGGAAATTGTGGGAAAAAATGTGGCAAACACGCTAAGCTAACGAGTAATAAGCGGTCATCAATCAATCCGATATGACAAAGCGGGCCCTTCTTTTAGTTAACCGTCACTCTCGTAAAGGTCAACAGAGTTTTGCCCAAGCGGTGGATATTCTCAACGACTTGGGTTTTGAGTTGATCGTTGTCCCCATCAAATCCTCTGAAGAATTACCCCAACTGGTTCGACAACACGGACCCAAAGTTGATCTGGTGATTGTGGGAGGAGGGGACGGAACCCTTAATGGGGTGGTGGATAGTTTAATGGATATGCACCTTCCCTTGGGGATTTTACCCCTAGGAACGGCCAATGATCTGGCCCGTACTCTCAACATCCCTTTTGGTATTCCTCAAGCGTGTCAAGTGATTGCAGAGGGACATCTGAAATATGTTGATCTCGGTTGGGTGAATGGGAAACACTTTTTTAATGTATCCAGTTTGGGGTTAAGTGTGGATATCACCGAAAAATTATCCAGAGGGGCCAAACGTCGCTGGGGAGTGTTGGCCTATGCGTTTACTGCGTTCCAGGTGATGAGTCAAACTCGTCCCTTTCACGCCCAAATTAAGATCCATGGGGAAACCATTGAAGTGAAAACCATTCAAATCGCGGTGGGAAATGGACGATTTTATGGGGGAGGGATGGCGGTAGCCGAAGATGCGACCATTGATGACCAACGATTGGATTTATACAGTTTAGAATTGCAATATTGGTGGCAGATTTTCCCCCTTTTGTGGCGACTTCCCCAAGGGCAACATGGATATTTGCCCTGGGTGAGAACCTTGGAAGGGGAATATCTCGAGATTTATACCCGTAAGACTCAAGATATTAATACCGATGGGGAAATTGTCACCCATACCCCTGCTATTTTTCGCGTCATTCCTCAAAGTTTAGGGGTGTTTGTCCCAAGCAAGTCCATGACGGTCCAATCTTAAAGTTTTGTAAAGAGATCCCAACATTTTTCTAAGGTTGATGTTATTATGGCAATAGGCACAAGGAAGTACACCAAGCTTCTTAAAAAGGAACCGATTGGAGTATGTGCCATCTGCTTTGGTCGGCGCAGTGTTTTAAACACCAACATTCTTCATAGACACGATGGTATTACCCGCAGCTTTTTAAGTGAGTTTTTTAAGGAGGTGTCAGGGTGAGAGCCATAATCAACACCTGAGTCGGAAAGAGGATGTTGAGTTGTTAGATAAGCATTGTGATTTCAGTGTCCACATTAGTTAGTCACTATCTAACCGATTCATTTAGATTTCTAGGAGTCCATATCCTTTGTACACTGATTAACCCGCCCCTAAAGGCGGGTCAACTGTTTTTGGGGAAGAAAAGCCATTATTTTGAGCTAACGAGACGTTTCCGTAATAATTCCGCGCGACGCTTAGCTATTTTATTATTTTCATCAAGTTTTAACGTTTCTTCGTAGGTTTCCACTGCTTTCGGAATCATTTGTTTTTTCTCATAAGCATTGGCCAAATTGTTGAGGGCGATCACATACTCAGGATAAAGTTTAATGGCATCTTTATAGTTACGAATGGCCAGATCCACCTGTTCCTGAGAAAAATAAGCAAACCCTAGGGCGTTATACATCAACGCTTTGTTTTCGGCGTCAATTTTTTCTCCCGTTTTAAACCCTTTTTGCAGGAGATTAACTGCTTGAACATACAATTTCTTATCAAGATATAAACTGGCTAATTCATAATACTCCTGTGCTGTGCCTTTTTCCTTTTGTAGCTTTTCCTGTAGCTTATAGAAGCGATTTTCCGTACGACGGGTTTTAATAATTTGGAAGAGAAGAAAAATAGCCAGTCCTCCCAAAAAAAACACAATCCCTGATAAATAAATAATTGGCAATACTTCATTCATTCTTTAGTAAATCCCAATAGTAACTTCTTGCGTCAGACGTTTCTGATATCAAAATCTAACTTCTGACTTCTAACTTCTGACTTCTCTAAGGAAGTCCCCAATACTCCAGACGTTCAGCCAACCATCCAGACGCTTTCCAGCGACCAATGGCTTGATTAACACGACTCCGTAAACTAGCATACTGCAATCCTTTGGGCATCACCACCCCCAGTCCTTCCCCAGATAAGCGTACCGGCAGTTGATAATAGTGAGGGTATTGCTGTACCCAACCCGCTAAAATGCTATTATCAGCAGCAAAAGCTTGCACTTGTTCGGCTTCAAGTAAAGTCAAGGCTTCTTGATATGAATCAACCCCGATCAGTTGTGCTTGAGGCAGTTCCGACCGAATAACCGCAATGGTACTCGAACGGTTAAGAACAGCGATTTTAGCGCGAGAGAGGTGTTCGACGGCGCGAATGGTGGGATTGTTGGTAACCATACCTGTGCCATCTAGATAATAATAGGGGCTAAAATTAACCAAACGTCCGCGAGTGGTATTAATGGTCACTCTGGCGATCGCCAAATCCACTTCCCCATCAATCACCTTTTGCAGACGGTCTTGATTACGCACCGGTTGTAAGATAACCGCTTGAGGGTCACCTAAAATATCTTTAGCCAACTGTTTGGCCAGGTCGATTTCTAATCCTTGCAAATTATTTTCTGGGTCAATAAACCCTAACGGACGACTATTATCTTTAACCGCAACAATTAACTTTCCTCGTTGTTTAATTTCTTCTAGGGTAGCAGCCATCAGATGAGGGTTACCAAGATTAAAATATACCCCAACGGTCACCACTAACCCTAATTTTACTATGAAAGCCTTAAGCATTTACCTTACTAATTTATCAATAATTGTTAACTACTTACCAAGTTTTAACTGTTGATTGTCCATAACAGCAACTCGATTTCTTCCGTTAGCTTTTGCTGCAAAAAGAGCCGTGTCTGCCCGTTTAAGAACGTCATCTATTTTTTTGTCTTTTGGGTCATAGGTTGCCACTCCGACGCTAACAGTAATGGTAACAGTTTCATCTTCTACCTGCAAACTTTCTTGGGTCATGGCTTCACACACACGCTGGGCCACGATTTTAGCTCCTTTTAAGTTAGTATGGGGTAAAATAACCACAAATTCTTCTCCTCCTAATCTACCCAAATGGCCTTCTTCTGTGGGAATTTCTTCTTCGATTGTGGATCCCAACCGCTTCAACTCCTCTTTTTTCTTTAAGGCTTCTTTTTCGGTTTCTAGTCGTCCAAGATAGTCTACTTTGCGAATACAATTTAAAGTAATTCTGACCATCATTTTTATGGCTTCATCTCCCACATCATGACCATAGCTATCATTAATAGTTTTAAATTTATCAATATCAATCATCAACACAGAAAAGGTATATTTATCTTTCTCTTTATAATAACGTTGACCCCGTTCAAATTCTTCTTTGCCTAGTTCAAAAATTGAGCGACGGTTACGAATCCCAGTTAATTCATCGGTGGCGGCAAGTCGTTTCATTTCTTGATAAGCTGTTTCTAATTCATCTTTAGTTCGTTTCATTTCTTGGTAAGCTTTTTCTAGTTTATCCTTAGTTTTTTTGAGGTCTAAATGGATTTTAACCCTAGCTAAAAGTTCAGGAGTCCTAAACGGTTTAGTGACATAATCAACGGCACCAAATTTAAAGGCTTTAACCAGATAATGAGTTTCTGTTGCAGCTGTTAAAAAAATGATGGGTATTTGTTCGGTTTTGGGGTTTTCTTTGAGTCTTTTACACACTTCTAACCCATTCATTTCAGGCATCATTAAATCGAGTAAAATTAAGTCTGGTTCTGTCACTTCTATTCGTTCTAAAGCTTGTTTACCCGAGAGAGCAAAGGTGGTTCCGTAGCCTGATGTATCCAAAATTTCGATTAATAATTGTAGATTTTTCCGAATATCATCCACAACTAAAATTAAAAATTCTTCAGGGTTAAAAGGATCACAATTTTTCATTTTTCTTAAAGGATTAAGGAACACAAATCAATTAAACTGCTATTGTAGCGATCGCACAATCTCAGGAAAACTTTCGATGGTTTTGACTAAGTTTTCACTATCAAATTGTTGTTGCTGGGTTTCGAGACGATGAGCATAATCAATCAGAATGTGACAATCATACTCCTCTCCCCATTGTTGCAAGCGTTGGGAAAATTGTCGTAAATCTTTTGTAATCATCGTCTTTCGTAAATTATGCCATACTTTTTCCTCTTGTTGCTCAAGTTTCTCTAATAATTCGGGAGAAGTGGGGATAGGAGTTGAGGGGACTTTGTGGATGTTGTCTTGAGGAATAGAAGTGATGGTTTCTCTTGTTTTCAACGGGAAAAGTTTTTTTAATGTTCCTAGAAGTTGAAGACGACTAATGGGTTTCGTCAAAAAACCTTCACACATTGTCTTTAATCTTTCTTTTTCTTTATCTTGAGAAGAAGCACTAACAATTACAATAGGAACAGAGTAAGTTTTGGTATTTTGTTTAATAATTTGACTGGCTTCATAACCATCCATATTCGGCATTCTTAAATCCATTAATATTAGATCAACCTGATTGATATTGAGTTTTTCGATGGCTTCTTGTCCATCATTAGCCGATAAGATAGTATGATGACTATCGGCAAAATAACCCAGTAATAAATCACGGTTAGCCGCCACATCATCTACCACTAATATAGTCAGAGGAAGCAGTTGATTAAAATCGATATTGATAGTTTCTTCACAAGGAATAATATCCTGGGGTTTACCGACGGTTATTTGGGGAAAAGAAACCGTGAAAATGCTACCTTTTCCCAGTTGACTTTCTAAGTGAATAGTTCCGTTTAAAATTCTTGTTAAGCGACTGGTAATGGTTAATCCTAGACCTGTTCCGCCGTATTTGCGGTTACTTTGTCCTTCGCTTTGGGTAAAGACATCAAAGACCCTTTTTTGTTGGTTTTCTACAATGCCTATTCCTGTATCTTTGATAGATATTTTGAGAGAACAATGACGAGAAGTTTGATGGTTGGTAGAGGGAAATATCCGACTGTTGACACTAACTTTAATGTAGCCTTTTTCAGTAAACTTTAAAGCATTGCCTACTAAATTGAAAAGAATTTGTCTCAAGCGAACTTCATCAAGGATAATAACATTAGGAACTTGATTATCAATGTCTATTAATAATTCTATTTTTTTTTTTTAGCTGTTTCTAGAAACATTTGTTTGATTTCAATTATCAAACCCCTTAAATTAATCGGTTCATTAATAATCTCTATTTTTCCTGCTTCAATTTTTGATAAATCGAGAATATCATTAATTAAGGATAATAGTATTTTTCCCCCCGAAGCAATGGACTCGAGATAATTACGGAACCGTTGATCAGTAATTCGTTGTTCGAGTAGGTCACAAAATCCTAAAATTGCATTCATAGGGGTTCTGATTTCATGACTCATATTAGCTAAAAATTCACTCTTGGCTTCATTGGCAACCTCTGCAGCTTCTTTGGCTTTTTCTAGGGCTTCTTGGTCTGCTTTTTTCTCGGTAATATCGGCGATAGTTCCCACTAAACGTACTGGTTTTTCCTGTTGATCTCGAATACATTTTCCTTTGGCTTCAATCCAAATATAATGACCGTTTTTATGTCGAAGACGATGAATATTTTCATATAAGACAGCAATACTACCAAAGAGAAAATCAACCCCGAAAAATAGAGGCAATTTGTAATAATTACCTAAGACTCCAAGCAGCAATAATAGGGAGAGTATGCCATAATGTCGAAGATTCCCCATTCATCTATTAAAAATATATACTTATCCCTATCTTACCAATTCAGTAACCATGGGGAATGGGGAACATTACCATCATTTAGCGGTTAATGGTGATGCTGATGAGTATTATGGTTATCATGATTCGTATGATTATGGGGTTCTGACCGAATTTCAACCGGGCCGACTTGCCATGTACCCAAATTAATCAAAGACATGGTTTCTAACCCAACGGAAACAACTCCCATACTCACTAACCCAGTGGCGATGGTTCCCATAGCGACGCTGCCAAACGAGATTACACCCATCGGAACAATACCAATCGCGATAACTCCCATTGGTGCAACACCAATGGCAATATAACCGGTGGGAGTAATACCAATGGAAATAAGTTTCCTTTTCTTTTGATTATTACATTCTCCTGTGGCTTGAATATCAATCAATTCGTCAGATTTTAATTTAACTGCCATAATTTAGTTGAACTAAAACGCTTTTTAAGGCCTCCATTGTACTGATTACTGTCATGAATCGTCAAAAGACAAGCCGTCAAACGTCAAGTTGAGCGTGGGGAGGGTGGGGAGAGGGGGTGACGGGGTGACGGATATTAACCCAAACGCCAAACTCCGAACCCTGAACCCCGAACTCTGAACTCCTGCCTCCTTTAAGGATGAATACTCCCATCGGGCATGGTTGTTTCAGTTAAATTAATATCACTGATGTTACTGTTGCGAAAGTTAGCATTACGAAAATCGCCC
>JASJBX010000056.1 GCA_030066295.1 Crocosphaera sp.
CCTAAATTAATCACTTTGTAACCATTATTGGAGAGGATAATATCAACTAAATTTTTACCGATATCATGGACATCTCCTTTCACCGTTGCAATGACAAATTTTCCTTTTCCGCTATCATTACTTTCTCCTTCTTCCTTATCCATCAAAGGTTCTAGATAGGCAACAGCAGCTTTCATGGTTTGTGCAGATTGTAATACGAAAGGTAACTGCATTTGTCCGGAACCAAATAACTCACCCACCACTTTCATTCCATCTAGTAAAAAGACGTTAATAATATCAAGGGGAGGATATTGTTTTAACGCTTCTGCCAGTGCATCTTCTAACCCTAACCGTTCTCCATCTATAATATGCTGTTTTAACCGTTCTTCTATAGGTAAATTAGCGGTTTTTGAAGGATCTTTTTTAGTTGTTTTACCAGCAAACAATTCTGTTAACTTGGTTAGGGGATCATAAGTACATATCTCACCATCAAACTCCCGTAAGTCATAAATTAAATCATGACAAACTTTTTGATGTTCTTCTTCAATTTTTGCTAAGGGTAAAATTTTACTCGCACTAACAATAGCCCCATCTAATCCTACCTGCATACACTCGTATAAAAACACTGAATTTAATACTTGTCTGGCCGCAGGATTTAAACCAAAAGAAATATTAGAAATACCTAAGAGTATATGACACCCCGGTAATTCTTCTCGAATCCGTTTTATAGAGTCAACAGTAGCTTTTCCGTTTTCTCTATCCTCTTCTATCCCTGTCGAAATGGGTAACGCTAAAGGATCAAAAAAGATTTCATGAGCAGGAATACCGTATTCTATGGCTGCATTATAAGCGCGTTTAGCAATTTCAAACTTCTTATCTGCGGTGCGTCCCATTCCCTCCTCATCAATGGTTCCTACTACCACACCAGCACCGTATTTCTTGGCTAATTCCAATACTTTAATGAAGCGTTCTTCTCCATCTTCGTAGTTAGTAGAATTGAGAATACATTTACCACCGGCAACCTTTAGACCTGACTCCATTTTCTGCCATTCTGTGGAATCTAACATCAAAGGAAGGGTGATATTATTCACCAAACGAGAGGCCAAATCGTGCATATCTCGCACCCCATCTCGTCCCACATAATCCACGTTAACATCTAAAACATGCGCCCCTTCTTTTACCTGAGATTTTGCCAAGGAAACTAAACTATCCCAGTCTTCAGCATCCAATAACTTACGACATTTCTTAGAACCACTGGCGTTTAATCGTTCCCCAATAATTAAGAAGGAATTATCTTGAATATAGGGTTGAGTGCTATAAATTGAAGCAGCGCAGGGTTCATAGTCAGGATGGCGTTGTTTAGGTTTTAATTCCTGAGAAAGTTCTGATAAAGATTTAATATGATCGGGACGAGTGCCACAACATCCCCCAATAATTTGTACCCCTAAATCTTCGATAAAGTGCATTAACGCCATCTTTAATTCTATAGGAGTTAAACGATAATGAGCTTGTCCTCCCACATTCTCAGGTAGCCCCGCATTGGGAATACAAGAAACAATAAAAGGAGAATGTTCTGATAAATATTTTATATGTTCCTTCATCTGTTCAGGACCCGTGGCGCAATTGAGTCCTAAAATATCTATTTTATAAGGTTCTAAAATAGCTAACGCTGCACTTATTTCGGTTCCTACTAACATCGTCCCCATGGTTTCCATGGTGATAGAAACCATAATCGGTAAACGGTTTCCCTTCTTCTCAAAAACCGTCTCAACTGCGTTCAAAGCTGCTTTTATTTGCAGTACATCCTGACAAGTTTCAATGATGAATAAATCTGCACCCCCATCGTATAACCCCTCTGCTTGCTCAAAGTAAGCGTCTCTAAGGGTATCAAAATCAATATGTCCTAACGTGGGTAACTTAGTCCCTGGACCCATAGAACCCGCCACAAAACGGGGTTTTTCGGGGGTAGAATATTCAGCAGCGATTTTTTTAGCGATTTCTGTCGCTTTTTTATTCAAATAGTACGCTTTATCCGCTAAATCATATTCTGCAAGGACAATGGAAGTCCCCCCAAAGGTGTCCGTTTCAATAACATCTGCACCCACCTCTAAAAACCCTCGGTGTACCTTTTCCACTGCTTCAGGTTTGGTATGCACTAAATATTCATTGCACCCTTCGTATTCGGGTCCTCCGAAGTCGTCTGCGGTCAAGTTTTGACTTTGTAAGGAGGTTCCCGTTGCACCGTCAAAGACGAGTACGGGACGGTTGGGACTGTTGAGATGGTTGAGGAAGGTACTATTCATAGATGTGATAGAGTGGCAGATTTAAGGATTAAGATTTATTATAAAAAATATCTTAACTTAGGGAAAGCCTTTACCAACGCTCTATCCGTAAATCTTCTATACAATCTTAGTAATAGTTTCTTTTAATTCTTTTGCTTCTGAATCACTGAGAATACCTGCAAATTTTAAAGTATAACAGTGGGATCACCTTTGATAACTGTTTCTAGCTGTTGCGCTCTAGTAGCCACCTCAGAACTAAGCACACTCTTAGTGATGCTTATAAATCAAGTTAAAAACTCGATAAAATAATCAAAAATAGTTCTAGCTATTGTTTAGGATTCTTCGTGCTTATTGTCTTTCGTAACAACAGTAATCAATCCTTTATCAGAGGAACAACCTTGCTCGGTAGTTTTAATCCCACTACCCCAAATATTGATCCTTCCCCAGCAGAGGTCTTTGATTTTACATCTGCTTCAGATAACTTTCTACTGCATGAAGTTGTTCTTTACCCAATGCTTCTATCTCCTCTTTTAAGTGATCCCAATCTAATAATTGTACTTGGCGATCGCGTAATGCTTGGGATTGTTCAATTGTCCACTGATAAAAGTCTTCGTCATAAGTGACTGATTGGTTATGACCGATTTTAGTAGATGTTTGACTCATGGATTCCTCTTTGATAATATGAACATCAATATTATATCTTAACTCCTTAAACTCTTTGTTGTTGTATTTCTTTAATAATCAACAAAATAATAGCAACGATCAATGGTAAAAAGTAATAAATAGCTCGATAAGCAATTAATCCTCCTAAAATATCTGCTTGAGAAATTGTATTTGGAAGGGAAAATAAAATCACTGTTTCAAAAACCCCTAATCCCCCAGGAACACTACTAATTAAACCAGCAATTAATCCTAAAATATAAATTCCAAAAAAGCCAGGAAATGAAACAATTTTCGAGACAGGAAGCAATAAATATAAAACCCCTGAGGCAACTCCCCAATCTATTGCAGCAATACAAATAGAAGCTAAAGAGAGTTTACTGGAAGGAAAATCAATCAACTCTGAACCAATTTTTAAAGGTTTTTTTCTAAAAAAACTAATTGTAAAGTAAATAGAAACTAACCCTAAAAAAAATAAACCAATCGGATGTGCTGAGGTAAAAGGTAATTTCAGAATTTTGGGTAAACTTAAAGGATCGACCAAAAAAACAACCCCACTAACCCCTAATAATCCCACCCAAAAAGTTAAATTAGTAAAGACAATTAATTGAGCAATTTTTAGTTTAGAAATTCCCCAACCCCCATAAAAACGATAGCGGATAGCAGTCCCTGATAAGGCACTAAAACCAAGAGTATTACCCACAGCATAACTAATAAAGGCAGTTATGATAATTTTAGAAGGTTTTAAGAAGTTATTGATATAATAAAACCCTAAAAAATCGTAACCCGTCATGATTAAATACCCTAAACTGGTTAAGGCAATTACCCCTATTTTACGAATTGTGGTAAGATTACCTAAATAGTGTAGAATCTCAGCAGGATTATGGTCTTTAAACTCATGACTAATGGCAACCAAAGAAAGGGTTAATAAAGAAACCGCTAAGAGAATAGGCAAACATTGGATAAAACGCCGAACCATGAGATAATTTAGTAAATTGAAACGACTGGTTTTGTTATTATAATAATCAAGACACCTATATTACCTTAAAGACCACAAGTTGAGGAAATGATGAATGTTACAGTTTATAAAAAACTACGCGATCGCTATAATAATAGGGAGTATATTCTCCTTATTCATTAGCTTATGGAGTCAACCAGCATTAGCGTTAACTAATATTGATTTATTCGATATCTCCTATAAAGATTGTCCCCCAGAATTAGCAGAAGGAAACGTTACTAGTGGGGGTTCCAGTCTGCCGGCCGATTGCTATATTATCACAGGAAAAGCGAAGAATACATCCGGTAAAACCGTCTATGATGCTGATGTATTTGGACGCATTTTAGATGCGAACAATGAACCTGCTTTACAAAATAGAAGTCGCGTGGGTTCCATTGCAGAAGTTCCGCCAGGAGTGAGTGATTTTGAAGTGAGAATTACAGTTCCTGCCAATCAACCCACTCCCTTAAAATTAAAGAAATTTAAAGCATCTGGGTTTACCACGAAAGTAACCCCGATTTTTTAAATTCCTCAAGGCCCCATGGCGTAATGGGGTCTTGTTTCAAAACCTTAAAAGCCTGTAGAAACAGGAGCAAGACTAGCCAACATTCTTGCTACAAATTGTAAAGCAAAAATAGCTAAAATAGCTGAGAAATCGATACCACCCAATGGGGGAATAATGGAACGAAAAATATTAAGATAAGGATCGGTAATGGGGCTTAAAAAAGACATGGCATTCATCGCCCATTCTGCGCTTTGAAACCACGATAAGAGAATGCGAACAAAGATTAATACCAAATAGATATTGAGAAATGCGGTCAGGGTTTGAAAAATTAATAGGGTAATGGTAGTATCCATAATGAACTATTTTCCTGATAAATAAGAGAGCTACTAATTGATCTTATATCAAATTTTGATTAAATGTAACTTCTTCGAGTTCATGGTTCGGTCTTGAGTCAGAGAAAAATGAGTTTACCAATCGTCCTCCTCTTCTTCTAACACAGCCTTTTGTTGTAGAGGGGGTTGTTTTGAGGGGATTGTGTCTTCTATCTCTTCTTGCCAACTGTCTGATAAGGGTTGCACCACTTTGGTAATCGCATCTTGAACAAAGGCTTTGAGAAATTCATCCTTGCGACTCAGTTGAAACTGTCGTTGTACCACTTCTGTTATGCCTCCATCACCCCAATCTTGATCTTGACGGAAATACTCAACGAAACTTTTACCAGCAATACGGGTTAAGTAAGCTGCACTCACCCCTTGAATCATTTTGCCCACTAAGTAGGTTGCTATATTTAACTGTAAGGCTTTTCCTAATAGATCAATCGCCCCTTTAACCACTCCTAAACTGACTAAGGTTTTGCCTAAAGATAAAGCTAATTCTTTCCCGCGATCGCTATTAATATCACAGCCATAAACTTGTCCAATTTCTATTACCATTTGGGCATTAACGGCAGCCGTTGCTAACATATCCACCACGGGTAAAGGGGTTACTGCAATCACCCCTGCACTAATCCATTGATAACGTTCAATAATCTGATTACTTTGGCGTTTGCGTTGCCGATCAACGAGTTGTCTAGCTTCTTCTCCTAACCGTTGAGATTGCAATAAAATGTTATCAGCAATTAAATCTTCTCCTTCTGCCCGTAAAATCCCTGCTAGTCTTTTGATTAAGGGAAGAATGTCAGGAGAGGGTTGAATCTTTTGACCAGTTTCTGACGGAAAAGTCTGGGGATTAGCTGCGATAGAAATAATGTCTTGTTCGGGGATAAATGTTTTCACTCTTTCTTTTAACTGTTGTCGGATTTGGTTCATTTCTTCTTCGGTATAAAGATCAATTTTATTGAAAATAAGTAGCGATCGCTTACCAATATCCACTAAAATTTGTAAAGGTTTATATTCCGATTGTCTTAAATCGTTATCAACAACGAATAATAATAAATCGGCTTCTGTTGCTAATTGTCTCGCTATTTCTTCCCTTTCGGTGCCTTCTACTCCTGCTTCTAGGATACCAGGGGTATCTGTAATTAATATTGTTCTAGATAAACCTTTTAATTTGAGACGATAGGTTTCTCCTACTTTTGTGGTTCCCATTGTTCCTTCAACTTGACCGATAATTTCTCCAAATAAGGCATTAACTAGGGAGGTTTTTCCGGCTGATCCTGTGCCAAAAATAACAACTTTCAACTCTCCTCTGTTTAAATTTTCTGCAATTTCTTGAGAACGAGTTAAGAGAGCTTGTTGAGTAACTTTATCTTGTATTGTCTCTACTTGTCGACGAATTGCCTTTAAGTTTTCTTGAGCAGCTTCTGTTTTTTGCTCGGGTAATTTTAGGTTAGCATAACGCTGCTGGCGACGATGATTTGTTTTACGGGATGAGAAAAAATTAAAATAATAAATAAAAGCATAAATCAGTAATCCTAATAATCCCATGATCAGGAAAATAAGAAAATTAGCTAATAGAGGAGCCGTAAAAGAAATGGATATATAAAGACGGTATATAGAGTTTATTAACCAAATAATTAAGCCAAGAATTATACTTAAACCAATAATTAAAATAATTAGACGAGGAAGAGGCATAGACTAAAATCCATTATTTAATAGTTAGTTAAATAAGCTAATAACAAGAGTTATAACACATACGTTAAAATACTAAACTTGAATAGTTTTTGATAATTAATAATTCTTTTTTTTTGCTCTTGTTTATCCTTATCCTGTTATTTTAACCAACATAACATATAATTTTAAATTATAAATTTAGAGCTTTCCTATGTTTAGACCCCAAAAAATACAACCAAAAGAAGGCCAAGAATCCGTTTGGGACTATCCCCGGCCTCCCCGTTTAGAACCCTGTGACAAACAGATTAAAATCATCTTTAACGGTGTGACTATCGTTGATACAAAAAAAGCCTATCGTGTCTTAGAAACTTCTCATCCCCCCACTTACTATATCCCTCCCGAAGACATCAAAATGGAATATTTACAACCCGCCGAAAAAGGTTCTTTTTGTGAATGGAAAGGCCCAGGAAACTATTACACCCTTACTGTAAACGATAAACAAGCGATTAACGTAGCTTGGTATTACCCCAACCCCACCCCAGCATTTGCCGATATTAAAAATTATGTGGCATTTTACGCCGAACCCATGGATGAGTGTTTGGTCAATGGGGAAACCGTAACCCCTCAACCCGGAAACTTCTATGGAGGATGGATCACTTCCGATATCGTCGGACCCTTTAAAGGAGGGCCAGGAAGTTGGGGATGGTAATTATGAGTGTGGGGTGACGGGGAGATGGGGAGATGGGGAGATGGGGAGATGGGGAGACAGATATTAACGCTGAACTCCCGCCGCCTGCCCTTCTTTAACTTTACGGCGTATAGTCAAATTTATGATAGAATGTCTTTGGTTGAGATCCCCGACCCCCTACTGCGTAGGCTAGGCAACCCTAGAGGCAAAGCGTTCCGAGAAGGTCAAAACTAAGAACCTGTGGTGGCGAAAACACAGCAAAAACAGCTAGGGAAACGTGATTGAGTACCAAAGCTAAAATAAACCCAAATTCTCAATAAACAGTATCGGAGGGCATCCGAAAACTGAGGCCAACCACCTGAACGACTGGGTACAGCCCCGCCTATGGCTACCTGCTGCGAAAGTGGAGATAGTTAAGCGGTCTGGATAAGCCAGTAATCCTTTCGCAGTGATGGAAAGGAAAATCCGCTCAATTCAGGGAGTGGAGTATGTCAAAATGCGGTCAATGTTAGTCTTAATGAGAAGCTTATTAGGAATCAATGGATATGGGTGAGTCAGAAAAAATATCAGTGGGAATTATTGGTGCTTCGGGATATGGAGGCGTTCAATTAGTTAGACTTCTGCAAGAACACCCCCTTGTAGAAATTGCTTACTTAGGGGGAAAAGGCAGTGCTGGTCAAGCCTACGCTGAATTATATCCCCATTTAGGCCATGTGGTGGATTTGACCATTGAACCCATTGATGTTGAGGCCATCGCTTCCCGTTGTCAGGTGGTATTTTTAGGACTCCCCAACGGCCTCGCTTGTGATCTAGCTCCCCCATTAATCGAAAAAGGGTGTAAAGTACTAGACCTATCAGCCGATTATCGCTTCAAAAATTTAGAAACCTATACCAGTTGGTACAATAAAGACCGTAACGACCTAGACACAGCAAAAACGGCTGTTTACGGGCTTCCAGAATTATATCGTGATCAAATCAAAGAAGCAGATTTGATCGGCTGTCCAGGTTGTTATCCTACCGCCAGTTTAATGGCCCTGTCTCCCTTACTCAAACAAGGGTTAATCTTACCCGAAACCACCATTATTGATGCCAAGTCAGGAACCTCCGGGGGCGGAAGACAGGCCAAAACCCATCTGTTGTTAGCAGAAGCAGAAGGATCGTTTGGGGCTTATGGAGTAGCCAAACACCGCCATACCCCAGAAATCGAGCAAGTTTGTTCTGATTTAGCCGGTCACGACGTAAAAGTTCAATTTACCCCCCATTTACTGCCCATGGTTCGAGGCATTTTATCAACGGTTTACGCCACCCTCAGAGATCCGGGACTCGTCAGAGAGGATTTATTGACCATTTACAGTGCCTTTTATCGTTCCTCTCCTTTCGTCAAAATTTTGCCTAACGGGGTTTATCCGCAAACAAAATGGGCTTGTGGGACTAATTTATGTTACTTGGGTATCGAAACCGATCCCCGTACCGATCGCGTGATTGTTCTTTCTGCTATTGATAACCTCATCAAAGGACAAGCGGGACAAGCGGTACAATGTCTAAACATTATGATGGGATGGGAAGAAACCCTAGGGTTGCCTCAACTGTGTTTTTATCCTTAAATATTATTTCTTAACCCACATAATCCTGCATAACCAATAGCGATCGCATCGACACTATCATCGATGGGCAATTTATCTAAATTAAACAACGTTCTAACCATTGCGGCGACTTCTTTTTTCTTCGCTTTTCCGTCTCCTAGATGGCATTTCCAACTGGCTTGATGAAGAAAAATCGGCTCAATATTAGCCTCTCGATAACAGACTAAATTAATCACCCCTAACGCTTGCATAACCCCTCCTGCTGCCTTAATCGTACGGTTAAAAAAGGGCATTTCGATCGCAATACCTTGAGGGTTAAATTCCCTTAGTAATTCTCTTAAATCTTCTTCTATTTCTAGAAGTCTTTGGGAAGTGGATAACTGTTTATTGGTTTCAACAGTTCCATAGTCAATAATTGTAGGCAGTTGTTGGTCATTTTCTTGTAAAATTGCCCATCCAACTATAGCCAATCCTGGATCAATTCCTAACCAAGTTTTTTGGGACATTTTTTGCTGGTTATCCCCCATTTTTATCAAAATAATAGTCTCTAGTTATTAATGAATTCTAATCCCATAAAAATCGTAGAAATAGTTCCAGCCACACAAATTTCTCCCGACATAATTTTCTTGGTAACATCTTTTATCGGTACTAAAACTATTTCTATTTCTTCTGTAATATCTAACTCTATTTTTCCTGTTTGTTCAACATTTAACCCTAAAAAAATGTGAATTTTATTATCATCTTTGACTGGGTTATCATAAATGGTGGTCATAAACACTAATTCTTGAGCAATATAAGCCGTTTCTTCCTCTAGTTCCCGTTTAGCCGCGCTCAAACTATCCTCCTTTTCAGGGTCAAATGTTCCTGCAGGTAGTTCGAGTAAAATCTCTTGAACCCCATGACGATATTGACGAACAAAAACAATTTCGTTATTAGGAGTAATGGGTAAGATTAAAGCAATTTCAGGGCGAACATTAACAAAATAATCATCAACAATAGTGCCATCGGATAACTCTACTTGATCTTGTCGCACTCGACACCATTGATTATCAATAATAAAATCAGACTTAAGAATTTTCCACTTTTGAAGAGTCATATTTTTAAGAGGGTGTAACACTTAGCTTTTTGCTGACTTCTGACTTCATAAATCAGCCCACTGACGTAATAGATTAGCATGGGTTTTCGCTAATAGATCAAATTCTACAGATTTACCTTCCTTAGCGAAAATAGCACGACGTACCGTGTCAATATCAAACAAAATTTCCCTTTTGGCTGTATCTCGGATTAAACTTTGAATCCATCCTACCACCACTAATCTTGTCCCTGTCTTAACTGTTTCTACGCGATGTAAAAAAGTAGAAGGATAGAAAATAATAGACCCAGCATTTAACTTATAAGAAAGATCCCCCTCTGGTTTTTCGATGATTAACTCTCCCCCTTCATAACTGTCAGGAGAACTCAAAAATAAGGTAAAGGAGACATCAGAGCGAAAAAACTGCTTACCCCCCATTAAAGCATTATCCGTGTGACTGCCGTAGTGCATTTCCGGTTCATAGCGACTAAACCGTAGGGAGTGAATCTGTTTCGGGTTAATGGCTAGTTTGAATAATAAGTTACGTTGTAGGGCGTTAATGACCAAATCTTCTAGAGGTTTAACATCGGGAGACGTTTTCTCTAGTTGCTGATTCTGTTTAACGAGCTTAGCGTGCCATCCGGCTGTGGTTTGACCATCTACAAAGTTACTTCGGGAGAGGGTTGTGGTGAGTTGGGTTAGTTCTTCAGGCGTGACAATATTATCAATGGTCAAAATCATCGTTATTCTTGAGTTGTGGCTGTCTTGTTTCCCATTATCTCAACTTATTATCCATCTATAAGATATATTTATTGGCAATTTTTGACAGTCTTTCTTAAAATAGAGGCTTTAAGTTAAGATTCGATTAATTGAGGCAACCCATAATGAACTCTAAAGCGATTCAACTATTAGTGACTCTTGGTTTAGTAACAACTCTTGGTGCTTGTGGCGGCGGTGGTACGGAGACAACTGCCCCTACTGAAGCCCCTGCTGAAGAAGCCACCGAAGAAACCACTGAAGCCGAACCCAAGGCGACTGAAGGTGGCGAAGGCGGCGAAGGTGGCGAAGGTGGCGAAGGGGACGAAGGTGGTGAAGGTGGTGAAGGTGGTGAAGGTGGTGAAGGCTAATGTTTCCCCCCCTTAAACCCTAAGTCAAAAGCTGTTGGTTTGCTTCTGAGAAATATTAGAAATACCAACAGCTTTGGCTCATTGAGGCTTGAGAATTGAGTTAAAACGAGATTATTTATTATCGACTTTCACTTGAATAACACTGAGAATAGGGGTTCTAAACGTTAATAAGATAATCAAACTAAGGATGTGAATTAACCAATGGGAAATGACCAGACCCCAGATAACACAAGCCAAAGCACTCGCAAACGCTAAGACCCCAAAAATATCATTCCCTGTGCGTTGGTACCAAACCACACTGCCAATAGCAGTGATTAGGAATAAGAGTGGGAAAATTGGCAGGATCATAGCAATTACCTTTGAATTGTTGGGTGAGGTTAGATTTTTAAGAAATGATTCGTAACGTCTCATTCCCCTAATGTGTGTCTTGTTTATAACGATAGCATTACTTTTCTCAGAATTTGGATAATATAAATTATCTAGCGGGGATCTTGTAAGAAATCTTTGCATAACTTCAAACTTGACCGTAGTAATCCCAAAAATCAGGCTCATTTCATGAATAAATGTTGAGGAGTTAAGAGTATTTTAGGGATTTATCACTAAGAGGAAAACTCAATTTTGCTGAAGAACTCCAGCAGCCAATTTTTGAGGTGAAGGGTGGCCAAACAATCATCTTCGTTATAACGCAAAATAGAACTGAGACAACTGCGATCCCCTGTGGTTAACCATTGGTCGTACCAGCAAACGCATTGATCCCCACTTATTCCAGCATCCCGCCAATGAAACCCTAACCAGTTGGCCAAAGACTTAAGGGAGTAATTTTCTACCGGGAGAATTACGGAGGTAATTACACAGTGATGAAGGTCGATTAAACGGGATAATAAATGTTGAATTTGAGGGTCAGGAGTTTTATACAGCTTTCCTAAACGTTTGATGGTATCTTTTTCATAGTCTGAAAAGTGAAAAATAGGAGCGTGATCATAAGTATTGACTAACTCTAAAAACTGCTGCCAAATAACCCCTTCTTCTTCAGGAGTCTCTGCTAGAAAAGGATAAAAGATTTGGGTTTGGGTCAACCGATCAACCACCACAACCCCCAGTAAATAATCAACATTCCGTTCCGGTTCGGCTTCAATATCAAAATAAAGTTCAATCCTGCGGGGAGAAAGAATCTCAGGCAAATTATACTGGGATTGAGGCCGAGCAAGAGGATGGTTATGGACCAGGGAATGAGCCTGTTGTTGCAATTTCTCAGCGAGTTCAGTACCCATCAGTTCCTTGATACTGTCTAAGTTAGCCTTAGCTAGAGAATCAGTGGTGAGGATTCCAATTTCTTGTAGGGACTGATAACGACTGGGAGTGACTCCTGGAACCAGAGACAGATGTTGTTGAGATTGAGCGATCGCATGACAATAACTGTACCACCGACACAGATTACATCGTTGTCTGGCAATAAATACGTCCGGTTCGTCTGCTGTTTCGAGAATTGTTACACATTCCTCTAAAATAAGCTGTAACTTTGGTAACCACTGCACTATATCCACGGAAGAATGTTTCAGAGGACGGATAATTAATTCTGCAATGGGAGGGGTGCTTTCTTGGATAATGGCTAATAATTGAGCATAAAATGTGGCAACGAGCTTATATTCTGGTTTCGCCTTGCGGCCTAAATGAATACTGATGGGATAATAAAACCAATCCCCAAATTTAGACTGGCCAGGTTGTTTAATTAATAAATGGGGTTTTCCTAAATAATCATAACCAAACGGCAGAATTCTCGGAGAATTTTCCCGCCACTCAATGGAGTTTGAACATTGATCATCAACCCATAATATGCCTTTATAGATACAATCAACCCCTTGCTGCATTAAAACTTCGGTCGCTTGTGCTTTTTCTTGCCAACTACTTTGTGAGAATGGAAGTCTTTCATAATGGGGATAATAGGTATCTAAAACTGAGGCAATATGACGTTTATTTTCCTGTCGAAGTCTGTCCAAAAAATCCCGTTCTTGATCTTGCTGTGTGGGATCACCATGAAGGTTGAGAAAAGCTCGGCGTGAACATCGTTTATAATCCAGTAGTAGAGAATCAGTGATTAGCATTATTATTCAGAAATTTCCTCTCATTGTTAATTATCCCCTCATCCGTTATCACTGATCAGTTTTTAGCTGTCCACCCTCCCCATCTCCCCACAGAGGAACTTGCTAGGAAAATAATAAGTCTAATCAGCTAGGAGTCTATATTCAAGGTATTTAAGGAAAAATTTAGGTTATTGAGTCAACGATTTTGAACTGAATCTGATAAGGTGGAAAAGTTATCCTAGACTCAAAAGAGTTTCTGGGACTCTATAATCAAAATTCAGTATACATATCCCTATAGAATGTGAGGTTAATTGTGATGAAATCATTAATCCGTTGGAGTGCGACTCTCGGTTTATTAGGCAGTACCCTGATAGGCACTTGGTTCGGTCAAATGCCGAAAGTTTTAGCCCTTCCTGAAGCTGATGTTATTAAAGTGTTGCAAGGGGTTCCTGTTTTTACTATCACCACTGACCAGGGCGGTCCCTTGATTGCGACCCTAGAAGACGACCAAAAGGTAACACAAGTCTTTATGAGTCAGCAAGACGCCAACAAATTTCTAAATCAACTCAAAGAAAGTCAGCCAGACATAGGTAATAGGGTTAGAGTACAGCCGGTATCTTTGGGAGAAGTTTATCGTTTCGCCTTGGCCAATAACACAGACACACAGTCTTTAAAATTTGCTTATATTCCCATGCAAAGTGCGGTAGAGTCTGCCAAAAAAGTGTTAAACGATAATGGACAGCAATATCAGGGCGGGGTTCCCCTCTTTACCCTACGCGGGGGTCCAGAAAATAGTATCTTAACCATTCAACAAGATAATCAAGAAGTGATTCCCTTCTTCTTTGAAAAAGCCCCCATTCAGGCGATCGCAGAGCAAATGAAAAAAGATCAGCCTGATATTGCCCCAACCGTGCAGATCGAAGTCGTTCCCCTAGAAAATGTCATTGGTTTACTACAAATGAAGGATGATGCCATGCTCAAACAAATACAGTTGATTCCTTCCCAAGAAACCATGAAATTTATTCAGGATGCCATTCAATCTCAGCAAAACCAAGGCCAATAAAATCGTCACTCAACTTAAAGATCCCCAACTTAAACCCTTGGGGATTTTCCTTTGTTATACTGATCAGCAAAAACGCCATGAAGAGTATTATTCGTTGGAGTTTAACCCTAGGAATTCTGATTAACCCGGTTAGTAACCTGAGCTTAATAAAACCAACTCCAGTGGTTGCTTTACCACAGTCGGAAATTGTGGAATTTTTGTCGGGGGTTCCTGTTTATAGTGTACTCAGTCAAGAAGGATTGCCCATTGGTCGTCAATTAGAGGATGGGGATATCGTCACCCCTGTATTCATGAGTCGCACAGAAGCTCAAGCGTTTGTCACAGAGTTGGGGAAAATAGACCCTGAGATGGCAAGGTCCTATCGTATTCGCGTTCTCCCCCTCAGTCGTATCTATGAAATTGCACGGGAAACTTCGACCAATTCCACCCGTCTGTTCTTGGATTATATTCCCAGTGCCAGAGAATTACAGGCCGCTCGTGCATTAGTCAGCGAAAAAGGTCAAAAATATCCAGGGGATGTGCCTTTATATCTAGCGAAAATTGAATCCGATCAATCTTATTTAACGATCAAACAAGATGATCAAGAAATTGTCCCTATCTTCTTTGAAAAAGCAACGATTGATCAATGGATCGATACCATTAGTCAAACTCAACCCAACCTTGGTCAGACGATAGATATTAATGTTATTTCTTTGAGCAGTTTAATTGCTAACTTGGAAAAAAATGACAATGCGTTACTGAGGAGTTTACGGTTCTGGCCCTCTGAGGAAATGATGAAGATTATTCGCTCGAATTCCGAAAATCAACCCCAACTTTAATGTCGGTAAGGGGTCTCCCGTTAACGTTCGTATAACGGGAGGGGAATTACCGACCAAAAAATAAACCGACCGTAGGGAGTCCTTCCAGACGAGATAGGATGTCAGGAGTGATGACCTGGCGACGATATTTAGTAAAGAAGATATGGCCTCTGTTTTTCCCATCTCTGGACAAGAATTAGCTCAATGGTATCATTGGGCCAAACAAGAAGCGATCGCTGCTCATATCTCCCCCTCCGAGGTAGACTGGTTACTGCAAGCGGTGAGTCCCTTGGATGGTTTATCGTTGCGCTTAGGACTATTCAAAGAGCGATCGCCCATTCCCCTAAAATACCCTTTATGGGAATTATCCCAACTATGGCAACGTCGAGTTAAACAAAAAGTCCCCCTACAATATTTGGTGGGAGTCACTCCTTGGCGACACTTTTCTCTGAAAGTCTCCCCTGATGTCTTAATTCCTCGTCCCGAAACGGAGTTAATGATTGATTTTGTCGTCGAAGCTGCTAAAAATAGTCCTAACCCTGATCTGCTCTCTGGCCATTGGGTGGATCTCGGAACGGGAAGTGGTGCGATCGCCCTCGGCCTAGCAGATAGTTTTCCCCAAGCTACTATTCATGCTGTGGATACTAGCAGCAAAGCGTTAGCGATTGCCCAAGAAAATGCTATCCATGAAAGACTTTCTGCTAAAATTCACTTTTATCAAGGATCGTGGTGGACTCCTTTAGACCCTTTAAAGGGACAAGTGAGTGGGATGGTGTCTAACCCTCCTTATATCCCCACCTCTTTGCTGTCTCAACTCCAACCAGAGGTGAAAGAACATGAACCCATACTTGCTTTAGACGGGGGAGATGACGGTTTAGATGCCATTACTTATCTTATCAAGACTTCTCCCGATTATCTCGTGTCCGGGGGCATTTTTTTAGTAGAAATGATGGCGGGACAAGGGGAAGACGTGAAACAATTATTAGAAGCATCGGGTTGTTATCAGGGGATTGAGATTTTACCGGATTTAGCAGGGATTGGTCGTTTTGTTGTAGCGTATCTGGGTTAATGTAATGGCTGTATATAGAAAAAAATCTATTAAAAACAATGTTAAAATATAATATAATCTATACTTATTATTTTGATTAACTTTTTTTTATAGTTTAGTGGCTTAAATATAAGTTTTTTTAACACAAAGATGCTAAACTAATTGATGAGATTAATACGGGATCACCATAAGGCTTAATCAGTAATTTAAGTGTTATTTGCATGACTTTCGGGTGCGTTTTTGACGCACCTTTTTATTTTTTTCTATAGACTTATAATTATACTGTCCTTTTGGAAGTTTCTCAATTTCAGTAATGCCAACCCTCATTATAATTCCTCATTATTTACTAATTTTCATGACTTTCTACAGAGCCATTAACCTGATGATGATTAGGGTTTAATAAGTTAGTAATGGGGTCGACACGAAATCCTGGGGCGGTATAATTTTCGGGTAAATAATCGGCTGGAATAGTATTATGATTCCCGTCACGAATGGCACTATAATGAGGGGATAATATTTCAATATCAGCTTCGTTACATTTGTCTTGAATATTTTGGTGTAACTCCGAATAAATCTCTGCCATTTTGGTTGACTCATTGGTATAAGCATTAATTTCATAACTAACATAAAAATCGTTTAACCCGGTTTGTAAGACAAAGGGTAACGGACTTTTTAAGATACAATTAGTAGATTGAGCAGCAGTAATTAACACCTGATGAACTTTACGCCAAGGAATATCATAACCCAGGGTGATAGTGGTATGTAAAATCAAAGGTCTTTTTAAGTCTCGTTTTAAGGCACTATAATTAATAACATTACTATTAATAATGACAGAGTTGGGAATAGTAATAACAACATTTTTAACCGTTCTAATTCTCGTAACCAATAGGTTTTTTTCCAGAACATCTCCTACCGCATCCCCAATTTTTACCCGATCAGATAGTTGAAATGCACGAGTATAAATCAACACTAAACCTGATACTGTATTAGAAATAACTCCTGTCGAACCCAAGGTAAATAAAAGAGCAGCAAAAGCCGAAACCCCCTTAAATGCAGGAGAATTAAACCCCGGTAAGTAGGGGAAAGCAAACACCGCAGCTAACATAATCGTTAGCCAACTTAGCAGTCGATAAGTGGGTTGGGCCCATTCAGGATAAAAGCCAGAAAATTGTAAATTTCCTGTTTCTATCTCGTTGAAAAGAAAGTTTAAAAATCGTAAAATATAATAGGTTAAATAAATAATAACACCGACAACAAAAATATTAGGTAAATAACCCATTAATCCACTAAAGACAGTATTAATAGCACGAATCAAATAATCAAATAATAAGTTAGAGATTTTTCTGGTTTGGGGAAAGAAACCTAAAACAATAGGAACAAATATATAAAGAATAAAAAAAGTTAACGTTAGCCGAACAATTTTAATAATAGTTTTAAAGGTTTTTGTTAATCTTTCTGCGGATAAAAGTTCAAGATTTTTGATACGAATAGATGGAATCAAGGTTCCTTGCCAACTTTCTAAACGAGCATTTACATAAGGAAAAATCAAGTCAAATATTTTTAAGATTAATAATAAAATCAATAAACTGATGATCGTACAAATAACACCAATAACCCAATAAAAAGGACGACGTTCAAGTTGATAGGCTTTTAAGGCTTTTTTGAAAGCGTTTAAATTAACTTCTGCTAACTCTTGACGGGAACTATCGGCAGCCATTGCATCATCTGTTGTTACCGTCATTAATGTTTTTCTATTAAATAAAATGATAACAATATTACCTTGATCATCGAGATCAAACTTATCATCAGTAATTTCAATGCGACTATTATTAGCAATATTATTTAAGCGACGGATGATAATATCGGCTCTCTCTTCGGCAGATAAAGATCCATTACCTTCATAAATAGTTAATAGGTTAGTATGGTCAAAAATGACAGGGAATCCTTTATGATCCGTCGTATTTCCCAAGCTAAAATCAGGAAAAAAACTGCTTTGAAATACCACCCATAAAAAAGTAATGATTCCTATAACAATAGTCTGACACTGCTTATGTTTATGAAAGTTTACCAAATAAGGTTTCATTTTAATTGATTAATTTTTGCTGATGAGGGACCAATAGAGTAATGTTGCCTAAACTTTGAGGAATAAGACCCATTATTTTAGATTAATTTTAGAAACCACTGAATTTTTATAACCGTTGTTAGAGTCAATTTAATCTCTTCAAATCTAAAGATGTTGTGAAAATAACTATCAAACTAAGAAAAAACGTTTAAAAAAGAGAACGAAGGTAAATAAATACAAAGAGGTCTTGGTTGACTTTTTATGGAACAAATAATACAAAATTCCCTGTTTACTCCCTATTTGGCCTTACATATTCCCGATGGCTTTTTGAATCCTGGTGTTAGCTTATTTTGTTGGGTGATCACCATTGTTTTAATTGCCGTTTCTTTACAGAAAGTACAAAAAGACTATCAAGAAAGAACCGTCCCGTTGATGGGGGTTTGTGCAGCCTTTATTTTTGCAGCGCAAATGATTAACTTTCCCATTCCTGGGGGAACTTCCGGCCATTTAGTCGGGGGAACCCTGGCAGCGATTATCCTAGGTCCGTGGGCAGGAACTTTAGTGGTAACCGTGGTGTTTATCGTTCAAGCAGTTTTATTCCAAGATGGCGGTTTAACCGTTTTAGGAGCAAATATCTTGAATATGGGACTGATTGGAACCTTTTGCGGATATTATCTCTATAAAGCCATTCGTTTGTCCCTAGGTCGAAATTCTTGGAAAAGCATGACCACTGCAACGGTAGTGGCAGCTTGGTGTAGTGTGGTGATTGCTGCGATCGCCACTGCTTTACAATTAGCCTTATCAGGAACCGTTCCCTTAATGGTATCCATGATTGCTATGGTATCCTGGCACATTTTCATCGGTGTTGGAGAAGCCATAATTACTGTAATCGCGGTGGGATTTGTTTGGCGATCGCGTCCCGATCTCATCTACGATCGTCCTTCATCTCTCAAGTTAGATGTCAGAGAAAATGTTCATAGTTCATAGAAATATTAACCCTTAACCAAAGAATAATTCTGAAAATGACAAATCAACATTCTAATACACAGGGTAATCGTTCTTTTATCTTAACTGGAATAGGTATTGCTCTCATTGTCGCCGTATTTGTTTCTCCCTTTGCCAGTTCTGATCCCGACGGTTTAGAACGAGTAGCGCAAGACTTGGAATTTGAAGATAAGGCCATAGAAGATGCGCCGGCTAATCAACTGCCCTTCTACAGCGTTTTTGAAGAGTACGCTTTACGGGGGGTTCCTGAGAGTGTGGCTACCCCTCTAGCCGGTTTAGCGGGGACTGTGATCACGTTTGGTGTGGCCTGGGGTGCTGGTAAATTATTAATTCGTCCTTCTGCACAAGCTAACCATCAACAAGGGGAAGAGTGATAGGGGAAAATGTAGAATCAAGAATTTAGAATGGTACAGTATTTTCATTCTAAATTCTAAATTTTAAATTTTAAATTCTAAATGTTGTTACATATTCATTCTTTCATCAACAAGCGAGAAAAACAACCCGATACTTTTTGGTATTCTCTGAATGTTCAAGTCCGACTTTTATGTGCTTTTATTGGCGTTTTTGCTATTGCCCTAACTCCCAATGGACAATGGATAACTTGGGTCATTTATGGGGTTGGAGTCTTATTTGTAATCTTGATGAGTCGAGTTTCTTGGCTTACTTTGTTATCGAGAGTTATCATTGAGTTTTCCTTTGTGGGAGTGGTTTTATTGGGGACATTATTTCGTCCTGAGGGGGATGTAATTTGGTCTTGGTGGATACTACAAATTACCAGCACTGGAGTAATGGTATTAGGCAGTGTAACCACTAAAGTAATATTGTCGTTATTGATGTTAAATACATTAATCCTTACCACAGAAATTCCTGATTTATTTAAAGCTTTATTAGGCTTAAAGATGCCACCTTTATTAGTCGCTATTATGGCTTCTATGTATCGCTATATCGATGTATTAAATCGGGAATTTACTGCAATGAAACGGGCAGCCATTTCTCGTAACTTAATGAGCAATAATAAAATGATTCGTCATGTTGTGGGAAATGCCATCGGTTCCTTATTTATTCGCAGTTATGAACGGGGAGAGTTGATTTATCAGGCAATGTTATCGCGGGGATACCAAGGTATTCCCACAACTGGGGAAACAGTATCTTATAAAAGTAAAGATATTTTTGCCTTGGTTGTTACAGGTATAATCGTTATTTTAGGTCAGATTATTTATTTAAAAGTTTGATGAGTCTAAAAAAAGTATGGCGTTTAATTCCTCCCATTGAAGCATCAGGAAAAGTGCAAATGGCCATTGATCGCTGGTTATTTGAACAACACGAAAATGGATTAATATTACCTAGTTTACGGTTTTATACTTGGTCAAAACCCACCATCTCTTTAGGTTATTTACAGAAAAAATATCCTCAACATTGGCACAGTTTAATCTGGAAACAGGAACCCTTAGATTTAGTGATTCGTCCCACAGGAGGCAGAGCAGTTTTACATCAAGATGATTTAACTTATATGATAGTTATGTCCTTAGATAATCGTAAAACTTTGGCTATTTATCAAGATATTTGTACCTTTTTAATTCAAGGATGGAAAGCGTTAGGTATTTCCTTACAATATGGCACAGCAAAACGGGGATATATCCATAATTCCAGTTGTTTTAATACAGCAACTATGGCAGATTTAATAACAGCAGATGGTAGTAAATTAATCGGTAGCGCACAACGTCGAGGAAAACAGTCAATTTTGCAACATGGTTCTATGGTTTTGTCAACAGATAAGCAGTTATTTGAAACGATTTTTAATCAAGTTGCCCCTTGGAATTTAAACTTAAGGGAACAATTATCTAGTAATTATTCTAGAGGAGATATTATTGAAATTTTAACCCAAGCTGCCAAAAAACATTTTAAGATAGAATTAATAACACAACCCTTATCAGAAGAAGAATGGCAAGAGATTTTCAAAGTTAATCAGGGAGAATTTAAAATTAATGTCTAATCAATCTGAGATTAAATTATCTCATCTCAACGAACGAGGAGAAGTAAACATGGTTGATGTTTCTTCTAAAAAGGTGACCCGTCGTCAAGCGGTTGCTAGGGGACAAATAAGAATGAAACTAACAACCTTGGAAGCGATAGAAAATGGAAATAACCCCAAAGGGGACGTTTTAGGAACTGCAAAATTAGCCGGTATTATGGCAGCAAAACAAACAGCTAACTTAATCCCCTTATGTCATCCCTTACCCTTACATAAAATCGACGTAAATATAACAGGAGATCACAGCTTACCAGGGTATCAAATAGAAGCAACCGTTATCACCCAAGCAGAGACAGGGGTCGAAATGGAAGCGTTAACCGCCGTCTCCGTCGCTGCTTTAACCCTTTATGATATGGCCAAAGCCATCGAAAAATCCATGACAATTGAAAGTATACGTCTAATTAGTAAAACGGGTGGAAAATCAGGAGATTATGTGGCTTAAAATCTTAACTTTCCCTCATTAAAAGGGGATCTAATTGATGGTTTCCATCGAGGGAATATAAGTCATCACATCCCCCAATATGTTGATCATTGATAAAAATTTGAGGAACGGATCGTTTTCCAGAGGAACGTTGTGCCATTTTGTCCCTAGCTGTTTCGTCCCCATCAATTTTATACTCAGTAAAATTGATTCCTTTCCACCATAAAAGTAATTTAGCACGGATACAAAAGGGACAAGTTTGCCAAGTGTAGATTTCAACATTGGCTTTCATCTTGTCGGGATGACGACCCAGTAAAGAATTAATAAAATCAAACATAGTCACTTCTCATGTTTTTACTTTAACATTATAAAAGATCAGATAGATTGAGAGGTGTCAAAAAGGTCATAATAGAGGGTGATCAGAAATTCACCTCATTTGAAAATTGAGTGGAGATAGCTTGTGGATCATTGTGGGTTGTCATCGTTGATGAGTGATAGTTCGGAGTTAGAGATAAATACATCCTGTGAGGTTTCTGTTACTATTAGGGAGGCTCAATTACAGGATGCAAAAGCCTTAAGTGAGGTATTGACCCTTAGTTTTCACCCCGCTAAAGGGTGGTCTTCTTTTTTGCAACCCATTTTAAAATTAGGGGTGTACGAAGATTTGCGATCGCGTCTCCGGGGAACCCTTCCTTATTATCGTTGTTTAGTGGCAGTAGAAGTCAATGCAACCCCTAAGCAAACTCAAGAAAAAGTAATTGGAACCATTGAACTCAGTGTTAAAAGTGGGTTCAATTGCCATTATCTTTATATTAGTAACTTAGCGGTCACGGAAAGTCATCGAAGAAAAGGAATTGCCAAGCAGTTACTCCAAAAATGTGAAGAAATTGCCGTAAAATGGGGATATCATACCCTGAATCTTCATGTTCTAGATAACAATTATCCTGCCAAAAAATTGTATTTAAGTAACGGTTATCAAATCTCAGAAACTGAAATCACCTGGACCAATTGGCTTTTTTTTCGTTCTCAACGATTGTTTTTACAAAAACAGATCCAAACCCATGTCTCATGATGTTGTCAAACCGAAAATGAATTCTCAAAAACAAGAGCAAATCAAGGATATCCTCAACCATTTGCACAATAAAGAACTATTGGTGATTAATCCCCGTCGTAAAAATGGGTTGATTCTCTATAAACCCTATCATGCTGAGTTTGCCGGGCCCGGGGCCGCGATCGGGGCAAATTTTGATCACGATGTTATTGATGTGCTACCGGTGGGTAAATTATCCTTAATGACCCCGAGAATCCCCCAAGAACGAATCAATAGTTATTTAATTCGGCGACAATGGGTGAAATTAGCTAAACAGATTAGTGATAATACCATTGCTCAACAAAGGGCCCAAGTGATCCTCAACCAGTTTGAAAATTGGTTTGATCTCGAAACCGCGAGTCTTTTACCCGATGAAACCTTTGCTTTATTAGTGGGGGTACTACCTCAAACCATGAGAAAAGTCCGCACCCAAAGCGAACTCTTTTCACAATAACCTTTTAAGGAAACTTAAGATTCTCTGTTTAACTTCCTTTCTATCATGGGGTTAGGTGACAATAAGGATGACGTTTGATGGAACTTTTACCCTCAGAAATTCTGGCAACCAATAAATTTGAGCAATGTGTTCTCAGTCTTGCCCTGATTAATATTTGTAACCAAGAAAGTTATGTGGGGAAAGCCATGAAACAACGTTATAATGCTTGGAAATCTGAAACGGATGAAGCCATTAATAATCCTTGGTTAGACTTACATCAGTTCACCATTTATGTGCCTCATCCCGAGCAAACCTACGAAGACACGACCCTAGAAGAAGGGTTAACCCTAGGCTATAACATTGAGGTGGAACCCATAATTGATCAGGACAGCATTCCCTACAATATTCCCGAAGGCGGTCATTTCGTCGCTGTTTTGAAACAAAAGAAGATTAACGGAAAATTTGAGATTGCCGCCACTGGGATCTTCATTCAACCTTTAGCGGTGTTGAGTCTCGATATTGTCACCGATCCCGATGAAGGGAAATATCAATCGATGGTGATCAAACATCCCATTATTCGAGATTATCCCCAAAATTTTCTTGAGCAAATTAATCAATATCTCAATCGAGAGATTCATTTTAAACAACTCCCTAATGTGGTGGGGTACGTTGATCAAAGCCAAAACGCAGATTATCGTCAACCCTCTTGGCAAGAACTGTATTTAGAACATCAAGGGGTCAAGTTATTTTAATGACAACTGAATAATTTTGTTAACCACTTCTTCAATGGTTAAACCATCCGTATTCAATTCCATCGCATCCTCGGCCTTCCGTAAAGGGGCTAAGGTTCGATGACTATCTTGATAATCTCGTTGTTCGATGTCCTGTTCTAATTTTTGAATATCGATATTATCTTGTCCTTGCGACTGAAAATCAATCAATCGTCGTCTAGCCCGTTCCTGCACTGAGGCCGTCAAAAAGATTTTAACCTCTGCATCGGGAAAAACGTTGGTGCCAATGTCTCGCCCTTCGGCCACAAGTCCCCCTAATTTTCCTAATTCCTGTTGATAAGCGACCAATTTCTGACGAACCGCAGCATAGGCAGCAATAGGAGACACTAACGCCGTGACTTGGGGGGTGCGAATGGCTTGGGTGACATTTTCCCCATTAATAATGATTTGTGGCGGTTGCTCATCACGAGAGGGGATAAATTCGAGGGTGGCTTGAGAGACCAATTCCGCGATCGCCGTTTCATCCTCTATGGGGATGCCCGAATCTAACACTAACCAGGCCATACCTCGATACATGGCCCCGGTATCTAAATAGGTTAAATTGAGGGCTTGGGCCACTTGACGGGTAACGGTGGATTTTCCGGCACCGGCTGGCCCATCGATAGCAATAATCGGTTTTCTCACTCGTAGCACCATATTATCAATCAGTCGAGTGGACCCCACATAAGCAGCAATAGCCAGTAAACCTGTTTCTTCGATGGTATCTAAGGGTTGCAAGGTTTGGGGATGGACACATTCAACATATTGGACGGTGATGGCGGAATGGGGGGTTAACTGTTCTTTAACGCGATTAACTAAGACTTGAGCTTGCCTTTCTCCAGCCATGAAAACTTGTTTGGCCGCTTGTAACCCTTGATATACAGCGATCGCTTCTTTTTTTTCACTTTCGGTTAAATAGCGGTTACGGGAACTACAAGCCAGTCCCGAGGCTTCTCGAACAATGGGACAGCCTTTAATGACCACCGGCAGGTTTAAATCCTCAAGCAGTTTACGAATAATAGCCAATTGTTGAGCATCTTTTTCCCCAAAATAAGCCACATCGGGGCTAACAATGTTCAATAATTTCGTGACGATAGTGGCCACCCCTTGAAAATGACCAGGACGAAATGGGCCACAAAGGGTGGTGAGCATCTGGGGTGGGGGAATAACCTGGGTGATTGCTTCAGACTGAGGGTGAATGCCCATTTCGGTCGGGGTTGGGGCAAAAATAGCCTTGACTCCCAGGGTTGCACACAGTTGAGCGTCTGTTTCCAGTTGACGAGGATATTGGGCTAAATCTTCCTGTGGCCCAAATTGTAGGGGGTTCACAAAGATGCTGACCACCACCTCGTCCACCTCAGCCATAGCACGACGAATGAGACTGATATGACCTTGATGCAAAGCTCCCATGGTGGGAACCAAGCCGATCATCTGCTTGTCCCTGGCCGAAGCTAAATAAGTGCGTAACCCGGCCACTGTGGTTAACAGACGCATTGGCTTAACGTCCCAAAATTTCCAATTGTACTGGGGCCACACCACTGTTCAGGAGACCAATCACACTGGCTGCTCCTCTGGATAAGTCTATCACTCGTCCATGGATGTAAGGACCGCGATCATTAATACGAACGATGACCGAACGACCATTATGAAGGTTCGTCACCCGTACTTGAGTGCCAAAGGGGAGGCTTTTGTGGGCTGCAGTTAAACCATTTTGGTTATAGCGTTCTCCATTAGCGGTTAAACGGCCATGGAACCCTGGCCCATACCAGGAGGCCATCCCCTTACGACGACTGGTGACGGGGCGAACACTGGCTAACCCTGACTCGTTATCACGGGTTTGATTGGGGTTCACAATAGCAGCTAAAGGAGGGGCTTCTCCCATTATGCGTCGTAAACGGTTGGTCGCTTGTAAAGCGTCAACGGCTTCATTACGAGTGGTGTCCGGTAGAATAACCCCTGAATCGAGTTTGATTAATTCTTCAGAATTTAATTTAATACTGTGGGTTTTATCGGAATTTAAAGTAACGGTTAGGTTTTCTGCTTTAAAGGTATTGTCGTTATGAAGTTCGTTTAGGCGGTTGGCGAAGGCTTTGGCCCGTTTGAGGGCTTCGCTGTCAATTTTACTGGGATCAATGTCATCTCCTTGTTCTTTGAGGGCTGCTAAATCAGCTTTTGACCCTAAAAAGGTTAATACAGGAATCTGACGAATTCTTAACGTGACTGCCAGTTGATACTGCCATTGATGAAGATAGAGGCTTGCTATCTGCTTTGGGGCGGTTTCAGTGTTGGCATCTGTTTGGATTGGCCCTAAACTGACAACGGTTTGCATCTGAAAATCGGAACTTTTCTGGGGGACAAGCGTCCCAATTCCTAGCATTTCTCCTATTTGTTCTACCTTATCCATCGTGCCAGATGCTTCTGAGTCTTGCAGGGAGACACCGATTAGGGCGGTGGTTCCTACAGTGGTTAATAAGGCAGTTGTTAGTCCGGTCCAAAATTTCTTATTCATAGATCTTGTGTTAAGTGAGTTGTTCAACCCCTCGAAATTCTGTTGATTCAATGGATTTTCCAACCTTGACTCCTCACAGAACTGTGTTTTACATTTCTTAAACCTTTACACAGTAACATGATTTTTTCAGGGGGTGTTGTCTTCCTAATAATCATTCAGAATGGTTTTCATTGAATCTTCTAATCAAGGTTTACAGGAAAAAGCAGATCGACTACGATGGTAAATTTGCCTAAATTCAATCAGAAACGATCCGTATAAATGTTGTGATCTAGCTAACACTTAAGCAAGGCTTAAACTCTCAACCTTCCATATTGTCAGACCTTGAACTTTGTAACATCCACAATGACATGGGGGAAAAACTTACGTATTTGTACTGAGGAATGAGTGTTATATTTTAAACATTGTTACCCTGAAAAGTCTGATAATTTTAATCTTTTATGGCTATCTAGATTAGTATTTCAAATAAGGGATTGACAAAAACTTTTATATTTGGTAAGCAGTAAACGTGCAGTTGAAATTCAACCCTGGATAAGATAAAGTTCGTCTATAACCAGAACCCCTTTTGGATTTACACCATGTTAGCCATAGTCATCAGTTATTATTGGGTTGTCGCCTTGCTCGTTTTTTTTCTATGGTTTAGGCTATTTTGGGCTGATGAAACAACAGCGAAAAGCGATCTGTCTTCTTGGATGGTGTTAATTATTGGTGCCAGTTTGTGGGTTGTGGTATTGCCTTTTGCTAATTTAGAGTTAGTGATCAAAGCTTATTCGATCCATAATTAAAAATTGATAGCGACTTGGTTTGTAAGGATGTGTTAAACATAGATAAGTTAAAGCAAACCCCCCATTCTGGTTATCATTGGGATAACAGTTCAAGGCGTTTTTTTGAAGGGTGGTATTATCGCGTTACATTACCCCAATGGGGTCAAAGTTTTGCCTTTATGTATTCTATTGATGATCCCAGTGGTGGCCAATCTCATAGTGGAGGTGCAGCACAAATATTAGGGCAAAATAAGGATTATTTGTATCGTATTTTCCCTAATGTAAAAACATTTTGGGCAAGCGATCAAAAGTTGGCTTTATGTCATTGGCAACAAGAACATTTTAATCTCAAATCTCAAATTCTTGAGCCAATTATTTTTGAGGAAATAGTTAAGGAAGGCTATCAAGCAACGGATAGTTTAAATCAGGGATATATTCAAGATCCAGTGACTAAAAATTATTGTCGTTGGTGTTATGAAATCGAGTTTATTGATGGTTGGGGTAATCGTTTTTATCCTCAAGAAGCAACGGCAGGATGTTTATCTTTTTTACCTATTTTTGACCCAGGATGGCAAGTGTTAATGGCTCATGGATGGGCAACGGGTTATATTGATTGGAATGGGAAAAAGTATGAATTTAAGGATGTTCCTGCTTATAATGAAAAGAACTGGGGGCATTCTTTTCCCACTAAATGGTTTTGGATCAATTGTAATAGTTTTAAGCAAGAATCTGACCTATCTTTAACGGCTGCGGGTGGCATCAGACAAGTTTTAAGTTGGCAGGAATCTGTTGGAATTATTGGCTTACATTATCAGGGTAAATTTTATAAATTTGATCGAGATAATAGTCAGTTATCTTGGCAAATTAAACCGTGGGGAAGTTGGATAATGAAAGGAAAAAATGATAATTTTGTGATTAAAATTGAAGGAGAAACGGATGAACTTGGTACTTATGTTAGGGTTCCCACGGCTGAGGGTTTACGGTTTCTTTGTCGGGATACTGTACAAGGACATTTAACCCTAGAATTAAGGGATCATAATGATAAAATCATCGTCAAAGATAGCAGTTGTTTAGGGGGTTTAGAAATTGGGGGATCTCCTTGGGATAAGGATTGGATTTATGGGAAATAGTATAAATTGTCTCAGAAATTTGCAAAAATATCTATCATAATTATGGTAGATTAACAGTGTTTATTGTTTATGAAAGTTGCTATTATCCGAGAAGAAAAAAATCCTCCAGATTCTAGAGTGCCTTTAACCCCAGAACAATGTCAATATTTAATGCAAACCGATCAAAATTTAGAGATAGTTATTCAAGCTAGTGAAAAGCGATGTTTTTCTGATTTAGAATATCAAAAAAGAGGTATTTCTGTCGTTAATAATATTAGCAACTGTGACATTTTGCTAGGAGTTAAAGAAGTACCGATTGCTGCTTTAATTCCTGAGAAAACTTACTTGTTTTTTTCCCATACTCATAAAGAGCAACCTTATAATCGAAAACTTTTACAGACAATTTTAAAGAAAAAAATACGTTTAATTGACTACGAATGTCTTTGTGATAACCAAGGAAAAAGAGTCATCGCTTTTGGTCATTGGGCGGGGGTTGTGGGGGCGCATAATGCTATATTAGCCTGGGGAAAACGTCAGCAAACTTTTGCGTTAAAACCTATGCACCAATGTTATGATTTTGCTGAGGCAAAGACTTATTATGAAAATTTATCTTTGCCTAATTTTAAAATAGTAATTACTGGAGATGGAAGGGTTAGCAATGGTGCAGCGACGGTGTTAGATTTAATGAATATCAAACAAGTTGCACCTCAAGACTTTGTAACGCAACAATTTTCCTCTCCTGTTTATACAAAATTATCAGTACAAGATATGTATTATAAAAAAGGAGAAGATATATTCAATGAGTCTGACTATTATAAACATCCAGAACAATATTCTTCTAGTTTTGAACCTTATACTAAGGTAAGTGATATCATGATCAACGGCATTTATTGGGAGAAAGGCGTGCCTGTTTTCTTCACCAAAGAAGACATGAAAAAAGATGATTTTAAAATCAAAGTAATTGCCGATGTTACCTGTGATATTGCTCCAGATGCCTCTATTCCTTGCACCGTTAGACCTTCTACTATTGCCGAGCCAATTTACGGATATGAGCCTTATTTAGAAAGAGAAAGTCAGCCATTTCAACCTCAAACCATTGATATAATGGCAGTGGATAATTTACCGAATGAATTACCCCGTGATGCTTCAGAAGACTTCGGAAAACAGTTAATTGATCGGGTGTGGGATGAGTTAAACAAAACAGATAGTCAAATGATTTATCATGGGACCATTGCCCTCAATGGACAATTAAACGAACCCTACGAATATCTCCATGATTTTGTTGATTTTTAACAAGAATTTGATATTTAATTAGGTGTATAAAATACAATTATAGTTAATTTCAATAAAAAGGAGAAAAAACCTACCTTCTTTATTATTAAGATAGTGAGCAAGATGCTCAAATTCCTCTGTTTTGAAACGACTATAATTCATCTAATTTCGGAACCATACCACCATATCCTAACGAAACTGAGGATCGGTTGTCATTGGTGGAGGGGGTATAGTCAGTTCATCCCCCTCAGTTGTCTCTGATTCTGATAAGGTTCCAGAAGGAGATGTTGCTTGGCCATTCCCTCCTGTGGCCGAGTTAGGGGTATTTACATTCCCCCCAGTTTCCCCTGGTGTTGTGGTGGTAGAAGGGGACGGTAAATAGGTTTCAATGATAACCGAACGGGTTTTAGTTTGTCCTTGAGCATCGATCGCAGTTAATTGTAGCGTTTCGGTTTTGGGTTCGCGAGAGAGGTTATAAACTAATCCCCCAGAGGGTTCAACCGTACCGGGGGCCGGAAGCAATTCAACTTTAAGGGTGTTGTCTCCTTTGACTTGCCATTGTAGAGAAATCGCTTGTTTCTTTTCTAAATTAACTTGGTAACTGGGAGGGGTAGGGTTTCCATCCACATTAAACTGTAAAATTTCAATGGGAACCGGTTTGGCCGTAACCTCAATGGGTTCACTTTGCACCGATACCGGAGAATGATGGAGATTATGGAGAGGAACTAGGGTTAATTGAAAGACGAATTTTCCCACATCTTTAACCTCAGTGGGAAAGTCATGACAAACTAACTGGTTTTGCTGGAGAGTACAGGAAGTAGGAAGCGGTTTAGAGGATGTTGGTTGAACAATGGTAACTTTTTCCTCAAAGGGTTTTTTGGAGTCAGTGGAACGAACGGAGAGGATTAACTGTTTGATGAAACGAAAATTATCAACAGTCCAGTTTAACTTAATTCCGTCTTTTACCCCCTCTATATATTTGGTATTAGTCGCTGTTAACTGGGACAAAGCAGGTTGAGGAATGGGACTAATAGAAATAAGAGAAGTCGTAACGGGAGGTAACGGGGTTGGTGGATCACCCTTGGGGGTTAAGGTGAGTTGAAAGCGATAATTTCCCGCTTTAAAGCCATCCGTTGGCACATTGGTACACAAGAGGGTTTGATCTAAAGAACAAAATTCTTGTAAGCTATCAGGAATCCCTTGACTAAAATCATAGGAAATGGGTTGAGATAACACCTCTCCTTCGGGAGACACCCCCATCAATTGTAAGGTTGCCAGTTGTTGAGGATGGGCAATCTGCCAATTTAAACGAATCACTTGGTTATCGATGGCATCATAGCGATTATTTTGGGGCGTAAACCTACTAACTTGGGGGTTTGGCGGCTTTTTGGTCAATAACCACCACCCTAACCCCATTAAACCCGCTAACAGCAGTAAAATACCTAAAATACATAAATAGAGATGCCACCAGGGACGCTGTTTCCAAAGTAAAACCCCAGGAAGTCGAGAAATAGGCAAAGGAAGTCCTTGAAGATCCCTAACTTCTACGGTGAAATTGAACGCTCTGCCGGTAAAGGGACGTTTCCAAGGATGAGGCGGAATAATGTGTAAATTAACCAGGGTTTGTTCTTGAGGATATAATTCGACAATGGTACGATCTAACCTGTATTGACACAGGCGATCGCCTTCTGTGTCGATCACCTCTAGTTGTAGTTTGCGGTTGGTATTCCCTTGATTGTCCAGGCGAATTTCATACCATCCTGGTTTGTCAATCACCGTTCCTACCTGGGTGATCAGTTGCCAATCAACTTGATAGAGTGGGAGAACTTTGAGGTGAATTAAATCAAATAAAGCCAGATTGTCCCCATAATTGGTGGATAAAATTTGTAACGTTGGGGAATAGCGGCCCGCTTTGATCGTGGCAGGAAGGGTCAAAAAGAATTGAATTTGTCCCTTTTGTCCAGGGTTTAATTCTAATCCATCACTAGAGGTAATCATTCCCCCAACGGTAGCCGCATCCGGATAGATCACTTTAAACCAATCATCAGACAAGTCATCACAACTCAAATAAAAGCGATCGACTTGATTAGAGCGATTATGAATGGTTAAGGTGAAGGGGGTTAAATCTCCACCCAGGACTTCTAGAGGGTTATCTGAGCGAGTCAGAGGAGAGATGGTAAAAGTTGGATCATTGAGATCACGGGTTTGCTCAATAGTAGGTAAAACTCGCACTTCTCCCCGATAAAATTTGGGTAGTTGCCCTTGATAATATGAAGGGGGAAGGACATCTTCTGAAAAGATGTCGAGTTTGAGACGATAAGAATAAACTTTTGGAAGAGCATCAATAGGAATGTCAAATTTAAAGATGAATTCACGAGTTTGCTCAGCCTCAATACCGAATGCTGTCTGAGGAGAAACACAGCATTGTGGCAACATTTCCCCGGGGTCTTCTATGGTGAGAGTAAGAACAACACTGTCT
Organism: Crocosphaera sp.; assembly: GCA_030066295.1. Classification (GTDB taxonomy): domain Bacteria; phylum Cyanobacteriota; class Cyanobacteriia; order Cyanobacteriales; family Microcystaceae; genus Crocosphaera. Next base: position 31,877 of record JASJBX010000056.1, read on the forward strand.
TGGCCCTTATTGGCAACGGTAACACTCAGATAAAAGGTTTCCCCGGCTATGATTGAGACTTGGGAGGAAGGGTTGCGAATAACACCCAAGGGAAAATCAAGGCCATTTTGTTGTTGATTAAGTTCTTCCCTGGTTGGCTCAGCTTGAGTCATCGCAAATTCAGTTATTACATTCTGAAGTAGTTAACTTTTTATCAGTATAGACATTTAAACGAACCTTGGTTTGATCGCCTCCACTGAGGATATGAATCTTTTGGTTAATGACTTTAATATCAACGGAATTGATGGGTTTTGGTGATTGGTGAATTTTGGTATATTCAGCTTTCGACCGGGTTCCGTTTCCACTCATTTCCCACAGTAAAACCTGTCCATCTTGTCCCCCACTAACGAGATAACATCCATTCCTACTCAACGCCACTGAATACACAGGATAAACCTGAGAAGGATTTTCTTTCTCTTTCCATTGATCTCTCGGTGCAAGTCCGTCCCATTGGTCTGTCGGTGCAAGGTTTTGACAATTTTCTCGTTTATTCAGACACTCACTCAAATCCCACACTTGAATTGTACCTCGATTATCAGCCGTGACAATTTGATTAGGTTTATCTTGGGCGGTGGTAATACTTTGAATATAGTGTTTGTCGTTGCCCAAGGTTTGACCAATATCATCACACTTTTTTTCTTCGTTAGTAAAATTACTATCTATTAAACATAATCGATTATATTGCCCACCTAGCACCATAAAATCACGATTTGCTCCAACAAAGACCACACTATAAATAGCAAAATCAAACATTTTTTCTTGATTTGGGGTTGTGGTTATGGGGTTACAATTTGGCGAATTATTGAGGTTAGGATTCAGTTTCCATTGTTTTATTTGTCCATTACCATAACTACCATAAAGAAACTGAGAATCTTGAGAAAAAGCGATATCTAAAACTCGATTATTAGCATCTTGTTTAAAACTGTATTGAAGACAATTACGATCATCTAATAAGTCCCATACTTGAACTTCTCCATTTTCTAATCCGACAGCAACAACATTATTTTCAAGGGGTTTATATCGAACTACTCTGACTGATTTGGGTAAGTTGTTATCTTTTTTCTTTTCTTGGTCGTTAAATAAAGATCGAACTCGTCTGACTAATATGAGTAAGTCGTTATCTTTTTTACCTGTTTTTCTTTTAGATAAAATAGGATTAGTAAAAAGTTTTTTCAAACCAAAACCCTTTAAATCCCATTCAATTATTGTTTGATCATCAGAACCACTAATGGCGTTTAATCCCCGTCCATTAAACTGAACGGAATTAACAGCTTGTTGATGACCACAGATAGGACTGTAGGGATTCAAACAGGACAACCCATACCACACCCATAATAATAATAAACCCGTTAGACCTCCTAACCATAAAGGAATCTTAGGATAAATCTTTAATTGTAATAATTCTGTGCTATTTTCTACATCAAGTCTAGTATCACTAGCGATAGCTGAAACAGCAAAAAATAAGGTTTTAACTCTACCAACCCAAGGACGTACACTATGAATTTTTAAGTCTAATTCTCTCGTTTCATTAGGATTAACTTTAACAAACTGATTTTCTTTCAGAAATAAACTAGCAGCTATCGGTTCTTTTTCCCATAATTTAACAAAAAGTTTGAAGACTAAAAGTGAGATGATTGGCATTTGTTTATTGATCATTTCCCACTGTTGAGGAAAACTATCAGATTGAACTAAACTAGCAGACATTAATTGTTTTAAATTGCTTTGATTTTCAAACTGTAAATTATAATTAACTGTAGAAGTTTTCCAATGGGGAAACCAAGGAAATTTTTCGGGTAGTTGCTGGGAGTTGGGAGTAGCTTTAAAAATCACTTTTCCCAGAGGAAAAACCTCTAAGGAACCCGCGACTTCCACCGCTTGAACGTTTTCTTGTTCAACTTTAATAATAAAGGGATAAGTTTGACTAATAACAGTGTTATTTGAAGGTAGTTGACAACTAAAAATAAGTTCTTTCTTTGTTTTTCTTGGCAAGGACAATCTCTGAATTTTTTCTTCTATTAACCAAGGAGAATTTAAACCTGTTAATGTGGCAGTGATATTAACTGAATTAATCCCAATTTGTTCTATTTCACAAGGAATATCAATGGTTTTTCCTGGATAAATATGGAATTTTTTAACAGGTAATCTTACCCGTAAAGAACTTTCATCTTCCCCAGGTTCAATGGTCAAACGGAGGAATTCTTTTTCTTCAATGTTTTGTAATTCAGTTGATAGTATTGTAACTAAAATATCTAAAGAACCAGCAAAATTTGGAATAGGGTTTTTTTGCAGTGTAACAGAAAATTTTGCTGTGCCACTTGGAGGTATTTTTTGACCAATATCAGGAGTCAGTTGATACCAATCATTGATATTAATTTCATCGGTTCCTGCTGCTTGTAAAATAACTTGAAAGCTGGCAAATTGATCACTAAGATTAACCACAGATACTTGAAAAGTTTCGGGGTTTTTTCCAGGTTTAAAATCGATATAATTAGTTGAAATTGTTACTTCTATTGATTTATTGTTCATGTTCTAAGTATTTTTAATCTAGTTGGTTAAGTAAACATTCAAGAGTTATTGATTAGATTCAACTATCTATTTTGAATGTTCATTCATGGATAAGTTTATTTTTTAAAGGTACTAATTGTGATGATCTCCATTGCGGATAGATTGAGACGTTTTAATTAATTGTTCAATATATTCTTGTTCAGTTGACCAAGAAGATTGTCCTGGTAATGCGGTCAATTCTTCAAGTTGTTCAATTTTTTTCCTGAGAGATTCTTCTCGTTTATAAATAACACTGATCATTTTAAGAAACACTTTTGCTAAAACTCCTATTTCATCATTTTTTTTACTTATTTTTTCTAATTTATTGAAATCTAAATTTTCCAAATCTTTTGATTGTATTGCCTCTGCAGCATCAGTTATGGTAGTAATGGGTTCACTTAATTTACGGGAAAGGAATAAGGCTAAAATTGCTGCAAGTACACTTAAAATAACACCGCCTGAAAAAATCAATAAGCTTAACTGCATTAATGGTTTCATAAACAATTGATTGGGAAATGTCATCACTAATAACCAAGAGATTTCTTGAAAAGGTGAAAGATAAATCTCATTGTTATTAAATGTAAATTGATCTGACTCTGGGTATTTTGTTTGACAATAATTTCGTTCTGTGATTTGTTCTTCAATCTCAACTGCTGAAGGATCGTTAAAGTTAGGTTGATTGGAGTCGGGGAAAGCAATTATTAGAGATAAATCAGTGATTTCAGATTGAGCAGATTGAGATAAACAATCCATGATAAATATCTTTTCTTGCGCTTCAAACGTACGAATTTGACTTAAGTCTTGAATAAGATAAGATAAATTTAAGTCAATACCGATTACTCCTTCAAATTTGTTACTATCGACATTATTAAAAGGTTGATAAAGAGTCAGTCCGACATTGGAGTTTTGACCATTTTTATCAGAATTTTCAAATGAATAAGCCTTAGTCCAACCAATTTTTTTAGACTTTTTTGCTGATTTATACCAAGGTCTTTCTTGAGGATTTGTTTTTTGTATGACCTTATATTCATCTTCTCTTTCACCTCCCTGCTTCAGAGAATACTCCCGAAACTCTCCATTGGTTTCTGGACCTTTATATTGAGTCACTAATTGATCATTTTGTTTTCTTTTAATTCCTAACCATTCTCCTTTCTCACTAGCATAATAAACCTGATAGAGTTGAGGATTATATTTCATTTGGTACCAAAAATATGTTTCAAGGCTGGACTGAGATTGATTATTGATATTTTTCTGCATCTCTTTTCCAGATAACCTAAATTGATTTATTTTACTAAGATTTTCTATATTTATTTTTTGATTCATTAAATAATCGATGATTTTTTCTGCATTATCCTTAACAAATGTAGCTTGTCGCTCTTCATATCTTTGTTTAAAAAATATCCATAACATTACTTGTGTAGAAATAATCGCTAATAACAGTGGGGTCAAAATTAATAAGAGAACTTTCCAGCGAAAAGAGATAAATTTTGTTTTTACTTCGGGACGTTCAGACAAGTTACTCATAGCAATATCCTCAATTTATTGATTTTCTAAAGGTTTCTGTAATGCTTGCTGCATTTGCTTACGATCATAGCCGAATTTTAAAATATTAAGCATTAATTCTTGATTGTTTCTGATAATTTCTCTAGACAAATTTTGCTGATTATCACTAAAAATAGAAACCATATCACCAATAATAATAATTAATCCTTGTCCCACTAAAAGTTGCAGAGATTGATTATTAATGGTTGGGAGTTTTTGAAATAAAAAAGGTTCATTTTTCAGTGGGTGGGAACCGGATAATTCTTCCCAGGTTTCTAGAGAAATATTGAGTTTTTCAGCTAACTTTTCGATCTTAAAGGAAAGTTGATCAACTTCAATTATAATTGATTTTTTTATTTCTGTGAGTTCATCTTTTAAAATAGGATACATTCGAGTTAAATAGTCTGAATTTTCTTGACTCTCATTTTTTCGCTTATTAGCTGTCAAGATGGTATTCTCAATGCGCTCAATTTCTATTAATAGTTGATGTTCAATAATTTTTAGTTCTTCAAGTTTTGTATTTTTGGTAGAAATTTGAGTCAAAATAATTCCACCTTTGTTTAAATAACTTTGAAGAAACGAAAAATGTTCCGAAGATAATTGTTGCGATCGCTGTTGACTTAAAAATAACACATCATCATAATTGTGATTATTTTCTTGATAATCGGTTGTTGATATCTGTCTAATTTTCTGATATCCTTCATAGGTTGAATCAAGTCCTTTAATTGATTTTAATAACCGATTTAATCCCTGTTGTTCTTCTTCTGCATCTCCTGGTAATACGGCGATTGAAATTAAGGATAAAGGTTTAGTTTGCGCTTGTTGACGGTAACGGACATCAAGACAATTCGCAGTCGGTTCAAATACATTTTTGGGAGATTTTAAAACAATTTCTTCTCCTTCTAATTGAATACGACATAATTCAATTTCTCCTGCTTGGGGAGGATTATTTTGCTCTTCAATCCGAAAAGTTTCTTCTATTTCTATCTTATTATGTAATTTCAACTCATCCGGATCTACGTAGCGAATAACTAAATAAATTAAGCGAGAAATACCATTTTTTATCTGGGAATAAATATAATAATTTTCTGCTTTGGGAACAACAATAAGATCACCAAAACTATCAATAGCAAAACCAGGTTGAATTTGAACCCATCGATGATTACGGTGTTGGGGAGAAACATCTTTATCTTTAGGGGGAGGAATAACACAAACCCCTAAACCATGAACAATTCCTGGTTGATGAAGAGATTGATAATAAATATTTTGTCTTTGTCTATGATATTGATGGGCAATTTTCCAGCGTTCAGCTGTTATCTCTAATCCATCAATGACATTAAGACGTTTTAAGGATTTAATCATGGGAAATGAATGGGACATAATCTTTAAATAAGCCTTTTTTTTTACTTGTTAACTTCATCAATTAGTTTTTTTCTACAATAATTATCATAGAAAAATATTTTTTTGTTCTTCACTCATTATGATGTCTAAATTGAGTTATTCCTCACTCCTTAATGATTAGTTCATAAGTTGAAAAGGCTGGTTTTTCTTGTTCGATAATTTGACGAACTAGGCGTTGATCAATTGATTGACCGGCAAGAGATTGTAATGTTACTGTAAAATGATGGGCTTGTCCTCCTCCGATTAATGCTTGCAAGATAGCATTTGATTTTTCTACAATCATCACCCAAAGTAATGATAACCCAAATCTTTCAGCACCTTTTAAGAAAGCTAATATACAAAATTGGTACACTCCTACTTGTTGTCTTAGTCTGGTTTGACCAAGGGTGAATCTTTCTCCAAATGTTTCTTCAATACTAATATGTTTTTTTCTTTCTGGTAACGTTTCATCTAAGGGTAAATCAGTACAAAGATGTAGGTATAGTCGTAAACCATAACGGGTCCCTTTCCATTTATACAATTCGATGGCTTTACTAACCAAATAACGCTGTTGAGAAAGACTTAATGCGGGATTTAATTTCCATCCTACCCAATGGGAAAGAAAGGGTAAAAATGTGTCACTGGTAAGCATGGGGTTAAAGTACCCCCAAAGCGTATCTAAAATGTTAACATCCGGTTCAAAGGTTTGTTCAAAAATAGCGAGAAAACGTTCTATAAAATCCGTTTTCTGAGAACTTAATTGCTTTTTTTGAGTTAGAAAGTCCGTTTGTTTGTAAACTTCTGGTAGAAAATTTAAGTAAAGACTATCAGGACGAACATAAAGCTGAAAGGGCATTATTGCATGCCTAGAACTAATAAAATTTTTCATAAAAACCCATCCTAGAGACTCCATGTTATTATTGATCAGCAACAAAAAAATAGCCAATGCAAGAGGACATCTAAACAAAGACCATTGATAATTATAGCTAATAAAACTCCCTTGATAATCTAGGTTTAAAGAATAACTATCTTGTCGAAGTTCTTGAAATTCAAAAAAATCGGCAGGGATTTTCCATTGAATAATAATATCAATATTTTCATTAGGATAGACTAATATACTCTGATTATTAACTGAGCAAAATAATAATAAAAAATGATATAATCCTAAATCAATTAATCCCAAAACAATAAAAGGTAATAACTTATCATCCATTCTAATTATTTTGTACCAGGATTTCGGGAAATTGCCTTCTAAGCTAAAACTAAAATCAAGAAATTCAGCAGTTAGGTTTTCCAACTGAAACACCAATTCCCCAACGTCCCCCGGATAGACAACTATTGTCGGAGATGAACGTTCATTTTCTGTTTCGTAAAAATTTTCAGCTTGTCTGAGTTTTTCTTGTCTTTTAATCGGTTGTGGTAGAACTTTTGGTAAGGTTAATGGGGTTAGTTGAATGTGAATGGGAGGGGTCATAAAATTAAAGTTTAAACTAATTAATTGAGCTATCTTTCTAGTTAAATCAAACAAACAATTAACGAATTACCATCGAGTGTTTTGATTGCGATCAATAGCGGAACTTGTTCCTCCTGGATTATCTGCATTGTCAACTTTGACGAGGGTTAAATTAGCCATCGCTTGAATGGGGGTTCCATTTTCTAAAAAGCGAGTGAGACGATAGGTTAACCGTTGAACAAAACAAGTAAAATACCGTTGATTTCCCCAAGCAAAAATATACACAGGAGGACGTTTATTCTTAGCATCTCCACTCTCTGCAAAATAAACTGCTTGAGTTAAATTCTTAATATATCCCCCAATACTATCCCCCATTTCATAACCATCAAATAACACATTATTAATCGTTAAAATACAAGGTTTACGATAACCATAACTCATTTTAGGATACCCATTATCCCCTCTAGCAGTCTTCCCTTCGTTTAAGATTAACTCATGGTCAAATTCTAGTTCCCTCGGATTAAACATAAATTCAATATTTTTATCATTATCGCGGGGTTGATGAATTAGGATCGCTTTTTCTAATTTATCGGTCACAATTTACGCTCCAACTAATCAAAAAACAGTTAATTACTAGCAAAGAATCCTTTATTTTTGGACTCTCTTCCTTGATCATGAATTGTCGCCCCACCCCCTTGAGGATTGCTAGTGGTTTGTTGCGGATTTAAGGTAACATCGACTTTCAAACCTTCATAAGCAAGGGTTAATTCTTCAATAACCACTGCATTTGATTCTGCTTGTAAGGGAGAAATTTGCCAACTCACCGGAATGGCACCAATTAATGTCCAACATTGTAAAATTTCTCCCCCTTGATTGAACAGTAAAATATTAACGTTGCGACGACAATTATCAATTTGTCGAGAGTTTTGGGGTTTGATTTGGGTAAACATTCGATTAGTCCATCCCAAAAAAGCGAGATCGTTAATCATTCCCCGTTTTAACGTCACTTCTGAAAATTCAACATTTCCAGGAATGATCCGTTGTTGATAATTGACACCCCCTTCAAAATAAGTCTCGTAGTTCATCTTCGCTTTTAACCCCGAACATTCGCTAAAACTAGCACTAATTTGACCCTGTCCCTCCATTTCAACATAAAAACGATTAGCAGTAATATAATTAGTCCCTTCATTGCTGTTAGTTGAATCAATCATATTTCCTCCCACAATTTAGTTAACTTGAACGGTAAATTGTCCAGGACTCGTCACTTTAATAACTCCACCCCAGAGACAATTACAAACTGAAGAATTAGTTAAGGCATTAAAATTATTAATTCTAGTTTTTAAAGCACCAGGAGTCCAAGGAGTAACGGTTGCTGGAATACAAGGCATGGGGGTTAACACACCGAGAGCCGCAGCCGTCGCAGCAGCAACGGTGGGATTAGCAAGGGATGTACACATCCCAAAAGTCGGTATGTTGACAATCGGAGCAAAATCCATAATGGTCGCTGCGAATCGACCACTAGCATTTACTGGCAGCCCTTTGGGAATTACAATCAAAGAACTGGGAACACTGCCAAAGGGAAGGCATTGCAAGGTTGCTCCCATCACCACTAATACAGCCATATTGTCCCCATCAACTATAGACCGGGGATTTCTGATAGCTCACATTCATATTCTTCCACTTTAAACGCGGTTAGTTCCTGCCATTCTTCGAGGGTAAAATGATAGCCTAACTCGCCGGCAACTGCTACAAATTTTAAGGGGGTGTCCACCTGTTCAAACTGGTTTCTTAAATTAGAATTTTTTTGGAGATCACGGAAAAGTTTAATCACGTTTTGTTGAGCCATTATTTTTTTATCTTTAAGATTACAAGATTAACGATGCCCTAATTTTAAGAACATAATGGAAAATTCTGACAGAAATAACAGAAAATTTTAGGATTTCAAGGTTAACCGTTAGTCGCAACATATCTTATCATTTGAATATCGGCAGATGAGAAAAAATCAACCATCAATGCAGCGTGTCAACTTTAACTCTACCTTATTCAGTAAATTTCCTTGTTCTCGGGGAAATCCTCTTAATTGTCCTCTTAATTTTCCTCAATTAAAATCGCAAAGTAAGGAGGAATCTCCAGAAGATTCCTGTAAAATCTGCCATTTTCCTGCTCTTGTCCCAGAAAAAACCAAAATTAAAGGCAAAGAAGGCAATTATTTACTTGATCGGACCATTGGCTATCGAGGGTTAGGAAGACTTTACCAAGGAACCTGTTTAATCGATCAACAAGCAGTTATTATTAAAGAATATCTTTTTCCTGATAAGTGCTTTGAAAAATCAGACATTAAACGTCGTCCAGATAATTTACAAAAATTTAGTAATTTACAATTAATTGATGGTCGAAAACCAGATTTTCGTCTTCTTCTTCCTAAAGAAACTATTATCGAGCGTCAGGCTCAACGTTCGTACCAACGCTGTTATAGCATTTTCAATGTAGCGGTTTCGGCCTTGTCTTTGCGAGGGTATCTAGAGAAGAATGATTCAATAGAGGAAGAAATAGTCTGGCAAATATTAGACCAAGTTTTACAAAGTTTATCCTTACTTCACCGTCAAAAATTTCGCTTATCTTTCGGTGTTGTTAAATCTGGAATAGCTCATGGAAATCTCTCTTTAGATACTCTCTTGATATCTTTTGATCATCAAAGTTTTTTGATTTATTTAGCTGATTTAGCTCTGTGGGAGAGGTTTGCTGATCCTTTATCAACTAAAAATTTGAATGAAATTTGTACTGATACAGCAAGATTAGAAGATTTAAAGAATTTAGGCTATATCGGTTTTTATTTATTAGCAGGAACTACGGTAGATGATGAGGGAAAACCGCTTGATCCCTATCAAGATAAGAATTGGAAAGATTGCAGTCAAGTTTTAAAGACTTACTTATTTAATTTAATGGGTAAGGGAATATTATCTCTAAAAACAGCCGAAATTGCCAGACAAGAACTCTTAAAAGTTAGACCCAAAATCAGTCCATCTAAGGTAAGTCATAGCTTATTACCTCTATCTTCATCTACAACTAGTAATCATCGTCGTTGGTGGTGGATAGGAGGTGGAATACTCGGTTTAATTCTTTTGGTTTTATTGCTTTATTGGTTAAGTATAAAAATTAGAGTCTCTCAATTCAATTTGATGGGGTTTGCTAGAGGAAAAATTGCTAATATTGCTGATACTTCATCGGGTACTTTTTATTATGGTGCTATTCAAGGAAGTAGTTGGGATTATGTCTATACTCAAAAAAATTTAACTAAGTTTAGGGAAAATCTGGAGGAAACAATTGAGAACTCTTTTCCTAATCTCAAACAATGGACATACATTTCTTTAGGAGGAAATCAAAGTGATTTCAAGTTTTTAGTAACAACACCAATCAGGATTACAAAAAAGAGGGAAATAGATAGAATTAATTTTATGATTGGTAGTCCCGATTCTCCTCTCTCAACCCAGTATAAAACCTCACCCTTTGCTTATGATGCGATCGCGGTTTTTGTTGCTTTTAATTATGCAAAACGACAGAATGGACTCCCTTATGCACTGAAGGGACAAATCACCCTTAAACAACTGCAAAAAATTTATACGGGACAAGTTAAACATTGGGACGAATTAAATCGTCATTTCCCACCCTTACCTATTCAATTATATGTTCCAACCGATCCAGAAATTGAAGCAATCTTTAAAGCTAGAGTTTTACAAACTGAAGATATGAAGAAGAAATATGAGTTCTTGGTAGCAAAAGCGAAGGAAGATAATCCAGAAACAACCGATACAATGCTTAAAAATCAAGCTTGTTCTCAAAAATCGGAGGATATTCGTCCTATTTATCGCCGTTCAACCTACGGAGAAGAAGGAATATTACAATGTATAATTAAAGATTTTGAAGATAATGATGATCCCATTGGTAGTATTGGTTTTGATAGTTTAAGTAAAATTGTTAGTCAATGTTCTGTGTATCCTTTGGCCATTTCTACAGAAGGAAAAGATGCTATTTCTCCCTTAATTTTAGATAGAGAACAAGGAATTACTCCTGAAACCAATCTTTGTAATCATAAAGGGAGTTATGGGGTTAATACTAAAGCAGTCAGAAGTCAAAAATATCCCTTGACTTACCCCTTATCTGTGATTTATTACCGAGATAATCGTCGTAATTTAGTTGGCGATCAATTTGCGGACGTTTTAAAAACAAGAAAGGGACAATGCTTATTAAAAATAGTTCAATTAACCCCTATTTTTGAAATTACTTCTTGCAAAGATTCTGATACTTTTTGAATTTAATCTATCTCGTAAAATCATGAGTAATCATTTAGCAATTGCAGCTATTACAACCACATTACAAAATCTTATTAATCAAAGAATTAATCAAGGAATTGGGGCAAAAAATGTCACAACTCTCCCCTTAGATAAAGCACGAGACAATAATGAAACGAATCAAATAAATCTTTTTTTATATCATCTTTTTCCTAATTTAGCTTGGCAAAATCGTCATCCCATCGCTCAAAGAAATCGCGGTGAAAGTAAAAAAAGTCCTCTCGGTTTGGATTTATTTTATTTAATTTCTGTTTATGGAGAGAAAGATGATGAAGTGATAAGTCATGAATTATTAGGAAAGGTTATTAGTCTTTTTCATGATCTTAATAAAATCACTCCCAATATGATTGAAACAGCAACCAGTAATGAATTAAGAGAAAGTAATTTACATGAACAAATTGAGCAAATTAATATTATTCCCTTATCCCTTTCTTTAGAAGAAACTTTGTCAATTTGGCAAGGTTTTAATGTTCCTTATCGTCCTTGTGTTTGCTATCAAGTATCTGTTATTTTGATTGATAGTCAACAATCTTTAATGATTCCTCTACCCGTGCTATCTCAACATAATAAACAGGGGAAAATTGCACAATTAGGTTTTTTACCAACCTTAACAAATATTGAATTACCTAACCGTAAACCTAGCGCACAATTAGGGGATATTATCACCCTTAGAGGGAATAATTTGGACAAACCTGGGATTAAAATTAGATTGACCCATACTCAATTTAAACATAGTTTAGACCTTGAGCCGTTAGAGGATATCAAATCTGATAAAATACAAATAAAAGTCCCTAACCCAGAAGAAGTAGCAGTTAATGAGTGGCGAATTGGTTTATATTTAGTTAGTATTGTTTGTATAGAAGGGGAAAATCAAACCCAACAATCTAATGAATTCCCTTTAAGTTTAGCTGCTCAAGTCATTGCTTTAACCCCACAAGAAACAAGAGAAGGTCCTCTTAAAATTAGGGTACATTGTACCCCTGCGTTACAGTCGAAACAAAAAGCATTTGTTTTATGGGGGGATCAGGTTTTTCCGACTCGTAAACGTTCCCATCCTCAGCAACCTACCATCACTACCCTTACTTGTAACATTCCCTCAGTTACTCAAGGGGAATATGTTGTACGTTTAAGGGTTGATGGAATAGATAGTATTCCTGTCGATTTTAATACCTTTCCTTGGGAGTTTGATGGGAATCAAAAGATCATTGTCAGATAATGTTTATTGACAAATATATTTGCTCCCATCAGGAAGAATTGCACCGCAGAGAATAGCATTTTCAAGATTGATTCCTTTTGCTTTATTAAGGTTAGCATACCTCAAGTTAGCTCCCGTAAAATCTGCTCCATTTCCCTCTCCATAAGCTAAAATTGCATTTTCTAAGTTAGCATTTTTGAAATTAGTTTCGTTAAAGTTAGCTTTGAATAAATTAGCTTGTTTTAAGTTAGCCTCTTCTAAATTAGAACCCGATAAATTTGTTTCTTGAAGTCCTTTCCTATATAAATTTACGCCTTTTAAATAGGCTTTGCTTAAGTTTAAATTAGCTAATATATCATCATCTTCCAGTTTGTTATTAAGAATTTTCCAAACCATTCTCCATTTATAATTAAGGGTATTGTTGGGTATTTTTGTCTCAGTAAATTTAGCTAGACTAAAATCGGTTTCTGTTAGATTAGTTTGCGTTAAATCTGTTTGTGTTAAATCACAGTTGCTTAAGTTAGCATTGGTTAAATCTGTGTCAATTAAGATAGCTTGTGTTAGGTTAGATTCTGATAAATTCGCTTCGGTTAAATCTGTTTGTTTGATGATAGCTTGACTTAGATTAGTTTCGGTTAAATTAGCTTGACTTAAATCCACATAATTGAGACTAGCTTGTGTAAAATTACTCTGGGAAAAATTGGCATTTTTTAGGTTGACAATAAATAAATTACTTTGTGTTAAATTCGTTCCTTCTAAATTGCGATCGCTAAAATCTGAACTTTCTAAAGACACTTGACTAAGATTCAAGTTAATAGTCTCAGTTTCTAATTGATAGTTCACAAATTGCTGAACTTTTCGCCATTTATCGTTAATTTTTGTCTCACCTGTTATTGTTGTTTCTCGAAAATCAACATAGTTTAATATGGTATTTTCTAAATTTGCTTGACTTAGATTAGCTCCTCTTAACTTTGCTGAAGTTAAATTAGTATTTTGTAAATTCGTATTAGTTAAATTAGCTTTTTCTAAATTAGCTTTTTCTAAATTTGAGCTTTGTACACTTGCATCAGATAGATTGGTATTCTTTAAAATAGCTGCTTGTAATTTTGCTTCATTTAACTGAGCAAAAGATAAATTAGCTTCTGTTAAATTGGCTTCTAAAAGTAGGGTTTCATTTAATCTCGCTTTGGTTAAATTAGCACGAAATAAATTAGCTTTATTGAGGCGAGATAACGATAAATCCGCTTCCGTTAAATTGGCTCCATTCAGGTTAGCTTCCGTTAATTCCCATTCAACTAAATCAGCTTGAAATAGATTACAAGCCGGACATTCTCCTGTATTTTTTAATTGTTGAAATGCTTCTTCTTTGATAGCGACTGTTTGGGGTGAAATAATAATCAACACCAAACTCGTAATAAGCATCCTTAGTAACAATCTCAGAAAATACTGCATATCAGTTTTTCTACTATAATAATACAAATAAAGGTAAACGTAGGGTATAAAGAAAGAAATCTTTATTTGATCTGTTTTACCTAATGCTTGTCATTCTTTTAACTCCAAACCCCTAATTCTAACTCAAATTTAACGCTTTCTTTTGTAAAAAAACTAACTCTTTGATGCCAATTTCTGCCAAATCTAAGATGTCATTAAGTTGGGAACGAGTAAAGCTATTTTCTTCTGCTGTTCCTTGGACTTCAATCAGGTCTAATTTTTCAGTCATAACCACATTACAATCAACATCTGCTTTGAAATCTTCAGGATAATTTAAGTCTAAAAATGCCTCTCCTTCAATAAGTCCCACGGATATCGCTGCAACGGGAAACTGTAAAGGAGAGGCGGTTAACTCTCCTTTTTTTATCAATTTATTCACCGCTAACCCTAACGCAACATATCCCCCTGTAATAGAAGTAGTACGGGTTCCTCCATCAGCTTGTAAGACATCACAATCAATAGTTATGGTTCTTTCTCCTAACTGTTTTAAATCGATACATGAGCGCAAACTTCGACCGATTAATCGCTGTATTTCTTGGGTTCTTCCTGATAGCTTTAATAATTCTCGGCGTTGACGTTCTTGGGTTGAACCGGGTAACATTCTGTATTCTGCGGTTAACCATCCTTGACCACTTCCAAAAAGAAACCGAGGTACATTTTCTTCAATACTTGCAGTACAAAGCACTTTTGTATCTCCAAACTGTGCTAAAACAGAACCCGCAGAAAACCGAGTGAAATTGAGTTCAAAATTAACAGGACGAAGTTGGTTCGGTTGACGGCCATCTGGACGTTTCCAAGACATAAGTTATGCTTAAATTTTATTTTTTGCTTCTGTATATTATCATAGATGATGACAAAATTAAAGACTTAAGATTGTCACGATGTTCCAAATAAAGAGACATTATTAAATCAATTAAACTTGTCGGGTGGGCAATGTCTGAAATAGTTTACATATTAAATTTATATTTTATCGGTTGTTAATCCCTACGAAGAAATTATAAGATTCAAGAATGTAAAATCAAGAAAGCTAAGCTTGCCAGTCCTGATGCTGAAAACAAAACAGTTTTATAGGTAATTTTCGTTAAATTTAAGCTCAGTAATAATAAGAAATAAACATCCATAAACACCCGTGAATAGTCGAGATAGTATCCCAAAATGGTAATACTACTAAAAGTAAACATTAGACTATAAAATCCATTACTTATCTGCATTAATAAATTGAGTTTACGATGTTTAAGATAAAGGATAAAAATAGCTATAAAACTCAACAATAAAATGAGGAACATATAGGCTTCAAAGAGATTTGATCCAGAGATTTCTCCGGTTAAAATATTGATAAATTTCTGAATAATACCCATAAAAGGAAAACCGAAATTATCTTTAACTCTTACTTTTCCAGGTAAATCTAAAAAGCTAATATAAACCGTCCATAAAATGGGTGGAATTAATCCGTACAATAAACATTGAATCTGTTTAAATCTTCGTTGTATTAAACTGGTTAAAAATAAAGCGAACCAAACAATTAATAAGGTTTCTCTCGTCAAACAACCTAAACTAATAAATAAGGCTGTTAACTTATATTTCTCATAACGATAACAATAAAAAGAAGCTATTAAAAATACACTGCTAAATAAATCAGCCGTTCCTAAAGATAATACCATCCAAACCCCAGGAATACATAGAGTAAATAAAGACTGAAATTTTGAAACATTATCATACTTAAAATAAAAATGAGTAAGGGCAACAATTACAATAATAGATATAGCATTGATACCCACCATAATATAAGGAATGAGATGGTGATTTCCTAACCCTAAAATATAACTCAATAAAGGATATAAAATACGACGATATCGATAAATCGGATGGTCTAAACTATTAATTGTTTCAGGATTTTGTAAAAAAGGATCGAGAGCCAAACTCAAAAATTGTTGCCCATCGTAACCAATTTCTCCTCCATATATTAAAGTATTTTCAGGATTTAGAAAAGGAGATAAAGGTAAAATTGAACCAATACGAAAAAACCCAGTTATATTGCTATCGAATTTAATAAAATAAAAATATAAAACAACTAACAAAACAAGAAGAGAAGCAATAAAGATATTAACAAGACCAGGAGTCAATTTATTTTGATTTGAATTAGACATTAAAAATAAAATAGTGAAAAACAATAGTTAAGCTTGAATAGCCACAACGAATCACTGAGTAACGACTCTATTTAAGCTTAATTGTTCCCTGATCTGAGTTGACCCTGATATTATTTAAAAATAAAACACTGATTGTTGCCAAGATAGTTTAAAATGGCAAACGATATCCTTTAGAAAGGAGAGAGAACCTTGCCACATACCATTGTTACCGAAACTTGTGAAGGCGTTGCTGACTGCGTAGATGCTTGTCCCGTTGCTTGTATTCATGAAGGTCCCGGAAAAAATATGAAAGGAACCGACTGGTATTGGATTGATTTTGCGACTTGTATTGATTGTGGAATTTGCTTACAAGTATGTCCCGTAGAAGGGGCAATTGTACCAGAAGAAAGACCCGACTTACAAAAAACACCCTCCTAGAAATTTGAGTTCAGTGTTAGGTGTTCGGAGTTCGGGGTTAAATCTTTATTTTTAGAAAAAATCAAAAAATAACAGTAATTCTAAAATGAGTACATCGGGGTAATCACGATTGAAACAATGGAAAATATCTTAGAAGTTAAGGACGTTTATGCTGGATATGTCAAAGATTTAAACATATTACAAGGCATTAACTTTCGGATTTCTTTAGGAGAATTAGTCGCCATTATCGGTCCCAATGGTGCCGGAAAATCCACCTTGGTTAAAGCCATTTTTGGCCTACTAAAAGTTAATCAAGGTCAAATTATGTTTAAAGACAAAAATATCACCGGTTTAAAATCCGATCAAATTGTCAAACTAGGGATGTGTTATGTTCCGCAAATTCAAAACGTATTTGCCACCCTCACCATAGAAGAAAACCTAGAAATGGGGGCCTTTATTACCCATGGCTCATTAAAACAGCAAAAAGAGAAAATATACACCATGTTTCCCCGATTAGCTGAACGTCGCCGCCAAAAAGCAGGAACCCTGTCCGGCGGAGAAAGACAAATGTTAGCCATGGGACGAGCATTAATGTTAGACCCGGATGTACTCTTGTTAGACGAACCCTCAGCCGCCTTGTCTCCCATTTTAGTCAATAGTGTTTTTGAACAGATCAAAGCCATCAATGGTACTGGGAAAGCCATCGTTTTAGTGGAACAAAACGCCAAAAAAGCCCTGATGATGGCTGATCGCGCCTATGTCCTCGAAAGTGGCCGCGATCGCTTTGAAGGCACAGGAGAACAATTACTCAACGATCCCAAGGTCGCACAACTTTATCTAGGGGCCGCCCATCAAAGTTCCGACGGAGAATCTTAGTAGAAAGTTCTGGATGAGACTACAATTTCAAAAATACAAGGTAAGCTAGATTAAGGAAAGGATTGACAACAGTCCCACCCCAGGTTAGAAGCAAGTTTCTTTCTTAACTTCAAGAAGAGAAAGACGGGACATTCTGACTTAGCGATTCTAGCAAAGTGATATAACTCCATGTTGCGAATCATCACCCACTCAGCTGAGATAAACGCAGAATTGCAAAGAATCCGCGATCGCCCTTATCGAGACGAGATTCAAGCAAAAGAAGTCGCTGTGGGAGAAATTCTCGACAGAATCAAACACCAAGGAGATCAAGGACTGTTTGAACCCTTCCATACCCTCACCACCCCCACTAACCTCAAGGTAAGCGGTTCCGACTTAGACGCAGCCTATCAAAAGGTTTCCAAAGACTTACTCGATGCCATCCAAACCGTCAGTCAAAAACTAGAAAGCTTTTATCAACAACAACTGCCCAAACCTTGGGTAAAATTTGAAGCCGACGACGTGGTGGTGGGCAAACGCTACACCCCGGTCAAACGGGCCGGCATTTATGTGACTTGGGATCAAGGGTCCCCTATCAGTCGCATCCTGATGCAAACCTTACCCGCCAAAATTGCCAAAGTCCCCGAGATTATTCTTGTCAGTCCCCCCGATGAAACTGGCAAAGTTCCCCCCGATATTTTAGTGGCAGCACAAATGACAGGGGTTAACCAAATTTACCGCTTAGGGGGGGCAAAAGCCATTGCTGCTTTGGCCTACGGAACCGAAACCATTCCCAAAGTAGACGTGATCACCGGAACCGGCGGATTAGACGTGATTCTAGCGAAACGAATGGTATATGGAACCGTCACCACCGATACCCCCGTCGATGCCTCAGAATTGTTTATTCTTGCCGATGAAACAGCCAACGAAAGCTACATCGCGGCTGACTTATTAGCCCAAGTCGAACAAGATCCCAGTAGTGCAGTAGTGGTGCTAACAACGGATCTAAGTTTAGCCCAAAAAATTCAGACCAAGGTACAACAAAAGTTACAAGATAATGCTCATGGTATTCTATCGGAAAAAGCGATCGCCCATTATGGATTGATTGCAGTGGTGGAGTCCCTCGAACAAGGGGTGAAGATCACCAATCAATTCGCCCCCCATACCGTTATCTTAACTCTGGCTGAACCTTGGGAGGTGGTAGAAAAACTTCGTGCCGTCGACAGCCTTTTAATTGGCAGCAAGACCCCCAAAGCTATCGAAAGCTATTTAGGCCATGGAGGTGTTATTCTCCCCCCCTCTGGCTTAATTCGTTATGCTTCTTCGGTGGGAGTGGAAACCTTCTTAAAACCCTCTCATCTCATCGAATATTCCTCGACGGCCTTGCAACAATTAGCCAATGCTTTAGAAATTTTAGCCTTAGCAGAAGGGTTACCCGCAAGTGCCGATGCCATTAATTTACGATTGCTTGAGGGAGAAGATTATTAGGGCAAAGATTCGATACAATTGAAAAACCTTGTTATCCTTGATACTAATTAAGCCCCCTTCAGGGCTGAAAAAAAGTGTCTATGAGTCAAAATCCGCCTAAAGCTGAGCATCGTCCAACTCGTTTCGCTTGTTTGCCCTATGGGGTGGGTCATGAGCAAGAAGGAGTCTGTCTAGAGGTACAACTCGGGCCTCATCATATTTTGCTTGACTGTGGTTTAAAGGATCTGACCCCTTTAATTAATCAAACCCAAGTTCCTGTAGATGCCGTCGTCTGTAGTCATGCCCATAGTGACCATGCCAGAGGACTCAAAGCCCTTCATGAGACTTTTCCCAACTTACCCATATACGCCAGTCAAGTCACAAAACAACTCCTACCCCTTAATTGGCCAGAAAAAAATTCCCCGAAAACCGCTAACTTTTGTCAGGGGTTGTCTTGGGAACAACCGTTTGAATTATTTGACGATTTAACGGTGCAATTATTTCGGGCTGGCCATTTACCGGGGGCCGCGTCTATTCTCTTGACTTATCGGACGGTGGAACGGACGTATAAGTTACTGTACACGGGGGATTTTTCTTTATCTAACCTCCAATTAGTTGAAGGGCTTTCTATCGAAGCGTTACGGGGTTTATCCCCTGATATTTTGATTATTGAAGGCAGTTATGGGACCATTCGTCATCCCCATCGTCGTCAACAAGAAAAACAATTGATGCAGCGCATTCATGAGTGTTTGACCCACGGATATAGTGTGGTGTTACCGGTGCCAACGTTGGGATTGGGCCAAGAAATTTTAAAATTATTGCGATCGCATCATCAGTTTACGGGACGAGATTTAGATATTTGGGTCGATGGAGAGGTGGCCAACGCTTGCGATCGCTATTTAGACTTACTCCCGGAATTTCCCCTATCGGTACAAAATTTTGCTAAACATCAGTCCTTATTTTGGGATGACCGTATTTGTCCCCGTTTAAGTCGTTTGACCCCTCAACAACGGGGAAAAATTGGACAAACCCCCTGCATTGTTTTAACGGATGATCTGACCACGCTTTACGATGAAGGGTATTTGTTGTCCGGGTTATGGGTGATGTTATTCCCTGCTTCTCCCCACGAAGGCCAAACCCTAGAATCTCCTGAAATTGTTAATCTGATGGAACGGATATCGGTTCATAGCGAGTCCTACGTCTTGGCCGAACATAGCGATGGTCGTAACACCACTCAGTTGATCCATAATTTACGACCCCAACATATTCTTTTTGTGCATGGGTCTCCCATTAATTTAACGGATTTAACCAATTTAGAAGAGTTACAAAATCGTTATCAACTTCATCTTCCCTCCCCCGGACAGTTGGTCGAACTTCCCATCGGGGATAAATTTATTCAACCAGCAGCCCCCTCTCCTGGGGTTTATGAGGGAGAGTTAAATGATGTTGAGACAAATATTACTGTGACGTTTCCCCATGCCATTGTGAATGATCCTCACTGGCGTTATTTCGCCGGTACGGGACTGATCGAAGCCCGTTGGCAAGGGGATGAATTAGTGTTACGGGGCATTTCTCAACGGGAACTCCTCAACCAAAGTAATACGGATAAGGTATTTAGTGATTTAGATTGTTGTTTAACCTGTTGTCATTATCGGGGTCAACGCTGTTGGAACTCTCAGTCTCCTCTCTATGGGTTTAAAGTGACTCCAGAGGGCTATTGTCCCGTGTTTGAACCTTTACCCAAACAAGAGGATGAGTAATTTCCCTGTTTATGATAGGATGTTGTGTGATCCATAATATAAAAGAGTTGGGAAGGTAGATAACCATATGGAAACAGTATTCCTTTTAGCAAAATTACCCGAAGCTTATCAAATTTTCGATCCTCTGGTAGACGTATTACCAGTTATCCCTTTATTTTTCTTGGCTTTAGCCTTCGTTTGGCAAGCTGCTGTCGGCTTTAAGTAAACTAACACTGACAAAACCTGAAAAATGGTTTAAAACAGTCAAGTTTACTGGCTATTTTGAAAGGCATCTGTAACAGATGCCTTTTTTGATCTCTCCTCAAAAATGAAGAAAGTTCTACCTCTGTAAAGTTTTCGCCCCTAAACTCATTAAATAAGCAGTCCCAGATACTAAAATAATGGTCGCACCGGATGTGACATTAAAAAAATAAGATACCATTAATCCTGCTGTCGTAAACAGCATTCCTAAGAGCATAGAAACTAACATAATATATTTAATATCTTTGAGAAATTGACTGGCGATCGCTGCCGGAATAGTTAACAAGGCAATCACTAAAATTAACCCCACAACCTGCATGACCATCACCACGGTTAAAGCGATCGCTCCTATTAATAATAAATATAAACCATCCACAGGGACATTACGGGTCATTGCAAAAGTGGGATCAAAAGAAATGGCTAAAAATTCTTTATAAAATAAACTAACAACTAACACAATAATAATATCCAAAACCAACATTATCATTATATTTTCTCGAGAAACCGTTAAAATACTGCCAAATAAATAACTCATTAAATCCGCTTTATACCCTGGGGTTAAATCAATTAAAATAATTCCTATTGCCATCCCCACCGCCCACATAACCCCGATTAAACTATCGGCCCTTTGCTCAGTTTTTCTCACTACTAAACCCATACCTAAAGCAGATAATAAAGCAAAAAAAATCGCCCCCAAAATAGGATTAATTTGTAAATAATATCCTAATCCAATCCCTCCATAAGCAGCGTGGGCAATACCACCACTAATAAAAACAATGCGATTAATAACGACAAAAGTGCCAATAATTCCACAAGCAATACTAACTAATATCCCTGCAAAAAGGGCATTTCTCATGAAATCAAATTGTAATAATTCCCAAACTGTTTCTAACATTAATTATTCATGATAATATAACGGACAATCATGACTAGAAAGAACCCGATGCGGAACCCCATGGGCGATTAAATCCACAGGACATTGATAAGTTTGTTCTATAGTTTCCCTACTCAAAGGAGGATCGCCATGAAAAAAGAGACGATGGTTAAGACAGCCTACAGTTTTAACATAAGTTGAAATTGCCCCAATATCGTGAGAAATCATGATAACAGTGATAAATTGATTTAATTCTTTCAATAACTCATAAATATTGCTTTGTCTTTGCGGATCAACACTGGCTGTCGGTTCGTCTAATAATAGTATACGGGGTTCAGATGCCAAAGCCCGCGCAATATAGACCCGTTGACGTTGGCCTCCCGAAAGTTCAGCAATAGGGCGATCGCGCAATTCTAGCATTTCTACCTGTTCTAAGGTACGATTGAGAATCATTTCGTCTTTTGCTGTATAAGGCTGCAATAAACGTCGTTTTCCCAGTCTTCCCATCCGTACCACCTCGGCAACACTAACAGGAAACTCTCGATCTAATTCTAATAATTGAGGAACATAACCAATATAACGCCTCCCTTTACTAACCGTATTACCTAAAATCCTTACGGTTCCCTGATAGGGTTTTATTAGCCCTAATAAGAGCTTAAATAAAGTAGTTTTTCCGCCTCCATTGGGTCCAATTAATCCTACGAAATCCCCTTCATAAATGGTCAAATTAATGTCTTCTAGAATGGGATCTTTATTATATTTTGCCCAAACATGATTCAGATTAATAATTTCAGTTTTCATCAGTTTATACTATTAATTATTGTCTTCTTTTAAAACTTTGGCAAAGGTTTGAGAAACTTCTAATAAGTTCTCAGTCCAATTTTCAGCAAGAGGACTAATTAATAAAACCTCTCCATCAATTTCTTTCGCGATAGTTTCTGCCGATTGACTACTCAATTCTGGTTGAGCAAAAATTACTTTTACATTCTCTTTTTTTGCTTCTTTAATTAAGTTACCTAACTCAGCTGCACTGGGTTCTTGTCCCCCTACTTCCACAGGCACTTGAGTTAAGTTATATTCTTCGGCAAAATAACCCCAGGCAGGATGAAAAACAATAAATTTACGTTGTTTAAGATCCGCTAAATTCCCCCTAATTTTATCATCTAATTCTTCTATTTCTTGTAAAAAATTATTGAGATTAGCTTGATAAATTTCTTGATGTGTAGGGTCAAGATTAACTAGGGTTTCATAAATATTTTGTGCTTGAATTTTTACTAATCTAGGAGATAACCAAACATGGGGATCAAGGTTAGATTTTTCCTCATCATGACCATGATCATGATCGTGACTGTGATCGTGATCGTGGTCGATCATGGTTAATTTTTCAATTCCTTCTGTGGAGTCTACGGTTAGCATTTTGGGGTTAGCTTGGCTAATGCGATCCATCCAAACCTTTTCAAATGGGACTCCAATACTAATATAAGCCTCTGCTTCACTTAATGCCTGTAGTTGCTGCGGTTTGGGTTCGTAGGTATGGGGAGTTGCCCCTGGTTCTACCATCACATTAACCCTAACACGATCGCCCCCAATTTTCTTAACAAAGTATTCCTGGGGAGTGATACTCACGGTGATGTCTAATTGATCTTGCTGGTCAGTTTGTTCTTGGTTATCCGTGTTATTCGTCTCGACGTTAACAGTATCACTTGAACTACATCCGACAAGACTGTTAACGCCTAAGATTAGGGATAATAGGATTATTGATAACCGTGTTTGGGAAGGCTTCATCGATTAAGCTTAAACTGAGAATAAGAATCATTATCAATATTAAACCATAAAAAGAACAGACAGGTTTAACGAAGTCAGAAGTCAGAGGTCAGAAGTTGTTGTTCTGTCCGGGATTTCTAGCCCGATGGAGAAACATTTTGCCTTGAAAGGCAAGACTTCAGACCCCATTTTCCTTAGTTAACCTGTCTGTTGAGAATAGAAGCGTCTAGCAGTGGTTTAAACCTGCTTAGAAGTTCATTTCAGCCGCTTGGACTCGTTCCACTTGTTTCTTCTTAATCACTAGGAGAATTTGGGCTAACATGATACCAGCCAAGAAGATGATTAAGCCTGTAATGCGGCCAGGACTTTGCAGAACAACTTCGACATCTTTTTGTCCGAAACCCCCCACATTGGGGTTATTGGTTAAAGCTTGGCCAGCTTCAACTTCCATGCCTTCAGAAACCATTAACTGAGGGCCGGCGGGGATAGTTTCGTCCACATCTCCTTCTGCTGTAGCGATGGTGACAATGTAACTACCATCTTCTTGATCGGTAATTTTGCTAATGTTTCCAGCTTTAGAGGCTTTAAAGACGTTATTATTGCTCGGTTGTCCGGTGGGATAGATTTGACCCCGACCTCGGTTAGCCCCCAAGTGTACCTGATACTTACCAAAGTTAACACTTTTATCATTAGCAGGATCAGGAGAGAGGACAGGGAAAACGATTTCTTGATATTGTTCCCCAGGTAGAGGTCCAACGATGACCACATTTTCTTGATCTTCGCGGTAGGGTTGGAAATAGAGACTTCCCACCTCTTCCTTCATTTCTTCAGGAATACGATCTGCGGGCGCAATTTTGAACCCTTCCGGTAACATTAAAACAGCCCCGACGTTGAGGCCGCCCTTAGAACCGTCTCCGAGAACTTGTTGGGAGTCGAGATCGTAAGGAATTTTCACCACAGCTTTAAACACTGTGTCAGGTAAAACAGATTGAGGAATTTCTACTTCAGCAGGTTTTTCCGCTAAGTGACAGTTAGCACAAACAATGCGTCCTGTCGCTTCTCTGGGGGTTTCTGGGGCGGTTTCTTGGGCCCAGAAAGGATAAGCTGAAGCCGTTTGGGTATTACCCATAAATAAGACAAGGGTGGCTACAACGATCAAGAAACATCGCAGTAATGTTTGCTTACCCTTAGACCAAATTGCCGAAAAATCGGATATTCTCATTGCTCAGTCAAAATTATGTAATTCTTAAACAGTAGATGGGGTTATCAGTTGTCAGTTACCAGTTCACTGAAAGTTAAGCCCACCAGGGATTTTCATCCGTACGGAAATCCGTTTCAGTCCATTCGCTGAATACGACTTTATCACCCTCAGTCACATTAACATGAGCTAGGGCTAAAGACAGAGGCGCAGGACCACGAACGACTTTACCCTGGGCATTGTATTGAGAACCATGACAGGGACACATAAACTTGTCTTCACTGGCATTCCAGGGAACCACACAGCCTAGGTGAGTACAAACGGCATTGATACCATAGTCAGCGATGGTGTTATCCCCTTCCACCACGAGGTAAGTGGGATCACCCTTTAACCCTTGGGCTAAAACGCGATCGCCCGCGTTGTGAGTAGCGGTAAATTCGCTGGCAATGACA
Organism: Crocosphaera sp.; assembly: GCA_030066295.1. Taxonomy (GTDB): domain Bacteria; phylum Cyanobacteriota; class Cyanobacteriia; order Cyanobacteriales; family Microcystaceae; genus Crocosphaera. The sequence continues at coordinate 57,020 of JASJBX010000056.1, forward strand.
TCATTACCGAGGGCATCTTTAGCAGTGACACCACCACCGGCGCCACCACTCGAAGGAGGAATAAAATATTTCACCACAGGATACAACGCACCAGCAGCAACGCCAGTGATGGTTCCAAAGGTCAGTAAGTTCATGAATTGGCGACGCCCCATATCGGGGACATCGGATGAACCGGATACTTGTGTCATAACGATTTAGGGATGGATCTAGGTTAGTTGGCAGGTTGAGAATTCAATCTCAGCGATAATTACAGGTTGTACGTTGTTTAAAAGAATATGATGGCAACCATGTTTTAGACAAGCAGATGACCAAAATTTTTGTCTCGTTCCATAGACAGAGTTGAGCGGTCTACACAGTCCACATTAAATTATTACAGAAATTCGTTAATAATCGATAACAACTTTCGGCCAAAAATTATCAGCTTACGAAACACGCTGGTCCATCATTTTTTTCATTGTTTCTTGGAATTCGGCAATTTGTTCGGGTTGGGGTTCCGTTTCTTGCCAGCTTGGGCGTTGACTGAGTTGTTCTATCCAGGCGGTTAATTGGGGGTAAGCAGACAAAGATAGACCTATCTGAGGCAGAAGTTCCACTAAGGTTCCGGCGACAATATCCGCTAGGGTTAGAGTCTGGCCAACCAAATAGGAGCGATCGCCTATGGTTTTCTCAAACAAGTTAAGCACTGTGGCCGTTTTTTCTTGAGCTTTATTTTTGGCTGATTCATCCAGGGTAATAAATCCCATACTCTGACGCAGGAAAGGGGTTATGGCCGGTAATAATTCATTGAGGGTGACTAGATTGATCATCTTAACCGTGCCTAGCTTTTGAGGATCACTCGGAACTAGGGAAGGGTGGGGATATTTCGCTTCAAGATAATCCAAAATAGCCAGGGACTCAAAGAGGCTAAAGCGATCATCTACCAACACAGGGATATGATGAAAGGGGTTCAGGGCTAAAAATTCGGGGGTGAGTTGATCGCCGTTGAGTTTCATCGGTACTGATTCAAAGGATAGCCCTTTTTCTAGTAAAGTAATCCAAACACGACGGGAATTGAAGGAAATGGGTAAATGATAGAGTTTTAGCATGGCTGTGTCTTCTGGCCTTTCTCAACCATTAATGACATACAGTGGAACCATTGAGGAGAAATCTATTTTATTTTAAGAATTATGAAGTTCTCTTAATCGAAAGAATCAATTTTTGCCCCTGAAGAAATGCCCGATTATCCACCATTGGCAAAAGGTTAAGGCTCAGGAATTGTGGTATCGTTGATAATGCTGTAATGCGTGCAAAGATTAATATACCCACAAAATCATAATTTGCAGGAGAACAATGGTGAAACGATTCATTCTGATGGCCATCGCTGCTATCTTCTTCTTTTTACAATTCCCCATCCATAACGCCAGTGCCTTAGAATTAACCGAGGAAACTCGTACGATCCCTTTGAACGAAGAGGGGGAAATGACCACCCTGAGTAGTCAACAGATTACCAATGGTAACAGACTCTTTATTCGTGAATGTACCCAATGTCACTTACAAGGGAAAACCAAGACCAATAATAACGTTAGTTTAGGGTTAGAAGATTTGTCCCTAGCTGAACCTCCCCGTGATAATGTTTTAGCGATCGTCGATTACTTGAAATATCCCACCAGTTACGATGGAGAAGACGATTACACCGAATTGCACGTTAACGTCACTCGTTCCGATCTTTATCCAGAACTAAGAGACTTCACCGAAGAAGATCTCTACGATGTGGCCGGTTACGTTCTAGTCGCGCCTAAATTAGATTCTTACTGGGGCGGCTCAATTTACTTCTAAACTCTGTAATAGAAGCAATTTTGGTTCACTTTCGTCCTCATCTCTCTAGCTTATCTAGGGAGATTTTTTATTTGTTAAACTTGATTTAAGCAATTTTACTTCTAACTTTTGATTACTCAAAAATGGTTCCTTTAAACGACAACAATCCCACAGAAAGAACTGCCTATGTCACCTATGGACTCATTATTATTAATGTTTTAGTTTTCTTTCAAGAAATGAGCTTAAGTTCTGAAGAACTAGCTCAATTTTTTCAATACTATGCCATTGTTCCCAAACAATTAACTGCAGGATTTAGTGGAGTGGATTTTTATCATCCAATTCCTGAATGGATGACCTTAATCACTTCCCAATTTCTCCATGCTGGCTTTTTACACATTGCCGGCAATATGTTGTTTTTGTGGATCTTTGGTAATAATGTCGAAGACAAATTAGGTCATGTTAAATACTTAGTGTTCTATCTGACTTGTGGGGTGTTAGCCGGTTTAAGTCAATGGTATTTTTCCCCCTATTCAGAAATCCCATCCTTGGGGGCCAGTGGAGCGATCGCAGGGGTGATGGGGGCCTATATTTTACGCTTTCCTCAAGCTCAAGTTTTGACGTTAATTCCTTTAGGAATTTTTATAACAACGGTGAGAATTCCTGCTGTTTTCTTTTTGGGGTTTTGGTTTGTCCAACAAGCTATTTATGGCTTCGCCAGTTTAAATGTTCAAACCAATGTAGGAATGGAAAGTGGCGGGGTGGCCTATTGGGCCCATGCAGGAGGATTTGTCTTTGGATTTATTTTGGGACCGTTATTAGGATTGTTTAAAAAATAAGGGATAATGGAGAGCGTGACCCTTGCTTCATCGGACTGCTCAATGCTTTTATTATTGTTTCATCTGGGGGACGAAAGATATGCCATCGACAGCACGAAAGTGGTGGAAATTATTCCCCAAGTGCTACTGAGAAAACTCTACCAAGCCCCAAAATATGTAGCTGGGGTATTTAATTATCGCAGTAAAATCGTACCAGCTATCGATTTATGTTACTTAATTGGCGATTATCCCTGTCGTCATTGTCTCAGTACACGGATTATCATAGTAAATTATCCTCTGCCTGACGGAACAACCCGCTACCTTGGCCTAATGGCAGAACGAGTAACCGATACCCTCTATAAACCAGAAAGCGAATGGATTCCCACAGAAGTTACGGCTGAATTGGCAGCTTATTTTGGAGAAATGATTCCCGAACAAGACGGTATGATTCAACGATTACGGATTGATAAGTTACTCTCGGATTCCCAACGAACCTGGTTGTTAGCTGAAAATCGCTCGCAGTAACAAAAACCATGAACCAAGACTATCAACGGATCGAACAGTTGCTTGCCCGCAGGATTGGCTTGGGCCCAGATAAACTGAGTCCACGTCAGTTAATCAAGGCGGTAACCATCCGCCAAAAAGCTTGTGGTTTCAACAACGTATCGGATTACCTCAAACGGTTAGACTCTTCAGCCCACGAATTTCAGGAACTGGTCGAGCAGATTGTCATTCGAGAAACTTGGTTTTTTCGCCATCGACAGGCATTTTCCCTACTCCGTCACCACGTTCAAACCCAATGGCTTCCTTCTCGTTCCCGAGACACTTTAAGGATACTCAGTGTTCCCTGTTCGACAGGAGAAGAACCCTACTCCATTGCCATGACGTTACTGAATACCCCCCTGAGTTCCCAACAGTTTACAGTGGAAGGGATGGATATTAGTCAAACCGCCTTAACTCTGGCCAAAAAAGGCATTTATGGCAAAAATTCCTTTCGTTCTCACGATCAAGTCGATTATAAGCAATTTTTTGAAGTTGAAGACAATCGCTATCAAATCTGCCCCTCCATTCGCAATCAAGTTAAGTTTTCCTCTAAAAATTTACTCTCTGCTTGGCCACCGAATCATCCCCCCTATCATGTGATTTTTTGTCGTCATTTATTAATCTATTTAGATGACGTTTCCCGCGATCGCGTCCTCAAAGTCTTAGACCGTCTCCTGGCGAATGGGGGCTTACTATTCGTTGGTGCCGTCGAAACCACCTTAATTAAAAGGGATAACTTTCGCTTCATGTCCTACCCCTCCGCGTTTGCCTATCAAAAAGTCTCCACAACTTCGACTAAGTTTCCCTCCCCCCCTGTGCGTCCTCCTAAACCTCAACCGCGATCGCCACTGAAACCCAGACCCTCAGCCCCTTTGTCTAAACAACCAGAAAAAGAAATACAACGTTCTTCTTTAGAAATGGCGCAACAACTCGCTAATCAGGGAAAATTAAAAGAAGCAGCCCAGTCTTGTCAAAGTTATCTCCAACGGAATCCCATTGATGCTCAGGGTTATTTCTTGTTAGGGGAAATTTCTCAAGCTCAAGGGAATCTAGAAGCGGCTCAACGGTGTTTCCAAAAAGCCGTCTATCTTCGACCTAATTACCGAGAAGCCCTGGCTCATCTGGTATTGCTACGAGAAAGTCAAGGGGATAGACAAGGGGCCGCTATCCTCAAAAATCGCATTCAACGATTAGATAATCTTCAAGGTTGATATTATGAATTTTTACAAATCCATGACCATTGAATCCAAACTGTTGGGACTATTGGTATTTTCTGCTTTGATTATGGGAGTAGGGGCGGTTGTGACTTGGTTGGGAATGTCTAGATTATATGCTGAAGTTAAACAAATGGCGGAACAGGATCTTGATTTAATTCAAGATTTGATTCAGATTCAAGAAAACCAACTCGCCCAAGTTCTGGATTTTGAAAAAGCCTATATTGCTGGCATTAATAAGACCAACAATCCAACTAATCAGGCCAATTTCAATCAGTCTCGTACCAGTTTTCTCGATCATCAGAGTCGGGTTAGTCTGGGCATCGAAGCCGCACAAAGTTCATTACAGACGCAAATTAGGACAGTTAGTAGCCAATCGGATAAACAAGCGTTTCAAGAAATTGCCACAATCTTAAACGATTATCAACAAAATTATATTTTCTATAATAATCAAGCTGAACAGGTTTTTAGTTTAATTAATAATAATGAAATTCCGTCCGCTAGCACTGCGGCGGTTGAGGTTCAACCTCTGCAAGAAAAACTAAAAGATGGTAATACTGAACTGCTACAAAAAGTGGTAGGCTTATCTCAAGCAGCGGCCGATGTGGCTAAACAACATCAACAAATTACAGTTAACATTGTTTCGATTACGTTTATTATTAGTATTATTACGATTTTAAGTTTAGGATACTGGATTACTCGTACTATTACTCGCTCTTTAGGGCAGGCGGTGGAGTTGGCTGAAGAGGTTTCTAATGGGAATCTGACCGGGGAAGTGGACGTGATTTCTGATGATGAAATTGGACAACTTTTAGAAGCCTTAAAAATCATGATTCATAACCTGAATTCTTTGATTTCTAAAGTGCAACAATCAGGCATTGCCATTACCAGTTCCACCACCCAAATGGCCGCTTCTCGAAAAGAATTAGAGGCTACGTTAACGGAACAAATTGCTTCGACGAATGAGGTAACCACCACCGCCCAAGAAATTGCTAATACCTCTGAAGAATTAGTTAACACCATGGAACAAATTACGGAACTTTCTCAAAGTACCGCTATGGCCGCGAATCAAGGTCAAGATGATCTGGGAAGAATGGAAACCACCATGCGTCAATTGGCAGAAGCAACCACGTCTATTGCTTCTAAATTAGGGATTATGAGCGAAAAAGCTCACAATATTAATAGTGTGGTTTTGACTATTACCAAGGTCGCTGATCAAACGAATTTACTATCCTTAAATGCAGCGATTGAAGCGGAAAAAGCGGGAGAATATGGTGCTGGTTTTGCTGTGGTAGCTAGAGAAATTCGTCGTTTAGCGGATCAAACTGCGGTGGCAACTTTGGAAATTGAACAGATGGTTAAAGAGATGCAATCTGCTGTTTCTACAGGGGTCATGGAAATGGATAAATTTAATAAAGAAGTGAGTAGTAGTGTGCAAGATGTGGGCAATATTAGTCATCAAATTGCCCAAGTGATTGAACAGGTACAAAGTATCACCCCTCGCTTTGAATTAGTGAGTAAAAGTATGGAGGAACAATCCCGTAGCGCACAACATATTCGTGAAGCAATGGAACAGTTAAGTGAGGGATCAGAACAAACGGCTTATTCTTTACACGATACTCATCTTGTCCTAGAAAGATTGAATGATGCAGCCCAAAGTTTACAGACAGAGATTTCAGTATTTAAGGTCCAAGATTAGGTAAAAAATAGGAACTAAAAAAGTTCCTAATAATTTATTTTTCTGATTATTTTCTGATTGCTGAAGGTAGGCTAACTAGGTTAATCAATTAATATAATTAAGAGTTAATTGGATGTAATTAAATATTTAATACCTATTCTGGTTAAACATTTTTCTAATCTTTTTACCCAAACAATTTGACACAGAATTGAGTCAACTCCTTTCATTTTTAAACTACATAATTGACCAATCGCCAGTTTCTCTTCACCGATGATGACTAAACCACAACCACCAAAAGAATTATCAATAATCATTCCTTTTAAAGATTGTTTTATCTCTTGAACATCAATAATTAATTCAACCGAAGACCCTTGACTATTATAATAACGTTGATGCTTTCTGGGATTACATAAAGAAAATAAGGTTTGATTAGACTTTTCTTCAGTGGATAATGAATAGGACATTGTTAATACTATTGTTAGGGATAATACAATTATCTACAATCATTTTTAATCTGGCAATTCGGAGAATTACTGATGATTGGTTATCTAGATTACAATTTATCCTCAATCGGGAGTTAAGAATTCCCATCTTGACAAGTTAATTCGTTTCCTGAATAATTACCATTGTATATATACTTAAGAAAAAATATGGATTGAGTTCGGATTATTTGTGCCATTATCCTTCCTCCCTTGGGTGTTTTCCTTCAAGTGGGTATCGGACCGCAGTTCTGGATTAACATTTTATTGACATTGTTTGGTTATATTCCTGGAATTGTCCACGCAGTTTGGGTCATTGCTAAGAAATAGTTAAAACGATGATCATATTGTTTGGGGCAAGTTTTTCTTTGAATTTGTCCCTTCTATTGATAAACTCAAGAACTTAATCAGATTAGCTAGAATAAAGCTTGATTGTCTGAGGAGGGCAATAGGGGGGTACCATGTCATTGTTACTAAATCATCGTTATCAAGTCCTTGAAAGCTTAGGCAAAGGGGGGTTTGGAGAGACATTTCTCGCCATTGATACCCATATGCCTTCAGAAAGAAAATGTGTTATTAAACAACTTAAACCTGCGGTTCAGTCTCCTGTTATTCCTGATTGGTTAAAGGAAAGATTTGCTAAAGAAGCAGCGATTCTAGAGGAATTAGGGGAAAAACACCCTCAAATCCCCACCCTATACGCCTACTTTTCAGAAGGAGGGGATTTTTACTTAGTACAAGAGTGGATCGAAGGAGAAACCTTAACCCAAATTCATCAACGACAAGGGAATTTATCCCCCAACCAAGTTAAAGAGATGTTAAGCGGTATTCTACCGGTTCTTGACTATATCCATAGTCGTTATATTATTCACCGAGACATTAAACCAGATAACATTATCATTCGTCATTACGACAAGAAACCGGTTTTAATTGATTTTGGCATTGTTAAAGAAACCGTTGCCACGCTGGTTCACTCCAATGGTAATACTCCCTATTCCGTTGGCCTGGGAACCCCTGGTTATATGGCTTCAGAACAAGCGGCTGGCCGTCCTATCATTTCCAGTGACTTGTACAGTTTAGGACTAACTGCCGTCTTTTTACTCACAGGAAAAACCCCCCAATATTTAGCCACCGATCCGACTACGGGGGAAGTTTTGTGGCGAAAAGAAGGCCCCGAAATTAAGTCTAATTTGGGAAATGTGATCGATCGCGCTGTTCGTTTTCATCCCCGCGATCGCTTTTCTACGGCCCAGGAAATGTTAGGGTCCCTACAAGTGTCTCACACCGTCCCCACGGCAGCGACTATCGCCGTTGGAGAACACAATTTATCTTTGAATAGGGATTCATCTCAACCCCTGACCAACCCAGAAGAAAGGGAAAACAAAACCCCTTGGGCTTTATTGACATTGGGTTCGTTTTTAGCGGCCAGTGCTATCATTGGAGGGTTAATGTTAGGCATCGTTTTAGGGACCAAACAGCGATCGCAGCCGACTGTTTCCCCTTCTGTTTCCCCAGAGTCCCCAGAACCTTCACCACCGCCTCAACCAGAGTTTTCTCAACCGAAGCCCAAACCCCGTCGACCGATTCGACGTTCTGTGGGTTCTCCCTCTTCTCCCACTCAAGAAGCGAAACCCCCCTCGACTCCAACTTCAGAACCTTCTCCTACTCCAGAAGCGAAACCATCTACCACCCCTGAAACAGAACTTTCTTCTCCCCCAGCGGCCAAACCGTCTACCACCCCTGAAACAGAACCTTCTTCTCCCCCAGCGGCCAAACCTGCCCCTGACCCCGAAATAGAACCTTCTCCTAATTTAACGCCTATTCCAGAACCCACGAAGGCCGTTCCTATTCCCGTCGAACCCCCTCCCCAAGTCTCTCAACCGAGGGATAACACTGACAATAATCCTTCAGAACCCTCTCTTGTGATTCCCAATATCCCCCTTGAACCTGAAGACAAAAAACCCCCTGAACAAGAAGAAAATAAATATAACATTCAAAAATACTTTGATTCTGATAGAAAACAAAACCAATCTAACCTTCAACCATACTTTGATTCTGATAGTTAGATTTCTTCAACTTCTAATTTAGCAGAGGTAACAGCCCCAAAAGCAAAAGCAAAAACGATGGGCATTGGATTCTTGAGAAGATAACTCAAAACAACGGATATAATTGAGATTAAAATAGCTGAGGTTAACCAGGTTCTTTCCTCGGTACAAAACCCTTTCGTCGCTTTGATTAAATGCAATACTTCTGAGGGAATGGGTTCAGGCATAACTGCACCGGGAGGAAAGGCCCAGTAATGATTATAACGCTCTCTAAATAAATCAGTCCACCCATTTTCATCACACCATTCTTGTATCCATTCGTCTCTAAAGTGTTTCATAATTCTTTTAGATTACCTCAATTGACGACTAATTTTTCTATGAATTAATCTGTGTTTAGCCATACTTATCATTCATATTAGCAAAACCATTTTGTCTTGCTAAGTAACTTCATAAATCTTAATTGACAAATGTTAAGTATATATGCTTAGGATTTTATCTTCTGTACAAATTGCCTTTAATTTCTGGTCCCAAGGGTCACAAGGGAGTTGAGAAAATAGGGCGAATTCAAAGATAATACCAATGGTAGGAATAGAACACCATTGAGGAGAGTTTAAGAGGCGATCATAAAATCCCCCACCATAGCCTAAACGATATCCTTTGTAATCGCAAGCCACTGCAGGAATCAGGATTAAATCAACAGTTTCAGGGGTTAAAATAGGGGCATTGGGTGAAGGTTCTAAAATCCCATATTTTCCTGTTATAAGGGGATCGTTGGGTTGCCAAGAATGCCAAATTAATGACTTTCTTACACAGCGAGAAAATCCCCAGTTATGTTCGGTTAAAAAGAGGGTAGTGATGTCTGGTTCTTGACGAATTGGAAAATAAGCGAGAATTGTTTTAGCTTCTTTAAATAAGGGATATTGCTGCAAATTTTGACAAATTTTTGTGCTTTTTTCGTGCCAATCTTTTTCTGAAATACTTTGTCTTTGTTGGATTATTTTCTTTCTTAATTCATTTTTTAAGTGTCCTTGACTCATGTTTGGTTTAAACCTCAGTTTCCGCAAAATAAAGGGTAACTCATAGAGTTATTTATAGCCTAGCTTACCTTATTATTAAAGTAAGCTAGATCTAGATCAGGCATTATTTATCTGATTACGAAAATCAGCCATATCTGCATAAATTTTTCGCGCCCGATTCACCCCTCCCAAGGGTCGATACTCTTCCAAACAATTCCAGGGTGAAAATGACTGTTTTTCATCCATTTCTATCCGTTCTTGACTATTAAAATTCTGTTGAATAATTTTTAAGGTTGCTACTTTAATAAAAGGGGATTCTTTTTCATCCCATAATAGTGTCGGATCTTCAATTTTCATGTTTTCTGGATCGGTCTGTAGTTGAATACAGAAGTCGAAATAAGCATCTTTTTCGGCTAAGTGTTTCGTCATGGCTTCGCGTAAATAATTTGTTTTATCTTCTGCAGCATCAATATTGAATTTTTTTCCTTCAATATGAGGAAAAACAGCATATTTCATAGCAGTCTCACCAAATTTATAAGGGGTTGCACTCCAATAGTTTGCTTCTAAAGGACTAGACATAACCTGACTTCGGACACCATTTAGTAAGGGAAGGGAATAGGCGATCGCTTCGTAAGATGCTTTTAACTCATCCGGAATATGGTTAGGGGTTCCATCAGGGTTCATGGTAATTTTTCCCTCCTTAATGCCATTAACAATGGGGAAAAAATCCAGATATGCTTTAGCATCTTTGAGAAAAAAAATCGGAGTATTGACTGCAATAAAATCTTGCTCATTGGGGGCTGAATTTTCAAAGGCTTTACACCCTTTAACGCCTAACAACTTAATCGAAATACCCCGAATATCTCCTAGGGTATCCGGTTGAAAGTTACCATTTTTGTCAAAGGAACCACTACCATTAGAAAAACGAACCCAGACGGGATAAGTTTGAGGGTTGGCAAAAATTCCGACTTTGAATTGATCGGACATATTTTCCTCAATAATAAACTCCCCTTGAACATAACCATGACTTTTGGGATGTTGGGTTCTCGGAGTCGGAGAAAACTGATAATCTCGCATTAAAAATTCAAAGATTTTCACTAACTCTTCAATGGTTTGTTGTTCGTCTTCAGGAAAGCATTCTTGACCCAGTTGTAACATAATTACCTCTTACTTTTAACTAACTTCCCTACTTGATAACTGAATTTTGAGGTCTTTTGAGTAAATTTAATAATAAATACCATTTTCTCGTAATAATTATTAAATTCTCAACCCAGAACCCGGAAACCACCTTATGTTAAGTTTTGCTACGTTTAGCAGTTAAGTGATAATATAACTGTATAGTAATAAACTGAAATAGAAATAACAGCAGTAGTGTGATGGCTGAAGACCGAGAGAGTGATTTTCGTCTCAAGTCTAACGTCGAACCTCTGACTGTTAATAAGAGGTATTGATCATGAGTAATAACTTAGCCCTCAAGCTTCGGGAAGGAACCAGTCATTCTCACACCTTGGCAGAGAATACCGCCTTTACCAAGTGTTTTCTCAAGGGTATTGTCGAACGAGAACCCTTCCGTAAACTTTTAGCTGACTTTTACTTCTTATATTCTACCCTAGAAGAAGAACTAGAACGCCATCAAGACGATCCCGTTATTAGTAAGATTTATTTTCCCGAATTAAACCGCAAACAAAACTTAGTAAAAGACCTAGAATACTACTATGGAGAAAATTGGGCAGCCGATATTTTTCCATCCGTAGCCGGTCAAACCTATGTAGCAAGAATTAGGGAAGTTTCCCAGACCGAACCGGCTTTATTAGTGGCCCATTCCTATGTTCGTTATATGGGGGATTTATCTGGGGGTCAAAGCTTAAAAAATATTGCCCGTTCAGCCTTAGAATTACCTGAAAATCAAGGAACTCAATTCTATGAATTTGAGGAAATTGCTACGGCAGAAGCCAGACGGGAATTCAAAGGAAAATATCGGGATGGTTTAAACGCTTTACCCATCGATGAAGCCTTAGAACAAAAGATTGTTGATGAAGCTAACCATGCCTTTAAATTAAACCGTGATGTCGTCCATGAATTAGAAGCTGATGTTAAAGAAGCTATCGGAGATCATGTGTTTGAATTAATCACTCGTCAAGCGATTCCTGGGGCTACCGAACATCCTCATGGTCAGGGTCATCCCCACAATCTAGCAGTTGCAGAATAAAGCTGTCAATCCTGTTATTAGTAAGGGGCAAAAGTCAGACAATAAAAAATTAAGTTGCTATTTTTATTAAACTGACTTCCCCTTTTTTTATGCTCTATCCTACCTAAGTTATCTAAACCATTGAGAGGCTAATTAAGACTATGAACTTAACGGCTAAAACCATAGAATTTGACCAAGATTTAATCAAAAAATACGACAAATCTTTACCCAGATATACCAGTTACCCCCCCGCAACAGAACTTAAGACAAAGGTAGGAGAACCGGAATTTAGAGCAGGAATTGCAGCAGGAAACCATAAAAAAACCCCTCTTTCTCTCTACTGTCATATTCCCTTTTGTGAAACCGCTTGTTATTTTTGTGGTTGTAATACAATCATTACAGGCAATAAAAAAGTTGCCCCTCCTTACTTAGAATATTTAATCAAAGATATTGAAAGAACCGCAGAATTAATTTCCCCTAATCGTTCCGTTAATCAAATTCATTGGGGAGGGGGAACACCAAATTACTTAAATCAATCGCAAATTGATCAGTTATTTAACACCTTAGTTAAAAACTTTAATATTGACAAAGATGCCGAAATATCCATTGAAGTTAATCCTAGATATCTTGATCGAAATTTAGTCTTTTTCTTGAGAAATTTAGGGTTTAATCGTATTAGTTTTGGCATTCAAGATTTTGACCCCAAAGTACAGAAAGTAATTAACCGTATTCAACCCGAAGAGATGTTATTTAACGTTATGGGTTGGATGCGAGAAGCTGAGTTTGAAAGTGTTAATGTTGACCTCATTTATGGACTGCCTTATCAAAACCGACACACCTTTAAAAAGACAGTTCAAAAGACCATAGAACTAGATCCCGATCGCATTGCTGTGTTTAACTTTGCTTATATTCCTTGGATCAAACCAGCACAAAAAAATCTACCAGTTGATGAACTTCCCAATGCGTCAGAAAAGTTAGCCATTTTACAAATGACCATCGAAGAATTCAACAATAATGATTATTTATTCATTGGAATGGACCACTTTGCCAAAGCAAATGATGAGTTAGCGATCGCCCAATCACAAGGAGATTTACATCGTAACTTTCAAGGATACACCACCAAACCAGAATCGGATCTTTTTGCCTTTGGGATGACATCAATTAGTATGTTACACGATGTTTATGTGCAGAATCATAAGAAGATCAAAGACTACTATCAAGTCTTAGATGAAGGACATCTACCCATCGAAAAAGGCGTAACCTTGAGCAAAGATGATATCATTCGTCGCGCCGTTATTATGGAATTAATGTGTCAATCTCAACTCTACAAAAATCGCATTGAAGAGAAGTATAACCTTCATTTCGATCTTGATTTTGACGAATATTTTGCCCAAGAATTAATCGATCTTAAGCCTTTAGAAGCCGATGGATTAATCCATTTACACAGCGATCGCCTAGAAGTCACCAATACTGGCCGCTGGTTAATCAGAAATATTGCTGCAGTGTTTGATCCTTATCTCAAAGGACGGAAAGAACAGTCTTTTTCTAAGGCTATTTAATGGAGAGTTTGGGGGATGATTTCCCCCAATTTTTAACTGGATATTATTATTATTAATTAGTAAAATTTGAGCCAACTTAAGGAAAAATACTACCCGAAACAGCGATTAAACCCAGATGTTTGCTAAGATAAAGTTCTTGGTAATCAATGCGAATATTATACGACTATGACATATGTAACTTCCTCTGCTAGAGCAGAAATGAGTGAGCTAAGGCGGTTAAAAACCTTACTACCCCCAGAACTACAAAACTGGGTGATGGTGGAAGGGAGTACAGAAATTAATCCCCCTTTGATACGCTGTGAAGAGTTGGGAAGAGATGAAGTAGAAATTCAAATCGACCTAGCGAAATGGGAAAATTTAGCCATTGACCAGCGAAACTTGCTCTTTTGGCATGAAGTTGCCCGTATTCAAAACGATACCATTCCCAGAGAAGGATGGGAAATGGCCGCCCTGGCTATCGGCTTAGGGGGGGCTGTTGGGGAACTTTGGGTACAAGATGGCTTACTATTACTATTAGCCCTAGGTTTATGTGGCATTTCTGGATATCGACTCTGGCAGAAGAATAACGGAGAACGTAAATTAAAAGAATCCATCGAAGCCGATGAAAAAGCTATTGCCTTAGCCACCCGTTTTGGTTATACTTTGCCCAACGCCTATAAAAGTCTCGGCAGTGCTTTCAAAACACTCATCGAACAAACCCCTAACCGTCGTCAACGGAAACAATATGAATCCCGTTTACAAGCCCTTAGACGCAGTGCCAGCAAGGCAAAAGAAAAAATGCAGCAGGAGAAAGGAAAGCGTCCCCTGCGTTGATACCTATGGACTAATCCCTAATCGGCGATGACTATCCAAACACCAGAAACCCTCTTCCCCATTACGATCGTTGATAACTACCCTGTGATGGTAATGCCTAAACGTCTAACCGTTCTTGAAGCGGTCCGTTTTAAGCAGGTGTGTCATCAGTTTTTAGCGTCCGGCCCCCTTCCTAAGCAGCTAATCTTAGACTTCAACGAGACTGAATTTATGGATAGTAGTGGTGTGGGGGCTTTAGTCCATAACTATAAAGCTGCTCAACGTCAAAATGTTGCCCTCATCCTTTATCAAACCCCGCCTCCGGTGATGGCAGTCTTATCCATGACGGGACTGGATCAGATTATTCCTATCACCACCACCCTCGAAACAGAACAACCCACGAACCCTTCTCTACAGCCCCCCGAAACCCATCCTTCTGTTCGTTCTGTGATCAAACGAACCATCGATATTGTCGGCAGTTTGGTGGGCTTATTGCTCACCGCTATTTTATTTATTCCCATCGCCCTGACCATTAAACTAGATAGCCCGGGTCCGATTTTTTTCCATCAAACCCGTTGTGGTTGGCTGGGAAAACGCTTTCAAATCATTAAATTCCGTTCCATGTGTGCCGATGCTGAAGCCCTAAAACGGAAGGTTCCCAACCAAGCTAAAGGGGCTATCTTCAAAAACACCAATGACCCCCGTATTACTAAGATAGGACGGTTTTTACGCCGTACTAGCTTAGACGAATTACCCCAATTCTGGAATGTGTTAAAAGGAGACATGAGTTTAGTGGGAACTCGCCCCCCAACCCCCGATGAAGTGGAAAGCTACGAAGTTCCCCAGTGGCAACGCCTCAATGTTAAACCAGGGATGACAGGAGAATGGCAAGTGTACGGGCGATCGCGGATTACTAACTTTGAACAGGTCATCGAACTGGATTTAAGATATCAAAAAAATTGGAGTCATTGGTACGATCTGCAACTGATCCTTCGGACTGTGTTAATTTTATTTCATAAGAATAGTGGTGCAGTCTAATTATCCGCGTAAGAAACATCAGTCTTTAGTTAAGCCATTTCAACTCACCGTTAAGACTGAAATCGTGGCCTTGGAAAATATTTTGATTTGGTTTGAAACCATTGCTAAGCCTTATTTAGCCCCAAAAGTGTTATGGGAATGTAAACTGGCTTTATCGGAAGGGTTTACCAATACCGTCCTCTATGCCCACGAAAATCTGCCGGCAACGGTTCCTATTATTATTAATGTTAATTTTTATCCCACTTGGGTTGATATTCTGGTCTGGAACCAAGGTCCTTTTTTTGATTTAAAAGCCAAATTAAGGGAACTGCAACAGCAAAATGTTCACCCCCTAGACCTGGAAAGCGATCGCGGCCTCTTTTTTATGGATAAGTTAACGGACGAATTAGACTATATTCGGGTTGACCATCAGAGAAATTGTTTAAAAATGAAAAAACGCTTAATCAACCAAGGGTGATGGCACTCCGAACTCAGGTTCTCTGGGGAAAAGTTTGCCACACCTGACGCACTAAATCGCTTAACCAACGTCGTTGAACCCCATCTAACAAGGGATCATCTTCTAAAACTTCGGCGGTTAACTCATCCAAAGATCGTCCCTGAGAACGGGCAAGATTAACCACTCCAGTGATGGCAACGGCGATCATCTCTTCATCAACTGGCTTACTGCGAAGGGCAAAGATTTCTTCTGGACTCGCTGGAATGGGATAATGCATAAGGTTATCGTCAATTGTCTAAATCGATCACAAATTGTAAACTTCTTTTAAGTGTCTCTCAGAATACAGTAACGGAAAGTCTAGCTTATTTTCAACCAAATGCAATCTGTACTCTTTCTTATTTTTGCTTTTCTTAACATATCGCAATGAAGGAAATCACTTATCTAGAAATTCCCACCCCCAACACCGACGAAGTCCGTCGCTGGTTACACCAAGATTGGACTCCCCTAACTGGTATAAAAAAGATTACACCAGATGGGCTTCGTTTACAAGTTATTGCTGACGGTTCTCCCTCCTCAGTAGGGGAAACAGAACTATCTATCTTTCTTTGGTCCGTACAACGAACCACTTACCTGAAAATTTTTCGTTGGGGAGATGAACCCTTTCCCTCACAAGGGAAAATTTGTCGTCAGTTAGAAGATGAGATTAGACAAGCATTTCCTGGACAATATCCTCAGTTACCATCATTGAATCCCTCTGCTGCTTCAATTTTTGAGGCTTTAGAAGCTTATTATCCTAAAACCGTGCATTTTTTTCGGAAAATGCCCCAAGGGGACACAGATTTACAACGGGTCTATTGGTGGGAAAAACGATGGCGAGACGGGGTGAAAAATCCCCAAGAACCGAAACAGGTTATTTTTCAACAAAATCAGCCCCCTACATCTTCAACTATTAGTTATGACCTAATTTATGTTGGCGGGGCTTTAGGGGTCATTCACGCTGCGGTGATGGCACAATTAGGCTATCGGGTTCTCTTGATAGAACGGTTGGTGTTTGGCCGGATGAACCGTGAATGGAATATTTCTCGGTCTGAGTTTCAAAGTTTAATTGACTTGGGGTTATTTACTGTTGATGAATTTGAGTCCATTATTGCTAAGGAGTATGTAGACGGATTTAATAAGTTTTTTGATGGCAATAATCCGCCTCATTTAAAAGCCGATGTGTTACATACTCCGAAAGTTTTAAATATTGCCATTGATACCACTAAATTTTTGAACTTATGTGGGAAGAAATTAAAAGCTGCAGGGGGAGAAATTTGGGAGAGAACCGAATTTATTAAAGGGGATATTGATGCGGATGGGGTAACGGTTACTGTCGTTAATCTAGAAACAACAGAAACCCAAGAAATTCGAGGAAGATTATTAATTGATGCCATGGGAACCGCTTCTCCTATTGCTTGGCAACTGAACGGGAAACGAACATTTAATAGTGTTTGTCCTACAGTTGGAGCCATTATTGAAGGGTTTGCTCCTGAAGTTTGGGATCATCAATACGGTGATGTTTTAAATTCTCATGGTGATATTTCTCGTGGAAGGCAATTAATTTGGGAATTGTTTCCAGGGGAAGGAGATGAGTTAACCTTTTATCTATTTCATTACCACGAAGTTCATCCCGATAACCCCGGTTCTTTGTTAGAAATGTATGAAGATTTCTTCAATATTTTGTCCGAATATCGTCGTTGTGATCTCGAAGAATTAACTTGGAAAAAGCCCACCTTTGGTTATATTCCGGGTCATTTTAGTGTGAGTAAAAGCGATCGCACCGTAGCCTTTGATCGCCTGTTAGCCATCGGAGACGCAGCCTCCCTACAATCTCCCTTAATTTTTACGGGTTTTGGCTCTTTAGTGCGGAATTTAGACAAATTAACCTATTTATTGGATTTTTGTTTGAAACACGATCTATTACAAGCCAAGAATTTGAACCAAATCCGAGCTTATCAAAGTAATATCGCCGTAACTTGGTTGTTTTCTAAGGGAATGATGGTTCCTACCGGGAAAATATTACCGCCACAGCGTATTAATGCCATGTTAAACACCTTTTTTGGTCTATTGGCTGACTCTCCCCCAGAAGTGGCCGATACCTTCATCAAAGATAAGACAACTTGGTTAATGTTTACCCGACTGGCCTTAAAAGCTGCTACCAAAAATCCTACCTTATTACTGTGGATCTGGGAAATGGCCGGAAATAAAGACTTAATTCGTTGGTTGGGATCTTATTGGGAGTTTACCGGCGATAGCTTCAAAAATCTACTCTTTGCGTCTTGGTTTTCCCAACTCATCCAACAACTTCCCGACGGGTTACAACAGCGTTATCCTTCCCTGTGGTTGCGTTTACTCAGTTTCCAGAGGAGTTTGACGTGAACTGTTGCCTGGGAAAGCAGTGAACGAAGTCAGAAGTCAGAAGTTAATGCTTCATCTTCTGCTCTTGACTTCTTCTGAGCCAAAGAATTATCTGATTGAATATCAAGAAATTTTCATTTTTTGTCCCTCTTTATATCAACAGTTAGGGAAGAAACTAAAGTAAAAAAAAGATGATCACGGTAAGGTTTTGTTGGCAAAAATTGATAGAAACGAAGACGAAACGATGAAGCGATCGCCTGACGAAAACCCCCCGTTTAAATCCCATTAATTTCTAATTTATCTGTGATATAATCGCAGTGGGTACACGATCAATAGTTTACGCACAGAATAAATAAGCTGGAAAGCATAAATATGATTCAATTGGCCAGCAGGGTAACACAAGTCACTCCCTCCCTCACCCTAGCCATTACCGCCAAAGCTAAGGAAATGAAGGCTCAAGGGATTGATGTCTGTAGCTTTAGTTCAGGAGAACCGGACTTCGATACCCCTCAACACATAAAAGAGGCTGCAGCATCAGCGTTAGCTCAAGGGAAAACGAAATACGGTCCAGTGGCCGGCGAACCGGGCTTAAGACAAGCGATCGCCAAAAAATTAAATCATGACAATCGGTTAAACTATAACGCAGAAAATATTATCGTCACCAACGGGGGAAAACACTCCCTCTACAACCTAATGGTGGCCTTAATTGAAACAGGAGATGAAGTCATTATTCCCGCCCCTTATTGGCTCAGTTATCCCGAAATGGTGAAACTCGCCGAAGGCATTCCCGTGATCGTCGACACCACCAGCGAAACGGACTACAAAATCACCCCAGAGCAACTACGTCAAGCCATTACCCCCAAAACAAAATTATTCGTTTTAAATTCCCCTTCTAATCCCACCGGAACCGTTTATAACCCTGACGAAATCAAAGCCTTAGCTCAAGTCATTGTCGACCACGATTTATGGGTGGTTTCCGATGAAATTTACGAGAAAATTCTCTACGATGGGGTAGAACATATCAGTATCGGGTCCTTAGGAGAGAAAATATTTCAACGCACCCTAATCAGTAACGGTTTTGCCAAAAGTTACTCCATGACCGGATGGCGTATGGGTTATTTAGCCGGGCCCGAACCCTTAATTAAAGCCATCAGCACCGTTCAAAGTCATAGCACCTCTAACGTTTGTACCTTTGCCCAATACGGGGCCATTGCTGCCCTAGAAAGTCCCGACTCCCCCCCATGTTTGCAAACCATGCTCGATGCCTTTACCCAACGTCGTCAAGTCATTTTAGAAAGAATTCGGGCCATTCCTCAACTCAGTTGTCCTACCCCCATGGGAGCCTTCTACGTCTTCATTGATATTAGCCAAACCGGACTTAACTCCCTAGAATTTTGTGACGGGTTACTGGAAAAACAACAAGTGGCTGCTATTCCAGGAAAAGCCTTTGGGGCAGACAATTGTATTCGTCTTTCCTATGCCACGGATTTAGAATCCATCGAAAAAGGCATGGATAGAATCGAAACATTTGTCAATCAACTCTAAGCCACCATGAACTACCGCAAAATTTTAGTCGCCCTAGATAATTCACCCTTGGGGAAGAAGGTGTTTGAGGAAGCCTTATCCATCGCCAAATACAACGACGCAGCCTTAATGCTGTTTCATTGTTTACCCATGGAAACCCCCTCAACCGCCCCTTATACTAGCCTTTATGAAGGGGAATTTAAGGATTTTTCCTACCTGATGCGAGAACAGCTAGAAAGCCAAGCCACAGAAAGCGAAAAATGGTTAAGGGAATACGGAGAAATAGCCATCCGACAAGGCATTGCCACAGAATGGGACTGGAAAATAGGAGAACCGGGCGGTTGGATAAGAGACATCGCCAAAAGTTGGCCAGCCGATTTAATCGTGATCGGTAGACGGGGACTCAGTGGGGTTTCAGAAGTGTTTTTAGGCAGTGTCAGTAACTATATTGTCCATCATGCCATTTGTTCGGTGTTAGTGGTGCAAGAAACAAAAGTCAACTAAAGACAGTCTCAGGATGTGGCGATTGTAAAGCTCCTAATCCATCAATGCAAGTCACTAAACTCCCCTTATTTTTGCTCTTTTTTACCAGTTCGTTGATGGTTCCGATCCCTTCTGCTTCCGAAATGTGTGTAGGGGGGGCCATGGCTGCAGAGGTCAGAGCCTTTGGTCAAACCGGTTCTAACGCAGATAACGGTTCTTCTGGAGGAAATGGAGAAAATAGCGATAATTTGACTATTTTTGCCGATGGTTCTCCCTTAACCCTTAATTTGGTGGGAGAAGACGGTGAAGCTGGGGAACAAGGGAAACCAGGAGAAGACGCAGAGTGTCAAACTCAACCCACGGGCGTAAAATATAACTTACTGGCTCCAAGTGGGGGCAATGGGGGCAGTGGGGGTAACGGTGGTGATGGTGGCAATGGTGGCTCTTTGACCGTCTATGCAACGGACTTATCCCAGTTACAGCAAATTTTTGTCAACGCTTCAGGGGGAAAAGGAGGACAACCCGGCCAAGGAGGGCAAGGAGGTCAAGGCTGTCGCTGTAGCGAACCCTACTGGAGTGTAGAAACCTGTAACGGCAACCCGGGTGATTCTGACTACCGTTGTACAACCCTAGAATTTCGTTGTCAAGACGGTAAAAACGGGGCGAATGGTGTAAGTGGGGCCTTTGGTAGAGATGGTTTACCCGGCCAACTGACCTTAATTAATTTGGATCAACCCTTAGAAGCGGATAAACCCGCCGCTACCGTAACCATGTCTGCGTTGAGAGATAAAGGTTATTTATTATCTAAGAATATTTGGGAAACCCGTGGTGGTGCAGCCTCATTATTTGCCCCGGGTTCGGTCGTTGACGATCAATATTTAGCTTTGGTTCAACGCCTAGAACGCTCCTTTTTATTGATTTGGAATGCCCCTCAATCTTTTAATCAATTTGCTCAAGAAAAAGTGACGTTGAAATATGAAAATGATCAGGGAATTATGGTTAATGTTCCTGATAATATTTGGATTGAAGGAACCACGCAACAACGAAATAAGATTACTCAATTTATTGTCTATAATGCAATTTATAAACGAGATGCGACCCGTTTAGAAAGTAAAGGGCTTTCTGGGAGAGCAAATGACTTACAATTAACCCTGATTGATGAAGCCGATCAATCTAATTTAATCGCTACAAAATTTGACATTACTTATAGTATTACCCGTTCTGACCCCCGATTTCGTCCTGTTTCCGATTATACAACCAAATATCAAGGGGAAATTCCAGAGGATTTAGTTATTTTAGATGGGGATACCTTTACCATTGATATTGGTAAATTACCTATTGAATCTCGATTTCTGCGATCGGGTTTGGGGGTAGAAATTAAAATAGTGGCCACCCGAACCTTTGCCGGTTACTCCGATCAACAAACCATTACTGTTAAGGATGTTTTAGGTCCGTTTAGATAATCGAAATTTTACTAGGACAAACCCTTCTGCAGAAAAAGCAAATAACATAAGAACAGAATCAGAGAGTAAAGAAACTACTTCTTGAGACAGTTTCTCTGTGAGGAGTTACTAGTTTTTTGGGAATTTGAACACACCGCATCCATAATCTGTAACTAAGCATGGGGCATACAATTTGGCTGTGTGTGCTACACAATCAATTATTACTACAATGTCTTGTATCTTCGACATTTCTAATACTCCGTTTTGTGGTGTGATCTGAGTAATTAAACCGCGTCCAGGTTCAAACCCATAGTTTTGAAGAATCAGCTAAAATGCTTATCTAACAAAGTTTTTCGTGTCTAGCTACTAGAGAAAAAACTCCAGTTCTCAAGATAGACGCGGTTTCACGAAAGACATTTTTGTCAACAGTTTTTATGATCTCACCTTTTGGGAACAATATAATGGTTTTGAAAAAATACGTGCGAAATTCAGCCACATCGTAAAGTTTTTTTAATATAATTAGTGCATAGAATCATCTCCCCTGCTATGTCTGAGGGGTTGTTAAGAAATGATAAAATAAGAGCTTTTTCCTGATACCTTGGTTAAACTTGGGGTAATTTTCCTTAACCAATTGTTAACTCTTTATTAATCTTTGATAATAGGCAGGTTTGTCATGGCCAATATAAAACGGGAACTTTCTGGTTTAACCATCAGTGCATTGATGGTAGCAACCTTATCCGCTTGTAGATCCGTTGATAGCATAGAAACAACCCAAATTAAGATAGATGGTTCAAGTACCGTTTATCCTATTTCTAGGAACGTGGTTGAGGAATTTGAGGCAACTCAAGGCACAAAATATACGGCTGTAGTCTCTGATATCCAATTATCAGGAACAACAGCAGGATTTGAAAAATTTTGTCAAGGGGAAACCGATATTAATAACGCATCTCGTCCCATTCACGATCACGAAATGGAAGCTTGTGATCAAACTGGAGTCAGATATACAGAATTGATCATCGGTTTAGATGCTATTACCATTGTGATTAATCCTGAGAATAAGTTTGCCCAAGATATTACTTTAGACGAATTAAAAAAAGTTTGGGAACCGAATGCAGAAGGAAAAATTACCCATTGGAATCAAATTCGTGAATCTTGGCCCAATCAACCCATTAACTTATACGGACCGGGAACAGATTCAGGAACCTACGATTACTTTACGGAAGCAGTTCTTAAAAAAGAAGGGGCAATCAGAAACGATTATACCGCCAATAAAAACCCTAACATTTTAGTGGAAAAAATTGCCAACGATCCCAACGCTTTAGGTTACTTTGGTTACGGTTATTATAAATTCAATACCAATCAAGTCAAAGCTTTGGCAATAAAAAAAGAGAACGAGTCAGTCAAAGCGACTCGCTATAACATTAAATGGGATCAATACCGTCCCTTATCCCGTCCCTTATTTATCTATGTTAATCTCAAAGCCAGTCAGGATAAACCCTTACTGCGGGAATTTGTCCATTTTTACCTAGAAAATGCCCCCGAGTTTGTTAGTTCTGGTGGTTATGTTCCCTTACCCCAAGAAGGTTATAAATTAGCAAAACAACACTTTGAAACGGGAAAAGTCGGTACAGTTTTTGAAGGGCAATCTCAGGTGGAATTAAGCCTGGATCAACTATTAAAAAAAGAAGCAGCTTTTTAAGTAATTAATCACTGTATTTTGTTGTACCCCCTTGTTGATTGCAAGGGGGTTCGACAACGGTTTTATCTTAAGCGTTAACTTGTTCTAAGATCAACTTAGACCGTTTAATATCATCAGGGATCGTGATAGGATAATCTCCCGTAAAACAGGCCGAGCAAAAACTATTGGGATCTTCTCCTGTCACCTCTAACATTCCTTTCCAACTCAAATAGGCCAAAGAGTCAACCCCGATCTGTTCACAAATATCGGCAACAGATTTTGTGGCCGCAATTAATTGATCTTGACTATCCGTATCAATACCATAAAAACAAGGATGAGTCACAGGAGGCGACGAGATCCTCATGTGGACTTCTTTGGCCCCGGCATCTCGCAACGCTTTGACAATTTTTCGGCTGGTGGTTCCCCGTACAATAGAATCATCCACCATAATCACCCGTTTGCCGTTTAAAACGTCTTTGAGGGGGTTTAACTTCATTTTGATCCCGGACTCTCTCATGTGTTGGGTGGGTTGAATAAAAGTCCGTCCCACGTAACGATTTTTAATCAGTCCTTCCCCGTAAGCAATACCAGACACCTGAGAAAAGCCGATGGCTGCAGGAATACCAGAGTCAGGAACCCCCATCACTAAATCTGCTTTGACACAAGACTCTCTAGCCAATTGTTGTCCTAAGCGTACTCGATAACTATACAACGTTTCATCGTGCATCAAACTATCAGGACGGGCAAAATAGATCATCTCAAAAATACATAATTTTCGTTGGGGTTGCTTAGTCCAATGAAAAGACGATAACCCTTCCTCTGTGATCCACACCAGTTCACCGGGTTCTACATCCCGTAAATAGTCAGCCCCGATGATGTCTAGGGCGCAAGTTTCTGAAGCCAAAACATAACGCCGGGGGTTCTCGTCTAAAGTCCCAATCACCAAAGGCCGAACCCCATTGGGATCTCTCACTCCCATTAATCCTTTGGGGGTTCCAATCACTAAACTATAAGCCCCAGAACACAGTTGAAACGCGCTAATAGCAGCCTCTAACCATTCTTTCCCTTGATCCACTTCCTGAGCGATGGCCACGGCGATCATTTCTGAGTCGGTGGTGGTATTAAAGTCACAGCCCCGTTGTTCAAGGGTTCGACGCAATTCTAAAGTATTGACAAGATTGCCGTTATGTGCTAAGGCCAAATGTCCGAGACGAGTGGATAAAACGGCAGGTTGGGCGTTGGCTTTATGGCTTGAGCCGGTGGTAGAGTAGCGGGTATGGCCGACGGCTATGCTTCCAGTTAAGGTTTGTAGGGTGGTTTGTTTAAAGACTTGGGAAACCAAACCCATGTCTTTATGAAGATGGATGATGTCCTTGTCTAAGGTGGCGATACCGGCTGATTCTTGGCCTCGGTGTTGCAGGGCGTATAAACCAAAATAAGCCAGCTTAGACACTTCTTTTTCTGGGGCTAATACCCCAAAAACACCACAAGCCTCTTCCGGTTTATCTAAAGAATAATTATCGCTATCAAAAGAGTTATCTAATAACTGATGGTTTGGGGAAAGTTTTTTTTTGGCAGTCATGTTAGGGGTAAACTCCTGAAAACGGCGTTAGAGGGAATTTTAGGGTTACTTGTATAAAAATAATAAAGAATTCTTAACAAATGTTTAACTTAATCTTAGCAGGGTATTGCCGAGTTGAGACAGGATAAAACATTTAATTTATTTGGCGATCGCCTTAAATTCTAACGAATTAACCTAATTTAGACTACCTCGATCCTAACAAATATCTTGATTTTGGCTTTTAGTACAAGAGTATTGCTTAACTCATAGTAATATCTTGCTGGTAAAAACTGAATACAAATATCTTGGGAACCTTTTCTATTTAAAGTTTAAAATAGTGTCTTAAAGGATGTATAGTGGAAGAAAAATAAAGCAAGAGATGAAAGCTGCGATTACTAAGTAATTCTAATTTTATCGCGATAATTTTTGGTTTTAGTTAATAAATTAATTATTTTCTTAGATTCCGAGCTTTGTCAATAAAGTTTAGTGTTAAATTAGGTTTCATTTTGTTGGGTCAATTATCTGTCAAAGAATCAGAAAATTTTCCTCAGCAAAAGGAAAGAAATCAATTAAGCTTAATTCTCTTAATTTAGTTAATCTAATTTAAGGAGATTTTTCGTGACAAAAGCTACATTTATAGAAGATAAGGATTTTGAAAACTTGTTAGCCGAATCAGAGACAATGGTGGTTGATTATACTGCAACTTGGTGTGGACCTTGTCGTGTAATTAGTCCCTATATTGATCGATTAGCAGAAGAGTATCAAGGCAGAGTTAAGGTCTTTAAAATAGACCTTGATAAAAACAAAGAAAATGCCAAAAAATATAGTATCAAAAGCATTCCTGCTGTTCTGATTTTTAAGGAAGGAAAAGTGGTTGAACATCTTGTGGGTAAAGCCACTTATGAAACCTTTAAAGAAGCTGTTGATAAGCATCTTTAATTATTCAAAAATCAGATTTCAAGAAAGAGGAGATTTCGCTCATTAAACCGAAATCTCTTCTTTTTCTATTATTCTAAGTAGTCGGACAAGTTTACCGTCAGTTTGAGCAGAATAAAATTAACGTTTTAATCTTTTCTCAATAGCATTTGACCAATTATTAGTCATAGTCTTAATTTCTACACTAATAACTGAATACTTATTAGATAACTTAATATCTAGTTTATTAGATGTTACATGACCCAGTTTTTGCCAATTCATTCCTAAATTTTCCTGTAAATAACTTTCCCATTTTTGCTGATTTTCAGGACTAATAGAAACAATAATTTGTCCACAAACCTCTCCAAATAGTAAGGTATCTAGGCGTATTTTATTATAAACATTGAGGGTTATTTCTGCTCCTAAATTGCTACTTATACAACATTCAGCCAAAGCAATAGTTAACCCGCCTTCTGAACAATCATGTGCCGATTTTATCCAACCTTGACTAATCCCTTCCCTGCAAGTTTTCTGCACTAAACGTTCTTGATCAAAATTAACTTTCGGAGGCTTTCCTGCTACGATATTATGAATAGTTGCTAAATATTCTGATGCCCCTAAACTGGGCTTTTTGTCAACCCCTAATAAATAAATAATGTCCCCTTTATTTTGCCAAGCTTGGCCACAAACCTTGGTAATATCCGTTATTAAACCAACCATTCCTATGACGGGAGTGGGATAAATTGGTGTCGGATTTCCATCACTATCAACTGTCTCGTTATACAAGGAAACATTACCCCCAGTAACAGGTGTTTTGAGTTCCCGACAAGCTTCGGAAATCCCTTGACAAGCTAAGGCTAATTGCCAATAACCGATAGAATTTTCAGGACTGCCAAAATTCAAGTTATCAGTAATAGCTAGGGGTTCGGCCCCGACACAACTGAGGTTTCTAGCTGCTTCGGCAACGGCTGCTTTTGCCCCTTCTAAGGGGTCTAAATACACATAACGAGAGTTACAGTCAGTAGTGGCAGCTACCCCTATTTTACAAGTATGTGGTTTAGCATCGATGGGACGGACACGAATCACCGCAGCGTCGGCTCCTCCTGGTAAAATAACGGTGTTATTTTGCACTTGGTGATCGTATTGACGATAAACCCATTTTTTTGAGGCAATGGAAGGGGTATCTAAGAGGGTTAATAGGATGTCAGTCCAGGTTTTCAATTCTCCCTTAATTTCAATACCTTCCTCTGTACAACTGGGTAAACTATCTTCTGTCCATTGCCATGCGTTTTGGGCATATTCGGGAGGAGTTTCTAATAATTCTCGATGATAAATTGGGGTATTATCGGCCAAAGCATTAGCGGGTATTTCGGCAGCAATTTCTCCTTTAAATAGGATTCTGACAATGGGTTCTTCGATCACTTCTCCTGCGACTACTGCTTGCAGTTCCCAACGATGAAAAATATCAATTAATTCCTGTTCTCTTCCTTTTTGTGCGACAAATAACATCCGTTCTTGAGACTCAGATAAGAGGTATTCGTAGGGAACCATTCCAGTTTCTCGTACGGGTATTTTATCCAAGTCTAATTCAATGCCTACACCTCCATTTGCAGCCATTTCAGAGGTGGAACAGGTAATTCCTGCTGCCCCCATATCCTGTGCAGCAACCACCGCCCCGGTTTTAAATGCCTCTAAACAGGCTTCAATTAAAGACTTTTCTAAGAAAGGATCACCGACTTGAACTGCCGGGCGATCATCCATCGATTGATCGGTTAATTCTGCACTAGCAAAACTTGCCCCACCCATGCCATCTCTGCCAGTAGTTGAGCCTACATATAGTACAGGATTTCCTATTCCTGAAGCCCCAGATTTAACGATGTCGTTTGTCTCCATTAACCCTAAAGCCATGGCATTAACTAATGGGTTACCGTTGTAAGCAGAATTAAAGTAGATTTCTCCGCCAACTGTTGGCACACCAACACAGTTACCATAGTGAGATATTCCCTCAACAACCCCCGAAAAAATACGTCTGGTTTTTGCATTTTCTAAGTCTCCAAAACGCAGGGAATTTAAACTAGCAATAGGTCTTGCACCCATGGTAAAAATATCTCTTAAAATACCCCCAACTCCCGTGGCTGCCCCCTGAAACGGTTCTACCGCAGAAGGATGGTTATGGGACTCAATCTTAAAGGCTAATCTTAACCCGTCTCCTAAGTCAACTACACCAGCATTTTCTCCCGGACCCACTAAAATGCGATCGCCTTCTGTGGGGAAATTCTTCAGTAAGGGACGAGAATTTTTATAACAACAATGTTCGGACCACATCACGCCAAACATCCCTAATTCTGCTTTTTTAGGGTGTCTTCCTAACCGTTTGACAATTTCTTCATATTCAGAGGGTTTGATGCCTTCTGCTGCTATTTCTTCGGGGGTAAAGGGTGCATTCATGGGTTTATATGTGATGTTGTTATGGCAACCACATTTTATTGTATCGGTAATTGTTAATTTAAGTCAGTTTTTTACTAACTTTTTTGATTTTTTTCAGAATTCTGGTCTATTAAAACAATAAAAGTTATCACGTTACCACAAGTTAAAATAATAAAGATGGCATTTGTTCATAATCTTCTGTTGCCCAAACAGCAAACCGTTTTGCTAATGGAGGAGCAAAAACAAAAGTGCTAGTAAATCCTGAAAATAAATGAAGTCCTTGAAAGTTATCAATTTTACCGACTAAAAAGTTAGAATCAGGACAAAAAGCGACTAAGCAGTGATGTACTTTTCCGTGTAAATTCTGTAACTGAGGAAGAATTCTACCAACCTCTTCACGAATGATTTTTTCTGCATTTTCTTCATTGGGTTTTGTATGCGGATTAGTAATTATTTGACTAATTTGACCTAAACAAAAACTACCATCTAAAAATTGAATAGCACCGGGTTCCATTACATCAGAAATAATTTCATTATTGGGATTATTCCATAAAGATTGAATCCCCGATTCTCCTGATTTTTCTTCAATATCAAGACGGTTCAAAATAGCTGGCATCACTAAACTTTTCAATTTGATGTCTAGTTTTGGTGTTAATATTAATTGAGAATGGGTAAAGTAAACATTAACATTTAGACCAATATTTCTTAATAAAGAATGACTTAACCCTCCTGCACAAATAACTACATTTTCACTGAAATATTTTTCCTTATTTGTTTGTACTCCTGTAATTGTTGTATTTTGAAATAATAATTGAGTAACTTCTTCATAGTTAAAAGTTCCACCTGATCTTAAAAAAGCTTGCTGATAAGCATCATTGGTTTTTTGCGGGTGAATGTGTCCATGGGGTAATTGAAGACACCCTGAGATAGCATTAGGGTTTAATAAAGGTTCAATTATAGCTGCTTCTTGAGGAGTTAATAGTTGAGGCTTGATGAAAAATTTGTTGTAATTTTCTCTAATAGCTTGAGGACTTTTATCTACTGGAATTGTTAACATTAAATCCAATTCTCTGAATTCCGTATCTGCTCCTAATTCCTGTGATAAATTATGATAATTTTCTCGACTTTCTTGACATAATTGGATAGAATTATTATCCGTTCCCGACCAATAAGCAACCCCTCCATAACTGTAACGAGTTGCATTACTATAATTAGGATCTTTTTCTAATAATAATACCTTTAAACCTTTTTTAGTTAACTCATAACTTAATGCTGATCCAGTAATACCAGCACCAACAATAATCCAATCAAATTTTTTCATATTTTTATACTTTTATACTACTTATCTATTTTATCACCCATAGCCGATTAATTCAGATTTATTTTTTAAGATTATTTTCCAATTAAAAACAAACTACCATGATAAAATAGTGGTTATAACTTCTAACTATTGACTGAATGAATTTGCTTCCTAGACGTTATCATCGTATCAAACAAGTTCTTGAAAAAAGACAACCAGACTTAACTGTTTTAACCGAAGATGTTCATAAACCGCATAACTTATCCGCTATTATTCGCACTTGTGATGCAGTGGGAATATTAGACGTTCATAGTATTAACACAACCGATGAATTTCCTACATTTTCGCAAGTTTCACAGGGGAGTGATAAGTGGATATTTTTGCACACCCATCCCGATATTAAAACAGCTATTAACCATCTAAAACGTCAAAAATTTAAGATATACGCAGCCCATTTTACTGATAAATCTTTAGACTATAGAGACATTGATTATACTCAACCTACAGCCATTTTATTAGGGGCTGAAAAATGGGGAGTCAGTAAACAAGCAGCGAACTTAGTGGATGGACATATTATTATTCCCATGTTAGGAATGGTACAATCTTTAAACGTTTCTGTGGCTGCTGCTGTAATTTTATTTGAAGCACAACGTCAAAGATTAGCAAAAAAAATGTATGATACAAGTCGATTAGACTCGGATAAGTACCAGAAAATTTTATTTGAATGGAGTTATCCAAACTTAGCAATAAGGTATCAACAAAAGGGAGAAAAGTATCCATCTTTAGGAGAAAATGGAGAGATTATTGTGTAGATTATTCATTAATAGTAGGATTTAAGATGATAATATTTTTTTTAATCCCTTGAATTAAGAAAATCTGGCGAATGGGTGCTGACAAAAACCTGTCCTTCTAAACGAGTATAAGCTTCAAATTCTTCAGCCAATTCTTGTAATAATAAAGGATATAATTGGTTTTCTGGTTCTTCCACACATAAAAGAGGATGTGGGTTAGGATCATGGAGTAAAACGAGATAAGCAAACATTTTGATTGTTCCATCAGAAACATAACGTGAAACAAAAGGATCATGAAAAGATTCATCTTGAAACTTTAATATTAAACGTCCGTCTTCTGTTTCTTTTGCTTCTACTTTAGAAACTCCAGGGACTCTGTGCTTCATTTTTTCAAGAATTTTATCAAAAATATCTTCGTGATTTTCATACTTTATTCAAAATTTTCATTCTAAATTTAATTTCAAAATAAATTTCTTCTTCTTCATGTCCTCGTGTAATAACTTCTTTAAATCCTCCTCTTCGTTGTAAACTTTGGCGAATATTATTTTTGAGAGAATCTCTTAAAAATCCAAATATATCAAAAAGTGTACTTTTTCCTGTCCCATTTGCTCCCACAAATACACAAAATTTAGGTAGATTATTAATAGTAATGTTTTGAAAAGCTTTATAATTTTTAATCGTTAATGAGGTTATTTGCATGATTTTTCATTACTTAATATCTTAGGAAAAAATCTTGATAGAAAAAGGTGCGCTATTAACGCACCTTTTAACTTGCTAAAATTCACCAACTAAAGCAGCATTACACCGTTCACAAATGGTAGGATCATCTTTAAATTCTCCTACCTTGGTTGAATAGTTCCAACAGCGATCGCATTTCTCGCCTTCTGCTTTAACAACCCCCACAGAAACTAAGTCTGATTCGCTTTGATAGTCGGCTTTTTTAATGCTTTCTAAACTATCAACTAATTCCACTTGAGAGGTTAAGACAAAATAGCGTAATTCATCCACTTGATTTCCAGTTAAACTATCAGCAACATTAAATTTATCTAGCTGTTGTCTTAAGTCTTGATCAGAGACATAAAGTAACACTTTGGCATCTAAAGATGAACCGATCGCTTTTTCTTTTCTGGCTAATTCTAAGGCGTTATTGACTTCATTTCTCATTGCCCTGATTTTCGTCCAGGAAGCCCCTAATTCTGGATTTTCCCACTGTTTTGACGTTTTTACCCATCCTGCCTCAAAAACCGATTTATGAGAGGTTTCGTAGGGTAAGAATTGCCAAATATCTTCGGCCATGTGGCATAATACAGGAGCGATCGCTTTAGCTAAATTTTCAATGGCTACAGCTAGTACCGTTTGACAACTGCGACGACGAATGGACTCAGGATGGGAAATATAAAGTCTATCTTTGGCAATATCCAGATAAAAATTGGATAAATCTACCACACAGAAATTTTGTACCGTTTGGAAGAAACGGAAGAATTGATAGGTTTCAAACGCATCAGTTACTTCTGTAAAGACTTCGGTGATACGATGCAACATATAACGATCTAATTCCGGTAACTCCTCGTAGTCAATCATATGTTGTTTAGGATCAAAATCGTGTAAATTACCCAATAAAAATCTGGCTGTATTGCGAATCTTGCGATAGATATCGGATAACTGTTTCAGGATGGTTTTACCCAAAGGTACATCTGAAGAATAATCTACCGATGACACCCACAATCTTAACACATCTGCCCCATAAGGCGGTTCTTGTTTATGATTCTTTCCTCCATTAATTACAATGTTAGGATCAACAGTATTTCCCAAGGATTTACTCATCTTGTATCCTTTTTCATCTAAGATGAAACCATGAGTTAATACTGTCTTATAAGGTGCAACATTATTGACAGCAACACTGGTTAACAAACTAGACTGAAACCAACCCCGATGTTGATCACTACCTTCTAAATAAATATCAGCAGGATACTTTAATTCTGACCTTTGTTTTGCTACTGAAGCCCAAGAAGATCCAGAATCAAACCATACATCCATCGTATCAGTTCCTTTACGATATTTATGAGCATCTGCTTTATATTTATCAGGCAATAATTCTTCTACAGACATCTCCCACCACGCATCTGAACCTTTTTCTGCAAAAATTGCTTGAATATGTTTGATGGTTTCTTCTGTTAGTAAGGGTTCGTTGTTTTCTTCATTATAAAAAACAGGAATGGGTAAACCCCAACTTCTCTGACGAGAGATACACCAATCTGAGCGATCGCCTACCATAGAAGTAATGCGATTTTCTCCTTTAGAGGGAATCCAATTAACTGTTTTAATGGCGGTTAAGGCAGCATCTCGAAACCCTTCAACGGAAGCAAACCATTGTTCGGTTGCCCGAAAAATAGTAGGTTTTTTGGTTCGCCAATCATAAGGATATTTATGTTGATAGGGTTCTTCTTTTAATAATGCTCCCTTTTCTTGCAGGGAATTAATAATGACTTCGTTGGCATCTTTAAGAACATTTAAACCCGCAAACTGTCCCGCTTCTTCCGTAAAGTTTCCTTTAGCATCCACAGGAGACAAAATCTGTAAATTATACCGTTGTCCTACCATATAGTCTTCTTGTCCATGACCCGGCGCAGTATGAACTAAACCAGTACCAGACTCCGTAGTAACATAGTCACCACCGATGAGAATTTCACTCTCTCTATCGTATAAAGGATGACGATAAATCGTATGTTCTAAAGCCTTTCCTGGGACAGTTGCTTTTACTGTCAACCCGGTTTCAAAAGTAGCTGATAACCGTTCCACTAAATCTGCTGCTACAATTAAATATTGATAATTACAAACATCAGAAGTCTGTTCTACCACAGCATAATTGAGATCAGGATTAAGGGCAACCGCTAAGTTTCCCGGAAGCGTCCAAGGGGTGGTCGTCCAGATAGCAACCCCCAAATTATTTAAAAAGGGTTTTAAAGTTTCTTCTGCATCTTTTGACGCTTTAATGATAGGAAAAGCAGCAAAAACACTTCTTGACGTATGACCTTCAGGATATTCTAATTCTGCCTCAGCTAAGGCGGTTTGAGAACTGGGACTCCAATGAACCGGTTTGAGTCCCCGATAAATGTACCCTTTGAGGGCCATTTCCCCAAAGACTCCAATTTGCGCCGCTTCGTATTCAGGAGTTAGGGTTAAATAGGGGTTTTCCCAGTCTCCCCACACCCCGAACCGTTTGAAACCTTTTGCCTGTTCTTCTTGGGTTTTAAGGGCAAAATCACGGGCTTTACGGCGTAATTTGAGAGGGGTTAACCCTTCCCTCTCTTTTGACTTCATACTTTGTAATACTTTGAGTTCGATAGGCAGTCCGTGACAGTCCCAACCTGGAACATAGCGAACCTTATAACCCCGCAATAGTTTATATTTATTGATAATATCCTTGAGGGTTTTATTTAAAGCATGGCCCATATGGAGGGAACCGTTAGCGTAGGGTGGGCCATCGTGAAGGACAAATACATCTTCGGGGTTTTCTTGGGATAATTTCTCATAAATCTGATTATCAGCCCAAAATTTCTGTAATTCGGGTTCTCGCTTCACCGCATTCGCCCGCATACTAAACTCAGTTTTGGGTAAGTTTACCGTATCTTTGTAGCTTTTAGGTTCTGTCACAATGGTAATTAACAATTATTGTATCGGTTACTCCTTATTATCATATTACAAGGATTAAGATTTATTGCCTCAAATCAAATCAATGGAGAAAGTATAGATATAATGAATGTCGGTTTAATTTATGTCCTAAACAAATGAGAATATGGTTACTCAATATGTCTTCAATGCTAGGATTCACCTATATTGTTTTAGGGATTATCTATACCCTTGCTTTACGTACTGGATGGAAGTCTCTGTTTAGGCAATTTTTAACCCCAACTTTGTACAATGTTCAATCCTTAGCTATACCTAGTTTATTAATAATAATAGGTTTGATTCTATTTTTTCACGGATGGCGTTTAGATCCTATTTTGCAGTTTGCTTTTTTTCTGCAATTTATTTTATTGTCTTATGTTTTTGGGAAGGATAAAGTCTTGTTTAAAATAATGACTAAGTAGACAAAATTATAGTTAATGTAAATTTTGACTTTGCCATGTTATTAGGATTTATTGATATTTGTCTCTCAGGTGTACTATTGTTTATTTACATCTTAATTTCTTCTATTCAAGAAGAAAAAATCGGGTCTAAAGCAGCAAGTCTCTTAATGATTCAGGGGGTTGGGAGTTTTGTATTGTTGGGATTTACGGGGTTAATTTTCGTTTATCAAGGATGGCGACTTGATCCCGTTTTACAATTCTGTCTGTTACTTCAAGCTTTAGTCTTTGTTTATTTTGGATTAAGAGATGTACTTATCTTTCAAAGTCTTCCTCAAAAGAAATCATCAAAAGATTAGAAATCTAGTGATTTAATTAACTATTTTAATAGGAGTTAAAAATCAGCTTCAGGTAAACTATCAATTAGAGTAACAGAACGAAAAGAACGACCGAGATGATATTGAGTATAGTTTCTGAGGAGATGTTCCACTTCTAACCAAGGAACAGTAAAGTTACTATCCAAAATACTCTCAGGCAAAATTTTACCAGGATGGGGTAGACAAGATTGACTAAGATGTTGTAATAGAGTTAATTCTGGGGCTTTTAGCTTATAATTAATAACAGGTAAAATAACAGGATTAAGACTATCTTGATCCCTATTTTTAATCCCTAAATCAACCAGTCCTCCTGCATCAAAACTGAAGCCAACACACCAGTTAGGATCGTTAAAATCAGGGGTTAACGCCTCTTGTGTTAGACAACAACAATGAACCTGCGGACCAATACCAGCGATCGCCAATAAATGAAAAACCGCCTGGGCTAAATATCCATACAAACTCTCAGCCAAAGACATCGTTTCTAACCGCCGTAGATGCTCATTTAAGAGTTCGTACAGTTCCACTTGAGGTTGATCATCTAAAGCTAAATGTAACACCAATTCTGCTAAATATTGGGCTGCCGCCAGCTTCCCTAAATCCTTGCTTAACCTCGGATAAGATTCTAGAGTATTGGCCTGAGTTATTTTATCCAGCGATCGCCCTTTAGCAATCAATAACTCATTGATGACAAATAACTCACACCGTCCCCGTAACCGTGATTTTTGTTTTCTGGCACCAGGGACAACAGCGCGAATCAAGCCATACTCAGGAGATAAAAGGGTCACCAAGCGATCGGCCTCCTGAAACGGCATTCCTTTCAAAACGATCGCCGTGGTTTGATAAGTACGACTCATTAACCCCTAAACCGTCGATAATCCTAACATGGCCTTTAACGTAAAATAAAGCAACGAAAAGATTCCGATGCCCATACCTCCAACGGCGATCGCACTGACCGGATTTTTAAACAAGGGTTTAATCCACTCAAAAAAGACGAAAAATACCCCTAAGGTGAAGCTAATAAGATAACGGGGATAACGCGCGACATTTTGCAAAAATTCTCCCATTGACTAACCTGCCTCTACTACAACTATGTTTTATCATATCAGCACACCTACTTGTGCTGGTCAACAGCACAATTAACCTAATGTATACGAACTTCCTTGCCCAACAATTATTTACCGAAAATAACGCGGGAGCATGAAAGCCATCGTCTTTTTAAGCGATGGATGAAATGGGACTCGAATGGTTTTAACCATTCGTATCCTTTTCCTGTGATTTTAAATCGTGAGTTGGGAAGCCCACACCATAATCTGTGATTTGGTGTGGGAGAATGTCACGTCGAGTGTCTAGGGGCGTCTTGACTCGTCCCCAGAAGTTAAGATTCTGGTCAGCTAAAAAGACGCTCTCGCAACGCGGTTTTAACCCGTTGCACAGCATCCGCTTAGAATCCCCGTTGATTGATCACGGGGAGAAGTCAACCATTTTGCTAACTTTGTGATATTTTGTTAAGCAAGACTCAAAAAGTCCTTGGTCTCAATTTTACTACCATTTAGTAAAACAACTAATTTCACGTAAACGATACCCCCTGTCCGAATCCGACAATTGTTAATAAGGAGATTAATATTATATGGCTGATGATGTTCTAATTAAAGTTGACCATGTCTCAAAGAAATTTTGTCGTGATCTTAAGCGTTCTCTGTGGTATGGTGTGCAAGATATCATGTCAGAAGTGACAGCCCGAAAATATGAGCATCAGCTTAGGAAAGATGAGTTTTGGTCTGTTAATGATATTTCCTTTGAGTTGCGTCGAGGGGAATGTTTAGGACTTATCGGCCCCAATGGAGCCGGAAAAAGTACCTTATTAAAAATCCTTAATGGACTGATCAAACCCGACAAAGGAAGAATTGAGCTTAGAGGAAGGATCTCGTCATTAATTGAGTTGAGCGCAGGATTCAACCCAATTTTAACCGGGAGAGAAAACATCTATAGTCGAGGAGCCGTTTTAGGATTTACCAAAGCAGAAATTGATAAGAAACTAGATGCGATTATTGATTTTTCTGAACTAGAAGACTTTATTGATACACCAGTTGTGAACTATAGTTCAGGGATGAAAGTGCGTCTCGGTTTTGCCGTTGCTGCTCAAATGGAGCCAGACGTATTGTTATTAGATGAAGTCTTAGCGG
Organism: Crocosphaera sp.; assembly: GCA_030066295.1. Lineage (GTDB taxonomy): Bacteria > Cyanobacteriota > Cyanobacteriia > Cyanobacteriales > Microcystaceae > Crocosphaera. The sequence continues at coordinate 93,762 of JASJBX010000056.1, forward strand.
TTGGAGACGTAGGATTCCGAGCCAAGTGTTTTAATAGTATCTATAAGATGATGAAAAATGCTGCAGTTGTTTTGGTTTCCCATAATATGCCCCAAATTAACCGAGTGTGTTCTAACATTGTGGTGATGAATCATGGACAGCCCGTGTTTCAAGGAGAAGATGTTCCTAAAGGAATTGATAAATTTTATTCTTACTTTCAGGGAGAAGAAGAGGGTCTTGTCATGGGAAGTGGCAAAGCAGTTATTCATGAGGTGGAGCTAGAATCAAACGGCAAAAAAGGCGTTAAAGAGATTAATTATTTGGATGAACTTTTTGTCAATATTGAGCTTACGATTGACCCCAGCATTAGCTTGTCTTGTATGCAAGTATTCATCTTGGGACAGGAATTACAAAACGTTGCTCAATGTGATTCAAGGGTCACTGATACTGTCATTCAAAATACAGGAGAAAGAATGCAGATTGTAGTTGATTTGGGCAAGATTAACCTAAATCCAGGAATTTATGCGTTAACAATAGCGGTAACATCAGACAATTATGGAGAACATCTTGCTAAACTTTATAATGTTAATAAATTCAATGTAATTGGAAAGTATTATGGTTATGCTCCTGTACAAATAGCAGGAGACTGGACAGTTAAATAAATCAGAAAATTCAATCACTGTGATGGTTTTGCAAATACTTTTAATAGTAATCATAGACAATAATCTAGATTGCTTTTAAACTAGGAAATTATCAAAAATGATGAGAAGCTAAATCAAGATTAGCTTAAGAAGCATCTATTAAAGTTCCGAAGTTTTTACGACTAATGTACAATTATAATAAAGCTCAAGAATCTATTTTTATCGTTGGTGTGCCTCGTTCTGGTACAACACTCCTGAGAGTTATGCTAGATTCTCATCCTAATCTAGCTGTGGGACCAGAATCTCCCTGGATAGCTGGCAGTTATGGCAATATAACTTCCTTTAAAGATTTATACTATTCTTTAGTGGAAGATAAGCGTGGTCCTGTTGTTAACTTTAGTGGTTTATCGGAAAAAGATGTCGCTTTAATCTTAGGAGAAGCCTTTGCTAAAATTCTCAATTCTTATGCTCAAGCAAAAGGGAAAAAAAGATGGTTAGAAAAAACCCCTGACCATATCACAGAAATTCCCTTTCTGATCAAATTATTTCCTAACAGTAAATATATTCATATAGTCAGAGATGGCCGAGATGTTGCTTGCTCATCCCACAAAGAAAAAAAGACTTGGGGCAAAAACTTAAATTTATCAAACCAACAAGAAAAAGTAAGAAATTCTCGTTTAAATGCGCTACAAAGATGGTGTTTATGGATAACACAATTTGAAAAGTGGCAACAAGAATATGAATTAAATGTCTGTCAAATTCGTTACGAAGATTTAGTTAAAGAACCTCGTTACATTCTGGAAAAAATTCTCTCCTTTATAAATGAAACCTGGTCAGATGATGTTTTGAATTATGGACAAAAAAAACATGATATTCCTAGTTGGGAAGCCGGTTCCCGTGATGTTTCACAACAATCTCAGATTACAGATAAAGGAGTTGGACAATGGAAGAATAAATTTACCAACACGGATAAATTAATTACTGCTTCTTTTGCCGATCATTTACTGATAAAATATGGATACCCAAAAACGTTAATTAAATAACATAAATCAGGTAAAATAATATGCGACTCTTCCATAAAAGATTCAGGAGAAAGCAAGGTAGATCAGTCGCCATTGGTATCTTTTGTCATCATAAAGCAGGTACCGTGCTTCTTCGGAAAGTTTTTCGCGAAATTAGTAACGTAAAAGATTGGAATTTTCAGTGTGTTTTTACTCAGAAAGAACAATTTAATCAGAATTTTGATGTAATATTGTTTGGAAATTCAGTTCTGGATATAGCAGATATAACAACATCGTTTGTCGGTGTGCATATCATAAGAGATCCTAGAGACATAATTGTATCAGCCTATCTCTATCATCGTCGAACTTCAGAGAAATGGTGCATCAATAAAAACTTTAGTCTAGAAGTACCCATAACACATCCAAGAGTTCCCTATAGTCAACAGCATAAGTCTGAAGAATGGAAAATAAAATATCTAAAATCTCTCAAAGGTATGTCTTACCAGGAAAATCTGTTATCTATGTCTCAGAAAAATGGTTTGTTCTTCGAGATGAATAATTATGGTTCTTGGATAATAGAGGATATGAAAAATTGGAATTACAATTGCCCTAATATATTGGAGATTAAATTTGAGCAATTAATGACTAATTATGACAACAATTTTCGTCTTATATTTGAATATCTTGGATTTTCTCAAGCTGAAATAAAGATTGGTTTAGATATTGCCTCAAAACATGATTTAGGCAGAAAATCTGCTAAAGAGATTGAACTAATGAGTCATGTATCTTCACCAAAAACAAGTAAGTGGAAAGATTATTTTGAAGAGGCACACAAAGAATTCTTTATTAATAAATTTGGGAATGTATTGATTCAACTAGGCTATGAAAATGATCACAATTGGTAGAACACTTGTTCTGCGATAATTCCTCGATAAAAAACCCAAGAACCTAAATAAGGAGCTTAAGAACACAAGCTAACAGAATTAGCTCTTAGAGAAAGACAAAAACCTAATAAAATATGAATATCAAAAAATATTCAACTAAAAAAACTAACTTTTCAACCATATTACTAATCAAGGATAAATTAATGAATAGTCAATGTATTTTAATTACCGGACCAGGACATTCAGCAACCCGTCTTTTAGTTCAAATGCTGTCTTGTCATCCTGATATTAGTGTTCCTATGGATATTTTAAACAAACAAATGGAATATCCAATCATTAGAGATTTTTTCTGGGAACAATTGGATCAAACTCCCTTTTCTGTTGAAGAATATAATTTTGATAAAGAAGATTTTTATTTGATTATGACAAGCTATTTAGAAAAAATAGAAGTCAATAAATCATTTTTTGTGTTTAAACTACCTTATTATCCTCTGAATATTTTAGATATATTTACAGAATTATTTGAGCAAGGATCTTTGATTTATGCAGTACGGCCTAAGCATAAGGTGATTAAATCTTTCGCTTCACGTCCTTATATGAAAGATAGTTTATGGTTAGAAAGACAGATCAAAAAACTACCAGTCTCACTAAGACAAAAACATTTAATGGAAACCACAATTGACGAACTTACTAAAGATTTTATTGAACACTGTGAACATCTTCGAGATCAGTGGGATAGTGAACATCCAGACATGAAATTTTATCCCCTTGAGGTAGAACGATTCTCCACAGAATCTCAATATATTGAGGAGGTACTTAAAGATTTAGGACTAGAGACAAACTCAAAATATCTCCATGAAATGATGAGTCTAGTAAACACAGAACGTTTGTTACAAGAATCATCGAGAAAAAAACAGGAAGTTACTCGAAAATTGTCGCCGGTTTCTCGGCTTGAAAAATATATTGGAAAAATTTTTTAGTAGTTAACACATGAGTAAAATTATGAATAATATTAAGCATTTCTTTCGACCTAGCTTAGGTTACAAATTCCTGACAGTAATTTTTGTCATTTTTGTGGTAGCATTTGCTGTAATTTTTTGGCACGAGTCATCAATAAGAACTGAATTCAAAGCGAGTGCTGGGTTTACTAAGTCATCATTTCAAGTAGCCGATTATAAATTGTTTGATTTAGGAGTAGTCGATATTAATAATGACAAAATTTTCGATGTGTTTAGTGTTAACCACTCCGCCTTGCAAAGCCTTTTAATCGGTGGAGAGTCTGGAAAATTTAGTGATGTTCTGTCGCAGCTAAAATTGGATCAGTCTAGAGATTTTCCAGGTTTAGAGGAAGAGACAGCCGGAAACAACCCACGACTGGATGCTCCTGGATTATACATTTATTGGCGTGATCGATTTTTAATTATTCAAAGTTATCAAATAGGTAACATGGGTGAAGTCAGTGGAGAGATTGAGTTGTCTACACCGGTGAGTGTTGAAGAAAAACATAACTTTGACCTTGACATCACAGCCAATCAGTTGCCATCAGGGGCAACCCGTACGTCTCTAAGGTTTACGGTAAAAGAAGATGCTCACTTGATTATCAAACCTGAACTCATAGCATTACCAATTTCTTTTGATCTGAACAACAATATTCCTCTGGATTCTGTCTATATCGGTTCTAAACAAGTTCAGCCGTCCTCTCACGAATTTGTTTTATTAACAAGAGACCGACATGGAATGGCTTGGGCCGACTATGACGGAGATGACAAGCTTGATCTGTTCATCACGCGAGGTGGTTTGATGGGTCAAATGTCCAAGTTACCCGAAACTTTCAGTGACGAATTGTTGGTTAACATTGGCCCTGAATTTTCAGATCGCACAGCAGGATTGGGGTTAGTCAAGAATGGGTGTTCTGGATATCAAGTAGCATGGGTCGATTTTAATAACGATAATAAGCTTGATCTGTATATTTCCTGTCAACGGGGTAATCCCAATCAGCTTTACCAGCAGGATAGTGAGGGTAATTTTGTTAATGTTGCCTCTAAATTAGGTCTTGACATTAGTGAAAACCAATTTGGGGAACCTTTTCTTTGGTTAGATGTAGATAATGATGAAGATGTGGATTTATTGTTAGCCCAAAACCAGAGACTTTTGTTATATGTCAATCAACTCGGTAGCTTTAGACCCCAATCTATCACCGACAAACTTCCTGGTGTCAAAAAACTGGCTGTTAACGACTATGATTTAGATGGTGATCTAGACATCTACGCTGCCTCCCCATGGAAAAGTACCTTGATTTTGAATAATCAAGGAAAATTGACTGTCATCAACCCCAAAAAAATTGGATTGCCTATTCAAAGTAAAACCGCCAATTGGGTAGATTTTGATAACGATGGGTTGCCAGATTTACACAGTGTTCCTGGTGGATTATATCGCCAACGACAAGATCATACCTTTGAAACCACCCATTTACTAGAACACGAGTCCCCTTCATCAATTATCGAAGCTCGGTGTACCTGGTTTGATGAGAACAACGATGGAACCAGGGATTTATTAATGGCAGTTTGGTATGACCATCCTTGGTGGATTAAAACGTGGCAGAATCTTTTCCAATCAGATACTCCTCAATGGTTTAAAAGACCTAAAAAATGGAAAGTAACTTTTTCCAAAAATACTACCTCAGCCAATCATTGGCTACAACTAAAACTGGTGGGTTTAGCCGGCAATCATGAGGCCATTGGAGCGAAAGTTATTTTAGATACCCCCAATGGTAAAATGTTGCAGGAAGTCGGCAACGCAGAAGGTTCTCATTTTTCACAAGGGCATTACCGTTTATACTTTGGTTTAGGAAGAGAAGCTCAAGTAAATTCACTCAAAGTGATTTGGCATAATGGAAAATCTCAAGTCATCAAAAACCCTTCAGTTGACAGCTTATTAGTTATTGAGGAGCAATCTTAAAAAGAATATGTACATAGTTGGATATCCTGAGTCACAAACCCATTGGTTAGCCTATCTGTTGGCCTATTGCCTCAATACAGAATACTATGATTTAGATTCTCCTAATAATTTACCTAACGATGAAGACGTAAAATCCTATCTTCAAGGAAATCTAACCCATCCCAGCTATCAAGCTCAACTGGGTAAGATTATTAGGACAAACGCGCTCAACATTTCCCAACAGGATCAAACTGCCATCGTTTACATGGTTCGTGATGGTCGGGATGTCATGCTGTCTTCTTACTATCGTCAACAGTCTTTTATGGGTAAGGCCAACCCTCATGTTTCTCAGAAAACTTTTATCAGCAAAGCTTATCGTAAACTAGGACTTAAGAAATTATCAACCCAGTTAGAACTTTCTCCTTTTTCTCAATTTTTACAAAATCATGTATCAGAGTGGGTATCTCATGTTAATACTTGGCTCGCTCATCAACCTAGTGTTATCATTCGCTATGAAGATTTACTGACCATACCAGAAGAAACCTTAGCAAGCTTAATGATGAGATTAGGAATAGAGGTATCCCCAGAAATTATCCAAGAAGGCCTTGGGATATTTAATCGTAAATATTTATCAGAACATCGACTGATAAAATCAAAAAAAAAGGACATAGGCAACCCTGGTGACTGGGAAAAGTATTTTTCTAAACAAGAAACTATTTATTTTCAACAAATAGCAGGGCAAGTTTTATGTACACTAGGATATGAAAGCGAAATTTAGCATAGTTCCTCAAAAAAATAAGCAAAAATGAACCATAAGATTCTCTGGTTAAGAAGACGTTTTGACTGGATGGGTAAGCATAGTGGTTATGATCAACTTTGTGAATCTATGTCTACAATCCTTCCTGATAATCCTTATGAAAGTGTGTGGCAACGGCCAGGACAACCCCAAAAAAGAATTTTGCGTTCAATAGTAAAACGAGTGGGAAAAAAGGCTAAAGGCAGTCCTATGTACGCCATTGATAGTACCACAGCTGAAATAAAGACTATTTTTAAAGGTTTACAATGGCATCCTGATTTAATTCATATTACTTATGTTGAAAATCAGTTAGGCATTTTACAAAATTGGAAAGAACGCTTATCTTGTAAAATTATTGGCACATCCCATCAACCTGCGGGTTGGTGGCGTTTAGTGCATCGAAATCGCCAAAATATTGCTAATTTAGATGGTTTGATCGTGGTGGGAAGTAGAGAAGTTGACTATTTTGAGAAGTATCTCCCTGGAAAAGTATTCTTTATTCCTCATGGGGTTGATATCGATTTTTTCTGTCCTTCATCGGAAAAAGAAAAGAAACAAGTAAGGTGTGTTTTTTCTGGAAAATATCTTCGGGATCTTGCCACTTTAGCTAGTGTCATTGACAAAGTTCTCAGACATCATCCAGACATTCAGTTTGATATTATTATGCCTCGAACCGCGAATGATCTTCAAAATCCGACACTTATTCGCCTTGCTCGCCATTCACAGGTTCATTGGTATCAAGGTATGCCTGATGAGCGTTTACGACAAGTTTATCAACGAGCGAGTATGTTAGTCTTGCCACTTATTGACTGTACTGCTAATAATGCTTTAGTAGAGTCTATATCCTGTGGGTTGCCAGTTATTGCCAATGATGTAGGGGGTTTATCTGACTATACAAGAGACACATTTGCGGAACTTTTACCGATTGGTGATGTGGACGGATTTGTTAATGCTATATTGAAACTAGCAGAGGATTCAGAGGAACAGCAAACAAGAGGCAAAGCTGCCAGAAAATTTGCGGAGGAAGAGCTTGATTGGATTAAAATCACTCAGAAAACCTTAGATGTTTACCAAAAAATTCTTAGGGCTTGATTCTGTTCCCAAAAACCCACTCAATATTGTCTAAATCTACTCATTTAATTAGCTATTGTCAATAAATGAGTAGGTTGTTCTCCTCAAACCCCTGATCTGATACAATTAAACTTAACAGTTTTGGTCATTATCTCAAAAATGCCATGTTGTTAGGCTTTAAAACCCAACTTAAATTAAATCAAACTCAACGTCAACAACTGGCTCGTCATGCAGGGGTCGCTCGTCATGCTTATAATTGGGGAAATGGTTTATGTCTAGCTATTTTAGACCATAATAAAACTTGTTCAGACCCAGAAAAACTCAAATTTCCTACAGCCATTGATTTACACAAATGGTTAAATCAATTAGTTAAACCACAAAATCAATGGTATTACGACGTATCAAAATGCGCTCCGCAATTTGCCCTGAGACATTTAGCTTCTGCTTGGCGTGATTGCTTTAGCAAAAAGAAAAAAAGACCAAAATTTAAAAAGAAAGGTCGACATGATAGTTTTACTTTAGATGGAACGATTCACATTCTATCTTCTCATTCAATCCAAGTTCCCGTCATAGGAAAACTGAAAACTTATGAGAGATTACCCACTATCCACCAACCCAAAAATGTCACCATCAGTAGAGAAGCTGACCGTTGGTTTATTTCCTTTAAAATAGAAATAGAGCCATCCCCCCAAACCCCCCTTAGTAAGGGGGGCAGGGGGGATATAGTAGGGATAGATTTGGGAGTAAAAACCTTAGCTACCCTATCGACAGGAGAAACTTTTGAAGGAGCATATTCTTATAGAAAGCTGTCAGCTAAATTAGCTAAACTTCAAAGAGAATTAAGTAGAAAGGTGGCTGGTTCATCTAACTACCAAAAAGCTAAGCTGAAAGTTCAAAAACTCCATAGAAGAATCGCCAATCTCAGAAAAGATACATTACATAAATTAACATCACACTTAAGCAAAAACCACGCAGTCAATGTGATAGAAGATTTGAATGTATCAGGGATGTTAGCTAATTATAAGTTAGCGAAAGCGATAGCAGATATGGGGTTTTATGAGTTCAGAAGACAGTTAGAATATAAAAGTCAATTATATGGGTCAAAACTGCTCATAGTAGATAGGTTTTATCCTTCGAGTAAAACTTGTTCTAACTGTGGAGAAAAAAAAGACTCATTACTTTTATCTGAAAGAGTATTTTGTTGCGAAAAATGTCATTATCAAATAGATAGGGATTTAAACGCAGCCAAAAACTTAGAAAAACTAGGTCAAGCTATGGCCGAAGTTACGCCTGTGGACAAGAAGGGGCCGACTCCCTTGGCTGAAGCAGGAAGTAAAATAGACTCAAATCAAGATACAATCAAGTTTAAGACTCGATGAGTAGATTTGAGTAAGTTTTATATAGCGGATAATTAATGAATACTCAAACACCCCGATCGGTGGGGCGGCATTTCTGATCGGTTGGGCAAGTTTGGCGATCGCAACCACAGGAACAAAATAAAAATTCAAGATTATTGCTTGAGGGTTCCCTCGAAGATGATAAACTGACCTATTAGGCACAAAAGTTTTGATATTCAACGGTCTAGGAACTACCAAGACTTGGTACGGTTGCCGAAGATCAGCAAAGTTATTTATTAGAGTCAGTATGAAAGTTCTTGTTATTGGCGGTGACGGTTATTGTGGTTGGGCAACCGCCCTACATCTTTCCAACAAAGGTTATGAGGTTGGTATTCTCGACAATTTAAGTCGGCGTTATTGGGACTCTAAACTAGGAGTCGATACTCTCACCCCCATTGCTCCTATCCAAAAGCGGATTCAACGTTGGCAAGAGTTGACAGGGAAAACTATCGACTTATTTGTGGGTGATATTACGGATTATAGCTTTTTAAGTCAAGCCTTACAGCAGTTTGAACCAGGGGCGATTGTTCATTTTGGGGAACAGCGCTCAGCCCCCTATTCTATGATCGATAGGGAACACGCGGTCTTTACCCAGGTAAATAATGTGGTAGGAACCCTAAACATTCTCTACGCCATGAAAGAAGACTTCCCAGACGCTCACCTCGTTAAACTGGGAACCATGGGAGAATATGGCACCCCCAATATTGATATTGAAGAAGGCTATATTACCATTGAACACAATGGCCGTAAAGACACCTTGCCTTATCCCAAACAGCCTGGCAGTTTCTATCATTTGAGCAAGGTACACGATAGTCATAATATCCATTTTGCCTGTAAAATTTGGGGCTTGAGAGCCACTGATCTCAATCAAGGGGTGGTTTATGGGGTGTTGACAGAAGAAACGGGTATGGACGAAATGCTCATTAACCGCTTAGACTACGATGGAGTCTTCGGAACTGCGCTCAATCGTTTCTGTATTCAGGCTGCCATCGGTCATCCTTTAACGGTGTATGGGAAAGGGGGTCAAACTAGAGGCTTCTTAGATATTAGGGATACAGTACGCTGTATCGATATCGCGATTAAAAACCCGGCTGAAGCAGGAAAAATGCGCGTCTTTAATCAGTTTACTGAGTTATTCAGCATTAAAGGATTAGCTGAGATGGTGCAAAAAGCAGGAACATCCATTGGCTTGAAAGTGGAAATTAATAACTTAGAAAACCCCCGAGTTGAGTTAGAAGAACACTATTTCAACGCCAAGAATACTAAGTTATTGGATTTGGGATTAGAACCTCACTATCTGTCTGATTCTCTTCTCGATTCTCTGTTGAATTTTGCTGAGAAATATAAAGGAAGGGTTGACAAAGAACAGATTTTACCTACGGTTTCTTGGCATAGAAAATAAGTAAGAAGTCATTGATCTCAACCTTGTTTGATTGGGTGAAGAGTGGCATCTTTGTCACTCTTCGCTGTTGATGGGAAAAAATTATTTTTGATAAACATCCGCCCAGATCAACCATCGAATCAACCAAATGGGTGAACCGTCACCCGCTTCCAGTGATAAAATGAGAATACGACGAATGTTTAAGTCAGGAAATTAGTTTGGTGTTATCATCCATCATTGCCGATTTTCGTATTATTTTTGACCGTGACCCGGCAGCCCGTAATTGGCTAGAGGTTTTCTTCTGCTATCCTGGGTTACAGGCTATTTTGTTGCATCGTTTCGCCCACCGCATCCATAATCTCGGAATGCCCTTTTTTCCCCGTTTGATTTCCCATCTAGCAAGATTTTTCACTGGCGTTGAAATTCATCCAGGGGCTAAAATCGGGACTGGTGTCTTTATCGACCACGGTATGGGTGTCGTTATCGGTGAAACCGCCGAAGTGGGCGATTATAGCTTAATCTATCAGGGAGTCACCCTTGGAGGGACTGGTAAAGAAAGCGGTAAACGTCATCCTACCCTTGGTAAAAATGTAGTAGTGGGTGCAGGGGCCAAGGTTCTCGGTAATCTCAATATTGGGAATAATGTTAGGATTGGGGCAGGTTCTGTGGTTTTACGCAATGTTCCTTCTGATTGTACCGTTGTCGGTATTCCAGGGCGCATTGTTTATCAGTCTGGAGTCAAAGTTAATCCCCTAGAACACGGAAACTTACCAGATTCTGAAGCCAAGGTTATTCGCTTATTATTAGATAGAATTGATAAATTAGAACAGCAAGTTCAAGTATTACAGGAAGAAAAATTAAAAGAACGAGAACTGGTTACTGCTGGAGGATCTCATGGAGTAGCTAATGCTGATGATGATGAAACTCATAGTTGTTATTTGAAAGATAAAGAAATTGAGGAATTTCTAGGCGGTACGATGTAATTGTTGAGAGTTGATAATATCTGATTTTAGGGGTCAACAACCGTTGACCCCTAAATAATGAAAATAGATATCTTGAAATTCTTGAGAAAATTTTCTCTTCCCAATTTAATAAATACTACATTTTTTTAGTTTTTTTAATACCCATCATTAATAAACCAATTATTTCTAAATCTGTACTAGGATCAATAATGTCCATAAATTGTCCTTGATAGATAATAGCCAAGCGATCACTCATTTTTCTCACTTCTTCTAATTCGGTGGAAATATACAAAATAGCTGCACCCTTTTCTCTTGCTTTCAATAGTTGTTGTTGTATATATTCCGTTGCTGCGATATCGAGTCCTCTGGTGGGTTGCATGGCAATAATTAATTGTGGATTATTGGCTAATTCACGGGCTAAAATTATTTTTTGTTGATTCCCTCCTGATAGTTGTCCAACTGCAATATTCCCTTGCACTCCTCGAATATCAAAATGATTAATTGTTTCATTTTCTAAGGTATTTATAGCTTTTTTTTGCAGTATTCCCCATCGATTAAAAGGATAAGAGTAATATTGTTTTAAAATTAAATTTTTACCGATATTTAAGGCTAAAACTAATCCTGTTGTTTTTCTATCTTCGGGAATATAACCGATGGGTAATTGCTTGATAATTGTTTCTACTGTCCAGTTACTAATGTCTATATTTTTATATTTAATATAACCCTGTTTAGGTTTAATTAGTCCCATAATTACCGACACTAATTCTTTCTGACCATTTCCATCAACTCCAGCTATTCCAAAGATTTCTCCGGCTTGTATTTGAAAAGAAATCTTTTTTAGTTTGTCGACGACTAAGTTATTAACGGTTACGATAGTTTCGGTAAAAGATAATGTTTTTTTTGTTAAATTAATTTCTTGATAATTACCAATCATCATATTAGCTAATTTTTGAGGATTCAGGTTTTTATTCTTAAAGGTATTAACCACTTTTCCTTTTCTTAAAATTGTTATAAAGTTACACAATTTAATTACTTCTTCTAGTTTATGACTAATAAAAATAACTGTATTTCCTTGTTCAACAAATTCCTGTAAAACTTTGAAAAAGTTATCAATTTCCCCAGGAGTTAAGACTGCAGTTGGTTCATCTAAAATTAATAGTTTTGCCCCTCGATATAATACCTTTAAAATCTCGACCCTTTGCTGCATTCCCACGGAAATATTTTCTACTTTGGCATCTAAATCAATTTCTAATCCATAGTTATCAATTAATTTTTGAATTTCTATCTGTTTTTGTTTTAATTTTAGTCTATATTCTCCTTGTGTACCTAAAATAATGTTCTCTAATACAGATAGTTGAGGAACTAACATAAAATGCTGATGAATCATTCCAATACCTTGATCAATAGCACTTTTAGGAGAGTTAATATTAACCATTTTATTATTAATATAAATCTCTCCTTCATCGGGACGATATAACCCCGACAATATATTCATCAATGTGGTTTTTCCTGCACCATTCTCTCCTAAAATAGCATGAATAGTCCCTTGATTAATGGTTAGGGAAATATTATCATTAGCAGTAAATGAGCCAAATCTTTTTATAATGTGTTTTAACTGTAATTCAACCATATATTATATTACGAGATAGTTTGATTCACACAAAGGGTTGACTGTCCATCTTCTTCACAAAGTTCAAAGGTTATTTTTTTGTTGATAATGTCTTCTTTAACTGTATTAATTTGTCCTTTCATTTCATCGGTCACAACGTCGTTAAATTCTCCTAAATATAAGAGGTCAGGATAATCTAAACCTAGGCTATAAATCTTACCTTCTAGTTCTTTTTTAGTGGCTAATTCTGCTAGATAATTAATAGCTAAATCTAACCGTTTTACAGGAGTTGTTAACACAGCATCAGGGGCAATGTCTAGTTGATCAACTGTATTTCCAAAAGCATAAACCTCTTTTTCTGCTGCCGTTTGTAAGACAGCAGGGGCAGCATTATCCAACCATTGATAAATAACATCAGCCCCTGAAGAAATTAAGGCTAAAGTGGCTTCTTTTGCCTTAGCTGCGTCATTCCAATCTCCTGTATAACTTGAAGTAATTTTGATATCAGGGTTGATAGATTTTGCCCCTAATTCAAATCCCCTTAATTCTTCATCCGTTGCCTGAAAAGATTGGGCGGTAATATAGGCCATTTGATTGCTTTTTGTCATCAATGCCCCTAAGATTCCACAGAGATAACTTCCTTGTAAATGATCGATACGTAAAGAAGCAACATTTTCTCCTTCTACTGCCCCGTTTACCCCGATAAAAAAGGTGTCAGGAAACTGGCCAGCTACTTGTTGAATAGCTGCGTCAAATTGTCCGCCATGAGCATACAATAAATTATAACCCCGTCGGGCAAAATCGGCTAAGATTTCAGCTTGATCAGCTTGGGAAACTTGTTCAACATAGGCTATTTCTGCCCCCAATTTTTCTTCGGTTAATTTAACTCCTTCGTAACCGGTTTGATTCCAGGCTTTATCCGTTATAATTCCAGGTAAAATAATAGCTACTTTTAAAGAATTTTTGGTGACTATTGTCTCTTCTTCTTTATTCGTAGTGGAGGGGGTTGAGGTTGTGGACATTGAATTATTATTATCGCCACAAGCTTTTAACAGTAAACTTGTTAATAAAGCTGAGGTAAAGCTTAAAAATTGTCTACGTTGTAATCGTGATTTCATGGCCATATAATTGTACTTAAAATGCTACCAATACGGTTAAATGGAAAGAAGCGAAAAACGGCATGACCAATAATATTTTCTTCTGGCAAAAATCCCCAAACATGAGAATCATTACTATTATTGCGATTGTCTCCCATGACAAATAAATAACCGTCAGGTACTTTTACAGATTGTAAGTTATAATAAGGCGGTTGTAAAATATAATTCTCTTTGAGAGGTTGATTATTAACATAAACTTGGCCTTCTTTAACTGCTACCGTATCACCTCCCATGGCGATAATTCTTTTGATAAATGCTTGCTGTTTTTCGTATCCTTGTAGTTGCAATTGTATGGGAGGTTCAAAAACAATAATATCTCCTGTTTGGGGGGGATGAAAATAATAAGAAACTTTCTCAACCACTAGGCGATCGCCGGTTTCTAAAGTGGGATACATAGACTCAGAAGGAATATATCTAGGTTCGGCGATAAACGTCCGAATAATCACAGCTAAAATAACAGCAATGACTAAAATTTGTACATTTTCCCAGATAATTTGCCAAGTATTATTCGTCTGAGTTGATGCTGAGTTTTTTTGCTCTTTTTCTTGATGGATAGTCATAAAAATAATTTAGGTTTCTTCCTGGATTATAACGTTTTTCTATTCCACAACTTATTAACTTAATTATTGTTATTGATTTAGTTCTTTCTTAGCTTTTTGCCATAGTTTTTCTAATTCTTCTAAAGAATAGTCTGTCAAAGGACTCTCGGCAAACTTTTCCATGATAGAAAGACGTTGAATAAACCTTTCATTGGTTCCTGATAAAGCTTCTGAGGCATCTAAATCGTACCATCTGGCGATATTAACGATAGTAAACAATAAGTCTCCTAGTTCTGATTGTTGATGGACTTTATCACCGCTTTCTAATGATTCCTTAAACTCGGTTAATTCTTCGGAAAATTTTCCCCAAACTCCGTCAATATTTTCCCATTCAAAACCCGCTTTCGCTGCTTTAACCGATATTTTACTACTAGCCATTAGTGGAGGTAAAGTACGATGATAACGGTCTAATTTTCGACTCAATAATTGAGCCATTTCTAATTTTTCTCCCTTTTCTTGCGCTTTGATTTTATCCCAATTTTGACGCACTTCTTCGCTATTTTCAACTGTTACATCCCCAAAAACATGAGGATGACGACGAATTAATTTATTAGTGATGCCTTCTGCTACTTCTTGTAGGCTAAAATCACCGTTATCTTGGGCTATTTGTGATTGCAATACCACCTGTAATAATAAGTCTCCTAATTCCTCTACAATGGCTGTTTGATTCTCGCTTCTAATGGCATGAACCACTTCGTAGGCTTCTTCTATTACATAGGGTATCAAAGTTTGGGGGGTTTGAGCCAGATCCCAAGGACATCCCCCATCAGGCGATCGCAGTTTTGCCACCACATTGATCAGATGGTTTAATGCCTCTAATATAGCGTGGTAGGTTTGGGGTTGAGTAGCTTTAAAATCAGACATAGATAGTAAGACGAAAACTTACTTATCTATTATTAACCAAGTTTGATTTTTTTTCAATCATTCTTAGCAAATATCTTTCAGTTACTCCCTGGCTTCTTGCATTTTAGCTTGAGCAAATTTTAACAATTTTTGCGCTTCTTCATAAGCGGTGGTTCCTGCTTTAACTTGTTTCAATTGTTCCATATTTCCTTGCATTTTACTGATAAAGACTTGCCGTTGATTAGGTTGAACCCCATTGGCAAATTGTTCTTGAAGAGTTTGAATATTTTTTTTAGCCATTTCTAAAGTTTGGCTCGACTCTTTTTCTGCTTTACTCTGCAGTTTGACAACACTTGAATTAGTTTCATATTCTGCTAATAATTCTTGACTTTCTAGATAGCCTTGATCCTCTTGAGAAATACTTTCTAAACGATTAATTGCTTTTTGCCAAAGTTGTTGGCATTCTTGCCATTGATCAGAAGAATGAGGAGGATTTTCGCATAGTTTTGTCGCTGATAAAGCGAAGCTTCTAGCTGCACTTATTATGGTATTAGTTTTTTCTTTTTCTGTTATGGTTCCTGTGACAGATTGAAAGTCTCTTTGATAACTATTCAATTTTGAACTAACTAAATTAGCTGCAAAAGTGTGAGGGGGTAATTGTTGTAATTCATCTAAAGATTGCTGCCAAGTTGTTATAATGGTCTGCTTTTGTTCTCTTTCAGTTGCTTGGTGATAGTTCTGTTTAGCTTGTTGTAGATTATTTTCTGCTTCTTGATAAGTATTAAAAGCATTTTTTTGTTGAAAAATAATCGCTTCCATTCGCCCTATTTTTCTTCTAGCTGCTTCAAATTCATCGATGGTAAACTGCCAACTACAACTAAACATTTCACAGTATCTTTTGGGTTCATAACCAATAAACCAAACCGGTAATTGAGCTAAATTTTCTTGTGCTAGTTTAACCTTTTGTTCTCCTAATTTGATATCATCAAAACTAGAAACATGATGAATGAGTTGGTCTGCTTGTTCCACATGAGCGATGGCTTCTCGATAATGATGATCCATCTTAATATAACTGGGTAATAATAACAGGGGGGCAACTTTTGAAACGGGACGACGTATCATCGGATAGGGTAAGTTTACCAGGGAAATAAGTCCGATTAAACCCGCAGTGGTAACCGTTGTCATACCCAAACCCCAAGCAATTAGTTTTAGTTTCATAATTGATAATAATTGGTATACTTATCTTTAGTATTCCCAATGTTGCACAATTTATTATCATAGAATTAACTTAATCAACCAGAGAATACCTGCAAAAATACTTAAAAATATTGTTAACCAGTTTCCCCATTTAACATATAATGTTTGCGTATTTCGAGGATAAATTTTCCCTTGGTGTAATTGATAATTATTGATGTCTGATATCCATAAAGTCTCTCCTTTTGGATTAACAATAGCAGAATAACCCGTATTAGTTGCTCTTGCCATCCATCTATCAGTTTCAACCGCACGAATAACATCTTGTGCATGATGTTGTGCGGGCATAATTTCGCTATAATGGGCATTATTAGAAGCAGTAATAATAAACTTTCCGCCGGCATTTGCTTGACGGCGAAAATGTTCACTAAAGGCAGATTCATAACAAATCCCTGTGATTGCCTGACCAAAAGGAGTATTAAATTTTTGGTTAGGGTTTCCTGCAACCAAATGACTATCTAAAGGAGATAATCTATCAATAATTTTCCCTAAAATATCTTCAAACGGAATATATTCTCCTAAAGGAACTAATTTAACTTTATCAAAACGACTTGATATATTTCCTCTGTTTGTAATCATAAATAGACTATTAGTATAACTTGTATTTTCACTTCCAAATGCACCAAGAATGACGGGGACTTGTTGTTCTAGAATTGCACGATAAAAAGAACTATTTTTGATAATATAATCTAAATCAAATGGTAAGGCTGTTTCTGGTGTGATGATTAAGTCAACGTTTTCATTACTAAGTTTTTCATATCCTTGGGTATAACCTTCAATCGCTTTTCTCCAACCTTCAGGATAAAGTTTTATCGTATTAGGAATATTACCTTGAATAATCCCAACATTTATGGCTTTCTCCTCCTGATCAACCAATGGCTTTTGATATAAATAAAATCCCCACAAATGTAATAAAACACATCCGATTAAAGCAGTCAAACCTAATGTTAAATATTGTTTCTTATTTTGAGAATAGATCAAAATAGACTCTGCAAATAGCCCATTAATCACTACAATTGCAGACGTTATAGTAGAATAACCCGATAATTTTGTTAATTGTAAAATGATTAAATTATTAGGACTTTGGGTATAAGATAAAGAAGTCCACCATAAATCCCCTTGATTCCAAAGCAATTCTAATAAACACCAAATTGCTGTACCAAAAATAACTCTTGAAATAGCTATGAAAAAGATATTATCTGACCCTGGTCTACTCTTATATTTACTCTCAATAAATAAACGAAAAATAATTGACCAAGTTGTCACTAATATCGCTCCCCAAATAGTAATAAATAACCAACAAAAAAGAGCAATTAATAAACTCAATAACCAAGGAACTCCCATCCAAGTCATGGGATGAATTCCCGTAATCCAAAATAAACCAAACCCATGATAAGTAAATCCCCAAACAAAAGCGATGGCTGTTTTTTGGTTAACAATAATACCTTTAAAAGATAGCTTATTTTTAGGATAATTATTGTCATGAGATACAGTAAATAACCAGAGAGGAATTAAGGCAATCCAAGCTAAATAAGATGCAGAAAAGGGAGCCGTTGTCAAGCCCATTAAGAGACCAGTGAAAACAGTTAACAAAAATTTCATGGTTACTTATTAATAATTAAGACAAAGGTAGGGGTTAACGACCGTTAACCCCTACCATCTTTCTGATTTTGGTTACAATGATCATTCATTATAAGCAGGAAACAAACTGCGAGGAAAATCTTGTGCTGATAGACAAATATCCATCGCTTTAATCGGGTTCATATCGTCAACTTCTTTCGTTGCAGCAATGACACATTCAGAATAAAAACCAGGTCGTAAACTGGTACGACAGGAATTTAATAATGTTAATAAATTGATGGCTTCCGTATCGGTTTCTGGATCAGCTGCTGCTAAACTGGGAAGGGCGTTATAAATATCAGCCACACAGTTTCCTAAGTCTATCGGTCGTCTGACTTGGAAACAGGCTTTTAGAGAGTCATTCCCATCAATAGGGGTCGTATTGCCGATCATGCTGACACATTCTGATAATTCTTTAGGAATCAAAGCATCGGAACAAGCAGTGGCTGCATCGTCTCCTGATACGTTAAACCTTTGTAGTTGGGTCACACAGACACTATACTGGTTCCAGTCTCCTGCTGCTTTGACAGGAGTTGTCAACAGCAATAAACCCAGAGAAACAGGAAACAGTCCTACACCACGAAATAAACGATTTAATGACATAATCATAACTGTTTTAGACAGTATTAAAACCCAATAGATAAATCACTTGGATTTTAACAAAAGATTCGATTAAGTTACGGCTATAACTCAAAATTATCTGTAAACCATTGACGAGTCATGGGTTGTTCTATCATTAACCCTTCTCCCCCCAATATTTCTAAGGGTTCTCCCTCGATGGATAACCATACCTTTGTGTCAGGATCTAAACTGGTAGCAGTGGCTAATAGTTGTGCCAATCGCCCCATCATTGAAGCACTACCCCCTCCTGTGGTAAACTCGGAGGATAAATCGAGGTGAACCCCTTGATCGTCTAATTTCAGGCTTAATAGTTTGGTTTCTGGGGGAATAGTGGTGTAATACTCAGAACTCTCAGGCCCCGATAATAAGCGTTTAATGGCAGTTTCTAAAACTTCTTCATCCGTTAGAGACTTTTGTAGGGTTAGGGGCTCGTCTTTGACTGTTAAGTCATCCCTACCGGGATTTAACCAATAGACTTGTCCCCGTTGTTCGGTATCAAAAGATGGACTAACCGGATTTTCTGTAGAATTTTGGGTGGTGGAATCAGGGGAATTGGTTAAGCTATGGATAGCCCACCAAGTGGTTACGGTTCCTGTGGCTACCATTGCTGCAATAATTCCAGCAACAAAGCCGATAGAGGAACGATTTTGACGATGATTATCTTGCATATTATTTTCCTCTTACCCTATTTTTATTATTCACGACGATTCTAACGTAGATAACGGTTCCTGGGTTGATCAGTCTTAATAATTAATAATTAATTATCTTTGGCTGTATCAAGACGAAAAAAGGCAGCAATATCTACGGTTTCATCATTAAGATTAAGTTGTATAATTCTGACTAAAAATCCCTGATCGGCAAAGATATCTAAGCTTAATCTATCACTAATCCCTGCTACTAAGATATTAGTAAATCGGGGAGACAGTTTTCTGTCATTAATAATGGCGGTGAGATCGGTTAATTTGATCTTTTTTCCCTGTTCAATTTCAAAAGCGACTTCTGCGGCAATATTCAATTGTGTGGGAGGTTCTCCTTCCTCTCCCTCCTGTTCTAATTCTATTTCCAGGGCAAGACGATTGTCTGCCATAAAATTAATTTGTAATTTTAATATTTCAAAACTCGGTGCTTCTGGGGGTAAAATGTTATCAACCAGTCCTTGTAATTGTTCTCTGACACTATAAGCTTCTAGGGCAGCATTGAGATCATCTTCCTTAATAACCAGACGAAATGCCCCTTGTAGGGGTTTATTCAAAGAAGACTGTATGGTTTGGATTCCTTTTAAATTTTGAACCTTATTAATATCAATATCAATGGGATCGGTTTCTAAATCAAACGTATCGATCCTTAAGTTTTCAATAATTTCTATTCCTCGACTGGCAATACGAATGCGATCAATTTTTCCAGCAATGGGTTGATAACTCGGGGTATTATCAATTCTAACAGCCAATTTTTCTACACTGGCAACTTGCGATCGCAACTGTTGGGCAACCAGGGTATCAACCACAACCCCCAAAGGAGAAATAATGGTGATTAAACTCGATAAAAAAATGGTAAAAACTTCCATAAAACTAGATAAACTAATTAATTTTTTTCAAGGTACTATAATCTTAATCTTCTAAAATCCATTCAGAACTTTTTTCTCCCAAGTCTAAAGGAATACTCACTGCTTTTCCCAAACGAGGCCGTTCTTTTGTGGTGTCTAAATAGTTAATAATTTGTTGTTGACTTCCCCAAGCGGTTAAATAATTGGCGATCGCATTCAAATGTTCAAAATACTCTTGTTCAGTCATGGGAAAAGAAGCTTGTTCGAGATATTTCCACATCACTTGACAAAAAATCTTACCTTTGACCTTTCTTAGCTGTATATCGTAGGATCTTCCCCATTTACTGTATAATAGTCCGTGTAATTCTTGTCCTGTCATGCTTAAGAATCCCTAAAAAGTTCCTTATTGGTTATAACAAAAATAACAGTTATCAGTCATCAGTTTTTCAGCTATCAACTATCAATTATTAATTTATGCGTGATTGTCGATAGTTAGCTGACAATAGACGATAGTGAAAACTAATATATAATCGGTAAAGAAATCTGATCAGAGGGTATAAATGGACTTAAAAGGGTTGATTCGTGATATTGCTGACTTTCCGAAACCGGGTATTGTCTTTCGGGATATTACCACCTTACTCAGCGATGCCGAGGGGTTGCGCCATACCATTGATACGTTAACCCAAAAATGCCAAGCAGCCAAGTTATCCCCTGATTATATTGTGGGAATGGAGTCTCGGGGCTTTTTGTTTGGAGTTCCTTTAGCCTATCAATTAAACGCGGGGTTTGTTCCTGTGAGAAAACCGGGTAAATTGCCGGCGGCTGTGCATCAAGTAGAATATGAACTAGAATATGGCACAGATAGGCTAGAAATTCATCAAGATGCCCTAGAAAACCATCACAATGTTTTAATTGTAGATGATTTAATGGCAACAGGAGGAACCGCCAAAGCAACAGGAGAATTATTAGAAAAAATCGGCTGTAACGTCTTAGGATTTGCTTTTATTATTGAATTAAAGGCGTTGGAAGGTCGTAAAAAACTGCCCGATGTCCCTATTATTACCTTAGTAGAATATTAAAGATGAATAACTTACTCAACAACGAATATTTGACCGACTGTTTAATCAAAATTTTTCATTCTTGCGGAACCCTATTACTATTTTGGTTTCTTAGTTTTGGAATGATTGAACTAGCACCAGGGGATTCTTGTACGAACATAATATTACATAGTGCGAATCATCCTTGTGCCAATGGTCAATAATACAATATTTGAAAAACTGTCATGACTCCAGCAAAATCTCCTCCAATCAACCAATCATTAAATAAACTAATAAATTTATTTGATACTGAAACAATTGTATATATCGTTAAACGAGGTTTACAAGGACTTTTAACAATATTATTAGCATCAATTCTTAGTTTTATTATCATTCAAATTGCCCCAGGAAATTACTTAGATACCTTAAAACAAAATCCTACCATTACAGCAGAAACCATCGCACAATTAACCAATCAATTTGGTTTAGATCAGCCCTGGTATGTTCAATATTGGCGTTGGTTGGTACAGGTAGTAACGCAATTAGATTTTGGCAAAAGCTTTGTTTATAAACGTTCCGTTGCCTCGTTACTGGCAGAAAGAATACCGGCTACCTTGTTATTAGCAGTTTCATCGATTATTCTCACTTGGTTGATTGCCATTCCTTTAGGCATTTTAAGTGCGGTGAAACAGAGTAGTATAACCGATAAAATTTTGAGGGTTATTAGTTATCTTGGACAAGGATTTCCTAGTTTTATTACCGCCTTAGTTTTACTAATTGTTGCACAGTATTTATCCCCCTTATTACCTGTGGGAAACATGACCAGTTTAAACCATGCAGAATTATCATTCATGGGTAAAATATTAGACATTGGCTGGCACATGATCTTACCCACCATCGCCTTAAGTATTACCAGTTTTGCCGGGTTAATGCGATTAATGCGAGGGCAAATGTTAGACGTGATGAGACAAGATTATATTCAAACCGCCAGGGCCAAAGGACTCCCCGAAGATAAAGTTATTTATGTTCACGCCTTAAGGAATGCCATTAACCCCTTAATTACCCTACTAGGATTTGAATTTTCCAGCTTGTTAGGAGGATCATTTATTGCTGAATTTTTCTTTAACTGGCCAGGGTTAGGACGACTCATTTTACAAGCAGTAAAAGCACAGGATTTATACTTAGTCATGGGAAGTTTAACCATGGGTGCTACCATGTTAATTATCGGAAACCTATTGGCTGACCTCCTATTAAAAGCCGTTGATCCGCGCATTAAATTGGAAAACTTAAAATAGAAAAAATGCTTTCCCAACTCTATTATATTGTTCGTTCCAAAGTCGATGGAAAATATTTAGTTGCCCGCATCAATAAAGGGGAAGAACAAACCCCCGTGAGTTATTTATTAGTCTTTCAAGAAAATTTTGAAGCCCTGAGTTATCTCAATACTCACGGAAGCGATGTCAGCGATCGCTTTATCGTCGAATCCACATCAGGAAGCCAATTAAAAGCCATTTTACAACGATGGGATTTTCAAGGCATTGGCTTAGTCAAAGATCCCCTATTACCGAGAATCGAATTTGTGTCCGATAAAAATCAACCTTTTCAACGATAAAAATAACTAGAATTGAAAAATTCCTTAAAAAAAGTCTATAACTGAAAAGTTAGCGTTATCAACTAAGTAGACCTCTAGTGCTAGAGACTCAAGCGGTAGGCTATACCGTGTTGCCTGTGGACAGAGTGCCGCCGACGGTTCTGGTTGAAGCAGGAAGTAAACTTCGATGTGTCATCTTATGTCGCATTGTCTTAGTTTTATGTAGCAGATCAAATCACTTAGGCATTACTCTATGGAACCCCTTTATCAATATGCCTGGCTTATCCCCGTGTTGCCCCTGGTGGGGGCGATGGTGGTAGGCTTAGGCTTAATTTCCTTTAATCAAGCGACAAACCGCCTCAGACAAGCCAATGCAGTGTTCATTATTTCCTTGCTAGGTGCGTCGATGGTGTTATCCTTTGCCCTGTTGTGGAGTCAAATACAAGGTCATCCAGAATACACCCAGATGATCGAATGGGCCGCCGCCGGCAACTTCCATTTACAAATGGGTTACACCCTGGATCATCTTAGTGCCTTGATGTGTGTGATCGTCACCACTGTCGCCTTTTTGGTGATGGTATATACCGACGGTTACATGGCCCACGATCCAGGGTACGTGCGTTTTTATGCTTATTTAAGTATCTTTAGTGCCTCCATGTTGGGATTAGTCATCAGCCCCAACTTAGTGCAGGTTTATATCTTCTGGGAACTGGTGGGGATGTGTTCTTACCTCCTGATCGGTTTTTGGTTCGATCGCAAAGCAGCCGCCGATGCTTGTCAAAAAGCCTTTGTAACGAACCGCGTCGGTGACTTTGGCCTCCTGTTGGGAATGTTAGGCATTTACTGGGCCACCGGAACCTTTGAATTCGATCTCATGGGGGAACGCTTAGAAGGGTTAGTGTCCTCAGGAATGATTGCCCCGGCCTTAGCCGCCTTATTCGCCGTTTTAGTCTTTTTGGGACCCGTGGCCAAATCTGCCCAATTTCCCCTTCATGTGTGGCTACCAGACGCAATGGAAGGCCCCACCCCCATTTCTGCCTTAATTCACGCTGCAACCATGGTGGCTGCCGGTGTGTTCTTAGTGGCGCGGATGTACCCTGTTTTTGAGCATATTCCCGTGGCCATGACCACCATTGCCTGGACTGGGGCCGTTACCTCCTTTTTGGGGGCAACCATCGCTTTAACCCAAAACGATATTAAGAAAGGATTAGCTTATTCCACCATCTCCCAACTGGGTTACATGGTGATGGCCATGGGCATCGGGGCCTATAGCGCCGGCCTGTTTCACCTCATGACCCATGCTTACTTTAAAGCCATGTTATTCCTCTGTTCTGGGTCCGTGATTCACGGCATGGAAGGAGTCGTCGGCCATGACCCCGTATTAGCCCAGGATATGCGGTTGATGGGGGGACTGAGGAAATATATGCCCCTGACTTCCCTGGCGTTTTTGATTGGAACGTTAGCCATTTGTGGGATTCCCCCCTTTGCCGGGTTTTGGTCAAAAGATGAGATTTTGGGCTTAGCCTTTGAAGCCAACGCTGCCTTATGGTTAGTGGGGTGGTTAACGGCTGGATTAACGGCTTTTTATATGTTCCGGATGTACTTCATGACCTTTGAAGGGGAATTTCGAGGCAATGATATGGACATTCGCACCGAGTTATCCATGGCTGCAGCCCCCGTGTTTGGACCTGGGGCCATGGATGTCAAAGAATTAGACCATGAAGCGGATGATCATGGCCACGACGACCACGGCCATAGTGATTCGCCTCATGAGTCTCCCTTGACAATGACCTTACCGTTGCTTATTTTAGCCATTCCTTCCACGGTGATCGGCTTATTGGGGAAACCTTGGGAGAATAGCTTTGAGGGCTTTATTTACGCCCCTGGAGAGGTCATAGAAGAGGTATCTCACTTCGACTGGACAGAGTTTGGTATTATGGCCGGAAATTCTGTGGGGATTGCCTTGATTGGGATTACGGTGGCATCTTTGATGTATTTACAACACAAAATCGATCCCAAAGCGATCGCCGATAAGTTCCCTGCACTGTATCAGTTTTCCCTCAATAAATGGTATTTCGATGATGTTTATTACAACGTCTTTGTGATGGGATGTCGTCGTTTAGCCCGTCAAATTATGGAAGTAGATTACCGTGTCATCGATGGCGCGGTTAATTTGACCGGTTTAGCGACTTTAGTGAGTGGAGAAGGATTAAAGTACCTAGAAAATGGTCGGGCCCAATTCTACGCCTTAATTGTGTTTGGGGCAGTATTGGGATTTGTCATTGTTTTTAGTGTGGTTTAAATCCTTTTTCTTAGTTTGTTTTAAGGGGCAATATTGCCCCTTTTGTTCTTGGTTTACCACCCTAAATCTGTATATAAACTAATGGTTACCGACTCACTTCCTGCAGGAATCGCACTAATACAAGCACAAATCGGTGTACCATCTTCTAATTCTACCTCACAAGCATGACAAGACCCCATTAAACAGCCCGTAGGAATGCTTATTCCCGCCCGTTTTGCCACCTCTAGCATGGGTTCTCCTGCTTGGGCTTCGATGGTAATATCATCGGGTAAAAATCGTACTTTAACCGTCATACAATCTCCTCAAAAAATTAGTTCTATAACAATGGTTTTAGATCCACAAATTCCTCTACAAGATCAGCTACTTTATCTAAAATAACCTCTCGTTGTTCTCGATAATTGGCAATTCCTGTCGGTAAAGAAGATAAACCACGACGATTTCTCAGGTAATTTAACCAACTTCTTCGCCACGCCCCATTATCAAAAATACCATGTAAATAACACCCCCAAACTGACTTATTATCATTAACAATTCCTAAACTACTATCTTCAAACAGAGGATGAATGTGGGTGGTCAATGGCTCGGTTTTATGTTGAGGCAAACGGGTAATTCCTTGATGAATTTCATAACCGCTAATGGGAAATCCAGGATAGGGATAAACGGAACAGGTTTGACGTTGACGGACAATTTTTTCAGGGGTAATCACTGTTTCAATGGGTAATAAATTGAGTCCTGGATAAGACACATTGTCACCTTCTAATTGATCGGGATCAAACACCATTTCTCCTAACATTTGAAACCCGCCACAAATGCCTAAAACAATGCCACCGGCTGCGACATAATCTTGTAATTTTTTAGCCATCCCACTTTTATTGAGGGCGATTAAATCATTAATGGTGGTTTTGGACCCAGGAATAATGACCGCATCAGGATAACTTAAACGATCTTCTAAGTCTAAATAGGTGATAGAGACGGTTTTTTCCGCATCCAACGGTTCAAAATCAGTAAAATTAGAAATATGGGGTAATCGTAAAACCGTGACATTAATTTCTTTTTGTCCTTTCGTCCGCCGTTCTAATAAATCTAACGAATCTTCAGAAGAAAAAGCAATCTCTCGCCAAGGAATCACCCCTAAAACGGGAATCCCTGTATAGTTTTCTAACCATTCAATCCCCGAATCTAACAGCGATCGCTGACCACGAAACTTATTAATAACCACCCCTTTAATTAAATTTCGTTCTAATTCATCTAATAATTGTAACGTTCCCACCACATGGGCAAAAGCCCCACCGCGATCGATATCGACTACTAATAAGGTGGGCGCATTGAGATATGTAGCCACCCTCATATTGGTTAAATCTCGATGTTTGAGATTAATTTCTGCGGGACTTCCAGCCCCTTCGCAGACCACAAAATCGTATTCTATGGCCAAACGTTCCAGGGATTGAACAATCATATGCCAACCCTTATCAAAATACTTTTCGTAATAGTCGCTGGCGGTGGTAATGCCGGCGGCTTTCCCCCCTAAAATAACCTGTGAGGTCATATTACCTTGGGGTTTGAGGAGAATAGGGTTCATTTCTACTCTGGGATTAATTCCTGCAGCCCATGCTTGTACGGCTTGAGCATAACCAATTTCCCCTCCATTGGTGGTAACATAGGCATTCAATGCCATATTTTGTCCTTTGAACGGGGTAACGTGCCAACCCCGACGAGCTAAAATACGACAAATAGCAGTGGTGATAAAGGATTTTCCGGCGTGAGAAGTCGTCCCCACAACCATCATGGCTTTCATTGAATCTTAAGACCTATAATTGAGTGAACGGTTAAAAAGGAAGACTAAACCAACGAATTAAACGATTAACCAGTCTTCCCCACCACGACGGTTGAGGTAAATGACCGGTTTGGCTGTTCCATTTAGCGACAATTTTTCGCCCCAGAGGAGTTAAACGAAAACTATCGGTAATTCCTTGTCCGTCTACTTCCCGCCTTAACAATCCTACCTGAATTAACCACATTAATTCTCGTTCGACTCGTTGTTCGGATAAAGGGTTGAGGGTATAGGTTTCTTTGACCCCTATTTCCCCTGCAATATAAGGTAAAGGAACGCTTTTGACCTTCATGGCGGTAAATAAGGTCAATTGAAACGGAGCGCAACATAATGCTCGTTCTGCACGGGTTAGGGTTCGGTCTGTATAGGTAAGCTTAAGGGGTTGGCTAGAGGCTTTCATACAATGGTTAGGTTAGGATAGGGAAAATAGAGGGGTAAAAATTAATTGCGGTATTTCTATTATGAAAGGTTTTCTTCTGTCATGTAAAGTTTTATGATCGAAGGTGATAACGATTAATTTGGGAACAAAACGTTATGGCTTTAGCTGTTGGAACCGTTGCACCTGACTTTACCACTGCTGATGATGAGGGTAATACCGTCTCTTTATCGGATTATAAAGGTAAAGTCGTCGTTTTATATTTCTATCCTAAAGATGATACCCCTGGTTGCACCAAAGAAGCCCAAAGCTTCCGCGATAATTATCAACAATACCAGGATAAGGATATGGTTGTATTTGGGGTAAGTATGGATGATCAGGCCTCTCATAAAGCGTTCAAGGAAAAGTATGGTCTTCCTTTTCAACTATTAGTAGATAAGGATGGCAAGTTAACTAAAGCTTATGATGTCGATGGAGGTGGTTATTCTAAGCGGGTTACCTATATTATCGACGCAGAAGGCAAAATTAGCTATGTTGACGAAAAAGTGAAAACCGATACCCATGCTAAAGATATCTTAGGGGTTACTGGTTAATTTTTGCTTTAATTGACATCAATTTTCCCTCATCGGTTGATGGGGGACTTTTTTATCGCTTCGCTCAAAGTCAGAAGTCAGAAGTCAGAAGTTATTTTTTGTTGTCATCTATCCCCATAGATTACGTTTGAGACTTGTTATAATCGACTTTAACTTTCCTTAAATCGTTCTGAGGAGTCCGAGTCAGATGAAAAAACTAATTCTTGCTTTACCTATTTTATTGGGTGTTCTGGGAATACCATCTAAAAGTATAGCCCACACCATGTTTACTAATTATTTATTAAACGATCAATTAGAATTTCAAACCACTTATAGTACCGATGAAGTAGCTGAAAATGCTGAAGTGTATGTCTATGCACCCAATAATTTTGATGAACCTTGGTTAGAAGCTAGAACAGATGAAGAAGGCCGTTTTTCCTTTCTTCCTGACACCTCTATTCCTGGAGACTGGGAAGTACAAATTATCGATGAAGGCCATGGGGAAGTGATTATTGTTCCTGTTACCGAAGATGGCGTAGATTACGAAAATATTAGTTACGAATTTAAACAAGATTTACATTATGGTTCCACTCCCATTTCCCCCATCCATAGTCTATTAATTACGGCTGGAGTGGCTGGTTTGTGGTTCGCTGTGTTGCGTAAAAGTTAAGCAGTGTTTTGGTTGATTTATCTAGGATGTGTTGACAGTATTTTTGTTAATGCAGCCTAGATCATTCCCTAGCTTGCCTTGCAACCTGATTGAAAATATGGGATAATAGCTGTTTGTGTGTAAAACTAAATTAATCGAGTCAATTGCTAAATTAAACTATGGCTAGTAAAAAAGGGGTTCGACTGATTATCACCCTAGAATGTACAGAGTGTCGGACAAATACCAACAAGCGATCGCCTGGGGTTAGTCGCTATACCACCAGCAAAAACCGTCGTAACACCACAGGAAGAATAGAACTCAAAAAGTTCTGTCCTCACTGCAATACCCACACCGTTCATAAAGAAATTAAATAGTTGCATAGCATAAAATAAGGAAAAAGTCAAGTATGAGTTATTATCGTAAACGATTATCCCCTATTCCTCCCAAACAACCCATCGATTATAAAGATACAGAGTTGCTGAGGAAATTTATCACCGAACGGGGTAAAATTTTACCGAGACGCATTACCGGATTAACCGCCAAACAACAAAGAGCCTTAACCTCTGCAGTCAAACGGGCGAGATTTTTAGCTTTATTGCCCTTTGTTAACAAAGAAGCTTAACCTAATCTCTAAATGTTGGGTATTGGGGGTTAATATAGTATTTAGAACTTAACCCCAAAGTCCCAATGTCACCCCTGAAACATCAGAAAAAAACAGGGGAATATAAAATAGTTAGGCAGAAAATGTTAGCAAGTAAGGCAGAAAGCGGGTGGAAAAAGGTAAATTAATTGAATTTAGAGTCAATGGAGAACCTCGTCTGGCGGTGGTTGATCGTCCAGAAGGGAAAAAAGATTGGATGGTGATTGACAGTGAAGGTCATTCCCACAAACTACGACCTCAACGAATGGACTATGAAGTGCTAGGAGGTCCTTATAGTACCAGTGATATTAGCCAATTCCTGCAAGAGATTCAACCTTACCTTGATCCCTCTAGTTTAGAAGTCGCTTGGGAATTGTTAGTGGAAGATGGAGAAGGGGTAACATCGGCTGATATGGCCAGCTTTCTTTATTCGGAGCAAACACCACAGTTATGTTACGCGGCTCATCGCTTATTAGCTGAAGATAAAATATATTTTAAGAAAAAAGGGGATAATTACGAACCTCGTTCCCCCAGTCAGGTCGAAGAAATTAAACATCAACTGGAAGTCCAACAGCAACGTCAACAAGAAAAAGAAATCTTTTTAGACCATATCCAACAAGCACTGGCTGGGGAAACGGTAGAATGGAGTCAGAGCGATCGCACTCGGTTAGAACTATTAGAAAGGTTTGTCTTACAACCAGAGCAAAATCATCGTAACGCTCAAGACTTACTCAAAGAACTGGGACATAACACAACCCCTGATGCTGCTTTTGAGTTACTGGTAGCCTTAAAATGGTGGAGTCCTAACGAAAACCTATTTTTAAAGCGAAGCTCCTATCCCGTCAATTTTCCTCAAAAGGTATTAGATGTGGCCTCTTCTTACTTACAAACTTTGCCCCCTGACTCTGATAGCGATCGCTTGGACTTGACCCACCTAAAAGTCTATACCATTGACGATGAAAGCACCGAGGAAATTGATGATGGTTTGAGTGTGGAGTATCTAGACAATGATCAAGTCAAGTTATGGATACATATCGCTGATCCCACCCGTTTAGTAACGCCAGGGGATGAATTAGACTTAGAGGCAAGAAAACGCAGCACTACGTTATATCTACCAACGGGAATGATCTCTATGTTTCCGGTGGAGTTAGCCACAGGACCAATGAGTTTACGTCAAGGTCAACTTTGCGCTGCGTTGAGTTTTGGGGTTGTTTTAGATAGCCAAGGGGCAATTTTAGATTATTCGATTCATGCCAGTCTCATTAAACCAACCTATCGCCTCACTTATCACGATGTGGATGAAATGTTACAGTTAGGCATTACCGCCGAGTCAGAATTAGCGGTTTTAGCAGAGGCGGCTAAAAAACGACATCAATGGCGACAGTCTCAAGGTTCGATCACGATCAAAATGCCAGAAGCCATTATTAAGGTGAAGTCGGAAGAAGAAATTATTATTGAATTGTTAGAAACGTCTATTTCTCGTCAATTAGTGGCAGAAATGATGATTTTAGCAGGAGAAGTAGCAGGCGGTTATTGTCGAGAAAATAGTATTCCCGTGCCGTTTCGGGGTCAGCCTCAACCGGAGTTACCCTCAGACGACGAGTTATTATTATTACCCCCCGGACCAGTCAGGGCTTGTGCTTTGCGCCGTTGTATGCCCCGCAGTGAGATGGGAACCTTACCGAGTCGCCACGCGAGTTTAGGATTGGATAATTATACTCAAGTAACCTCTCCTATTCGTCGTTATACAGATTTATTGACCCATTTTCAACTGAAAGCCCATTTAAGGGGGGATGAGTTGCCCTTTCCCTTGGATGTGATGCAGCAAATTTTATATAGTGTTACTTTATCCGCACAAGAAGCTTCCTTAGTTGAACGACAAACCAACCGTTATTGGGGTTTAGAGTTTTTGCGCCGTAACGCCGATCAAGTGTGGCAAGGGTTAGTTTTACGCTGGTTAAGAGAGGATGAGGGGTTAGGGGTGATCCTTTTAGAAGAATTAGGGCTAGAATTACCTCATCGGTTCGAGCGATCGGTATCTTTAGGCGATCGCCTTAATGTACAAGTGAGTCGCGCTGATCCCCACCGCGATGAAATTCGTTTCCGTGAGATGCTTGAACATGAAACGATCACCAATAATTGATAATAGGTTATTCAATAATTATGATGGGAGAAAATCGTGTTTTTACCCCTCAACAAGTTGTTTATTTAACCCATGGGTCTCATCGTCTTTATTGTGAAGTTATTCAAGTCGTGGAGTCTCGTCAACTCTGTTGGGTTCGTCCTCTGTATTTGGTAGATATGACGGATGAAAAAGAAATTCACCCTCAATTATTCACTCCCAAATTGTTAATGGATGTCCGTTCAACGTCTGATTTATTATATCCAATTAGTCTGTTTCAACCCGCACTAGATACGGAAGTGATACCTTTACTAAGTCAGTTACATAGTCCCGATATGTTAATTAATAATAATCCCATTGCTAAGGAAAAATTGCATCAATTTATTACTAAAATTTGGCAGGAGTATTCTGATTTATTTTAGTTCAACTATGTAATAAACATTATTGTTTAGTTATTTAATTTTCGTAAACAATATTGATTTTTCCTAAAAAATATGCTTAGGTTATAAGAGAAATTATTATTATCATTACAAGATACAATTAAACTCGTTAAACCCATGAAAAAACAATCAACAATCAACCTTTCAAAAAAAGTTAGTTTACTGCTTTCTCTGATGGTTTTAGGGGTTGTTTGTCCCTTATTACCGGTTCTCTCTTCTCCTGTATTCAATGCTTCTCTTATTAGCTTAAATTTTCCTGATACGGGGGATAGAGGCGCGCCGAAAAAAAGTGCAGGAGGAGGAACCCGAAGTGATGATCACACTTGTCTAACTAATGAAGACAATGAACCTCCATTAGTTGCGTTGATGCCTAACCGAGAAAATAAGGCCAAAACGGCAACAAATACCCCCACTTTTTATGGATACATTCCCACCACAACCGCTACCGAAGGGGAGTTTGTTCTAGTAGATGAAAACAACGAAGAAGTCCATTATACCCGCTTTGCTTTACCTGAAACCCCAGGAATTATGAAATTAGAAATTCCTGAAACTGTTAGCTTACAACCCGGAAATTATAGTTGGTCATTGATGGTTATTTGTGATTCTCGTTATCGTAACCGAGATAAATATGTAGAGGGTTCCTTAGAATATGTTGCTTCAACTCCAGGGTTAGAAAATCAAATCAAAGATAAACCTTCCTTAGAAAAAGCCGAAGTTTATGCTAACGCAAGTCTCTGGTTTGAAACCCTAGATACCGTAGCGAAAATAAGAGAAAAAAAACCTCAAGAATGGCAACAACTTTTAGACTCAGTGGGATTAGGAATGTTAGCCGAAGTCCCTATGATTGATTGTTGTCGGCCAGATAATTAAGTACACAAAACAAATGACTAATTAATTATGGGCAGTAATCTTAGATTGAGTTACTGTGCCATTCAACAAGTGTTAAGTTATTTAACAGGCTATTATGAGATCGGGACATTGACAGCTAAGATCGTTACGCCGAGTGCTTAAAAACTCAAATTAGGGTATAAGTATAAATATTGATTTAAAATCTGTTTTTTTACTGATTGACAAAGTCAATAATAACTTTTATATTTCTACATATCAAAAGAGAATTATGTCTGGAAATACAAATAGATCAATATGGTGGGTAAGTTTTCCACAAGTAATTTTAACGACTGCCGCCATCATAATTTTAACAAAGCTTACAATTTTTTTAAAGCCTTTTAGATGGTATTTTAGTTTTGCTGCTCTACTATATCAACATGGTGATGTAATAGGAATACCAGCAATTATTATTAAATTTTCTATTCCTATCATAGTCGGTATATTTTTAGGAATTTTTCTTAAAAAAAATCCATATGGTACAGCTATTTGTGCAGGATTTTTATCCACTATTTTACTCATATGGCCAACTTTATGGTTTTGGGGTGATATTATGCCATATGAACTACAAAATAAAAAACTAGCTTTTCAAGTTATTTTTTGTTTCTATGTTCTATCTTATACTTGTTTATCAGCAGTCGGAGCAAATATTGGAAAGTCTGTTATTAACTGGTATAAATCTCATCAAGGAATAAGTATTAGAAATAGTCTAAAACCTCTTACTATAACTATTGTAAAAGAAGTAACTAATTGGCAAGGAACTCTCAAACCAACAATTTTAGGAGTCATCTCTAGTGTCTTATTTACAGGACTTACAAAAGTATTTTTATCGCCTGATTAAACATGAAGTATTACTACTTATTATAGGATTTCTTTTACTTCAAATAATCATGTATTTTAATAATTACTCTTACTATCGAACAGAGCAAGAATTTATCAATAATTTATCAAAATCAATTATTGATAGTAATAATTCTTTCAATCAATATAATAAAATTATAAAAAAAACGAATAAAAATTCTCTAGTACCAAATAAATTTATTTTATCCGTCATACTTGTTGAAAATAGAGAACGACCGATTATCTGGCAAAAATCTGAAGAGATACTAGCAAAAAGTAGTTTTATTTTAACTAAAAAAATTCCTGATATGAGTTTTGGAGTTGGACAAATAAAGTTATCTACAGCTAAATCAGTTTTGACAAAAGAAAAAAAAATTAATTCACAAACAGATATAAGTATACTAAACAAACTGTTGAGCGAAGAAGAAAATATAAAAATGATGTCTAATTATTTCAAACAAATTATGAACGAACAAAAGTTTAGTTACTTTGATCGTGAAAAAGGATTAAAAATTTTATGTATATATCATGGATATGAAATTAATTCTTTATCTTGTCCTGGTTTCTATGAAAAATTAGTTTGGAATATATATACAATCCTAAATGAAAAAGAACTTGATTTTTAGAAGATTCTGAACATAGGAGAAGTTAGTTAGTTTTTAGCTATTCTTTCAAATAGAAACAACCATTTACTGTTCCTCCCCTTTCCGAACAAATCATAACTTCAACCTCAGTAGAGATTGAACTTTTTCCCACCCATTCTAGATGCAGTTTTCAAGTTCATAAATTAACGATCAACATAAAAAGTCTCTCCACGCTTCCCATCCCTCCCACACTCCCCTTAACGAGAATATTAAGACACCCAATTGAAAACTGCTATAAAATGGGCTAACGCTAATAAGATCAGATTTCATATGTGGGAAGGATTAAAACATTTTTTCTGGCAAAGTCGCGGGGTGTGGATTACTACCCCAACCGTGGCAGGATTGGTTATTCTCTTACGGTTAGGAGGGTTACTGCAAGGATGGGAATGGGACTTCTTTGATTTTTACATGAAATCTCGTCCCCCCGAAGCAAAAGATGATCGCATTGCTATTGTTGGTATTAATGAAAACGACTTACAGCGACTCAATGAGTCGATTATTAGTGATGAAGTGTTAGCAAAATTATTAAACAAATTAAAAGACCAAAACCCTCGGGCCATTGGTTTAGATATTTATCGAGATTTACCTGTACCACCGGGGAATGAAGGGTTAACGGAAGTATTCGAGACAACCCCCAATCTTGTCGGTATCCAAAAAGTGGCCGGCGTTGTGGGATGGGAAACCGTTGCACCACCCCCTATCTTAAAAGAAAAAGGTCAAGTGGGGGCTAATGACTTAATTTTTGATGGAGATAATCGCGTCAGACGGGGGTTAATTTCTTTAGATACGGAAGAGGGGGAAACAGTTTATAGTTTTAGTCTTCATTTAGCCCTGCATTATCTCGCGGCAGAAGATATTGGCCCAGAAATGATAGAAGGAAGCGATCAATGGAAGCTAGGAAAGACGGTGTTTTCTCCCCTCAACCCCAACGATGGGGGTTATATTCGGACCGATGCCGGGGGTTATCAACTGTTGATTAACTATCGGGGGGGAGATGGGACCTTTGAAACTGTTTCCATGACGGATATTCTTGAAGATAAGGTTGCCTCAGACTGGGCCAGCGATCGCATTATTATTATTGGCAAGGTGGGGGAAAGTTTTAAGGATCTCTTTTTTACCCCCTATAGTAGCGGTTTAATCGGGTTACCGGCACCCGTGGCCGGGGCTGAAATTCATGCTAATTTAGTCAGTCAGATTATTAGTGGGGCCTTAGTGAACCGTCCCCTGTTTAAAACCTGGCCAGACCCCTTAGAATGGCTTTGGGTCTTCTTGTGGGCGGGAATGGGGTCCACCCTAACCTGGACGTTTCGTTACCAGCAAGGGGCAAAAAACGCCCCCTGGAGACGATGGGGAATGATTGTCGGGGCTGGGGTTATTTTAATGGGTAGTACCTATATTGCATTTCTGCGAGGGTGGTGGTTGCCTGTGGTTCCTGCTTTTTTGGCCTTTGGGGGGTCAACCATCGCTATTACCGCTTATATTGCCCGTACGGCGGCGGATATTCGGAAAACCTTTGGCCGTTATTTGACGGATCAAGTGGTGGCTAACTTATTAGAAAATCCGTCCGGTTTATCGTTGGGAGGAGAACGGAAAAAGATTACCATTTTAACCTCAGATTTGCGCGGGTTTACGGCCATCTCTGAACGGTTACCCCCTGAAGAAGTGGTAAAAATTCTTAACTTTTATTTGGGCAAAATGGCTGATGTGATTACTTATTATGAAGGAACCATTGATGAGTTTATGGGGGATGGGATTTTAGTGTTATTTGGTGCGCCCACTTCCCAAGAAAATGATCCCGAAAGAGCGATCGCTTGTGCGGTTGCCATGCAGTTAGCCATGAAATCTGTTAATGAACAGATGACACAATGGGACCTACCTAAACTAGATATGGGAATTGGTATTAATACAGGAGAAGTGGTTGTGGGTAATATTGGCTCAGAAAAACGGACAAAATACGGGGTGGTGGGTTCTCAAGTTAATTTAACCTATCGGGTAGAGTCTTATACTTTGGGGGGACAAATTTTAATTTCTCAGTCTACCTTAAAGGAAGTGGGTTCGATGGTGGTAATTGAATCTGAAAAAAAAGTGCAACCCAAAGGGGTAAAAGAGGCGATTTCTATTTATGAAGTGGGAGGAATTAAGGGAAACTATAACCTATTTTTGGACAAAGAAGAAGAGAATTTTGTTAAATTACCTAAACCTTTATCCTTAGAGTATAGTGTTTTGGATGGAAAAAATATTGCTGATACTAAATATAATGGTCAGTTAGTCGCCTTATCAGAAAATGGAGCAATGATGGACTATAATCATGATGATCCTCAAGGGTTTATTTCGGGAATGACTAACATTAAGTGCAATTTATTACCTACAGAAAATGCTCAAGCAATGAGTGATGATATTTATGCTAAAGTGTTAGAGAAGTCTAATAGTAATGGAGGGGTTTATCTTCGCTTTACAGCTAAACCGCCGAACATTGCTAAACAATTAGACAAACTTTATCAAAGTCTGATTTAAACTTTTACATGATAATACTTCCAGTTAATAGATTGCGTTAATTTAGATGCTATTATGTCTCAATTACTTTTTTTAGGGTCAGGTTCAGCCTTTACTGTCGGGGATGAAAACTTCCATTCTAACATATTTTTTATCACGAAAACAGGAAAAAAATTATTAATTGATTGCGGTTCGGATCTGCGTTTTTCTCTGTACAGAGAAGGGTTTTCCCATCGAGATATTACGGATATTTATATTAGTCACTTACATTCTGATCATGCTGGAGGGTTAGAATATGTAGGATTAACTACTAAATTTGATCCTCAATGTGAGAAACCAAATCTTTATTTGAGTCATGATATTACTGCTGAGATTTGGGAACATACCCTATCGGGAGGGATGGGTTCTATTGAGGGAAATATTACCAGTTTAAATAGTTTTTTTAATGTGCATCCCATTGATAAGAATCGTTCTTTTAGATGGGAAATGATTAACTTTGAATTGGTGAAAACGATTCATATTAATAATGGAACTTCTGTGATGCCAACTTATGGCTTATTTTTTGAAGTTAATGGGGTCAAAATTTTCATCACCAGTGATACCCAATTATGTTATGAAAAACTCCAGAACTACTATCAAGCAGCAGACGTTATTTTCCATGATTGTGAAACCTCGAAATATCCTACCCCCGTTCATTCACACTATGAACAATTAGTTAAGTTGCCTGAGCAAATTAAGGGTAAAATGTGGTTATATGGTTATCAACCCGGAGAACTTCCTGATGCAAAAACAGAGGGATTTTTGGGTTTTGTTAAACGAGGAGATAAGTTTGTCATTCAAAATAATTGTGTCACAGTAAAGCATTCAAATATCCTTAGATGAAGACTATCTTAGACACTATTTCCTATCTGTTAGATTATCCGATTATTAGTTTAGGAAACCAACCCATTTCTATTAATATTATCCTACAGATAATACTAAGTTTTGTTATTACTATAATATTAGCTAGAGCGATTACAATTTTATGTAAAAACTGGTTATTTAAACGATTAGGGATTGAACCGGGTCACAGAGAAGCATTTTCCACCCTTATTTTTTATTGTATTATTACTTGTGGTATTATTATTAGTTTACAAGCAACAGGACTCAATTTGCAAGCTTTAGCTGTGGTTGCTGGTGGTTTAGGGATCGGGGTTGGCTTTGGATTACAAAGTATTATAAAAGACTTTATTAGCGGGTTGATTTTGTTACTAGGACGGTCAATCAAAGTCAATGATTTTATTCAATTTGGTAGTCGTCAAGAGTTTTCAAATTTACAAGGAACTGTGCAGAAAATATCCCTACTTTTTACTGTAATGAAAACAAAAGATGCAGCATATTTAATTATTCCCAATAGTTACCTAGTCATTTTTCCTATCATTAACTGGAATTATGAAAAAAGCGATCATCGAGTAAAAATAATCCTAAAAGTTGGCAAAAATATCGATTTTTTATTATTTACAGAAATTGTTTTAGATACGGCTCATCAGGAAGCATCTGTTAAAACAAATCCATCTCCAAAATTAATTTTCCAAGGAATTCATGATTACTATTGTGAGTTTACCTTACAAGTATGGATTAACGAGATGAAAGATGAAGATTTTACCATTAATAGGCTAAATTATGCCCTTGAATATTATTTAAGAAAAAATGGTATTAACCTAATTTTTCCTAACCAACATCTTGCTTTTACCGAACCCCATATAAATTTACCTATTCTCCTCAGTGAAAATAATAATATCCCAACCCATTCCCAGACACAAGTGATTGATTCTAGTTATATTTCCCTTCGAGATATTCTCAGTAAAAGCCCTTATTTTGAACATCTAAACCCTCTCGAACTTCGGGAATTAATTGCCATAGGATATAGACAAAAATTAGATAAAGAGACTATTTTATTTCATGAAGGTGATCCAGGAGATTCCTTTTATATTATTTTATCAGGAGCCGTCGAAATTTTTGTCCCTAAGATCAACAAATATTTAGCCA
Organism: Crocosphaera sp.; assembly: GCA_030066295.1. Taxonomy (GTDB): domain Bacteria; phylum Cyanobacteriota; class Cyanobacteriia; order Cyanobacteriales; family Microcystaceae; genus Crocosphaera. The sequence continues at coordinate 132,507 of JASJBX010000056.1, forward strand.
CCTTAAGAGCAGGGGATATGTTTGGAGAACTGGCTTTAATCTTAGGAATTCCCAGAACTGCTTCCGTTAAAACAGTAGAAAAAACCAGATTATTTGTGATTAACAAACTAGGTTTTCAAACCATATTGCAAGAACAATCTAACATAGCAGAAGTAATTTTTGAAGAACTCAGTCAACATCAAGAAGAATTAGCCCAACGTCAACAACAACTGAGAGACATGGGATTAATTAGTGAAGAAGAAGATGATGTTAACTTAGTTAATTGGGTAAAAAAACGCTTTCATAAACTATTTTCTCTATAGGAGTTGACATACTCCCCCGTTAAACTACGTTGTAACGGGGGATTCTTTCCACATCACTGGCGCGAAATTCCTGCTTCAACGAGACGGCTTAAATTCTCAATGTTTCCATTGAGAAACCAGAGGTCGGACTCTTGACAGGCGTTTGGGTCGGTTTCGATATGCCCTACCGTACCGTTGAGATGTTCTCCCAAATATTTCAACCCTTCTTGATTCAGTCGCTCATGGGGGAAACCCCCAAGACCGCGCTGAATCGCTTTCTTAAGAATATTTATTGCTGCATTATGATCCCTATCTAAGACTGTTTTACAGTTAGGACATTGATGAGTTCTGGTACTTAATGATTTTTCAACTCTTGTCCCACAAACCGAACAATCCTGAGTGGTGAAATGGGGAGGCACAGCAACACAAACAATACGATAAATCTTGGCAAAATAATTCAACCATTCAGTGAATTGATACCAAGAAGCATCACTAATTGATTGAGCAAGTTTACGGTTTTTTACCAAGTTTCTAATCTTTAAAGCTTCATAGACTACCAGATCATTAGATTGGACTAACGCCAAAGCATCTTTAATTGCTCTGTCTTTACGCTGTCTTGATACTTTAAGATGAAGCTTGGCTACTTTTAGTCGTTGCTTATGATAGTTATTAGACTGTTTTTGACCTTTACGAAACCGTTTTGACAATCGTCTTTGCGCTTTTTTAAGACGCTTTTCTGACTTCCGTAAATAGCGTGGATTATCAACAGTATTCCCTTGAGCATCAGTGTAGAACTCTTTTAAACCCAAGTCAATTCCTGTTACTTGTCCCGTCGGTTCATGATGTTCAAGCCGTTCTACATCAATAAGAAACTGGCAATAATAACCATCACAACGTCTAACAACTCTTACTCGTCTTATCTGTTGTTCTGAATAATAAACTAACGTTCTTTGACTACACCATAAATCAAATTCTCCTGCTTTAAATCCATCGGTGAATCTGATTTTACGTCTATCATCAGACAACTTGTATCCTGTTAGTTTATATTCAACAGAACGACTATGTTTTTTAAACCGAGGAAAGCCTTTCTTTCCTGGTATTTTGGCACGACAATTTTGATAAAATCTATTAATTGATTGCCATGCCCTATCAGCAGAAGATTGACGAGCTTGAGAGTTTAATTTTGTTACCCAAGGTGTATCTTGATTTTTAGCTAATGTAGAGCAAAGTTTTTGGAGGTCATTACGGGTTGTTCCCTTATTATCCATCCAATAACGAACGCAAGTATTACGCACAAACTGGGATGTTCTAATGGCTTTATCTAGTCTCTGGTATTGCTCTAATGTTCCGTTTTTTAATTTTGCTTCTACGACTAGCACTGATTCATCCTTGACCCTGGATATATTGATTTTAACATAGTTTACCGAGATAGGCTAGAATTAAAATCGTTGCTTCGCCTTTAATTTATTGGTCGGATTTCATCCCCCGCTAATTTTAATGAGTATTTGAGAGAAAAATGTAGCGGGGGCATTCATCCGACATTTTAGGTAAAGAATTATTACTATTCCCCCACAAAATCACGCAATCGACTCTTGACTTTGGATATACTGAGAAATGAAGGAAAATACATGACTTCAAAACGTTGGAGCATTGGGAGAAAATGAGTCTAGTCGAGCTATACAGTGCGGATCAAGACACATTGGTTAAAGTGAAGGTTCACGATGAAATTAGAGTGTATCTTCCCGAGAATCCCACCACTGGCTTTGAATGGAGACTAGAGAACAATGACACGGATATTCTATCACTTCAAAAAGTAGAATATGAGACACCCAGAAGCTCTCTTGTGGGAAGTGGAGGACAAAAAGTTTTCTACTTCCAAGGAGAAAACAAGGGGACTGTTCAACCCCAATTTAAACTTTGTCGTCCCTGGTTAGGAGAAGCATCAATCCAGGAGTCTTATTCCATTATCATTGAGGTTGACAACTAACTGTACTGAGTGTAGGTGATAGCCTAGGATTTCTCTTTATTTTCCCTTTGCAGCTGATAGTAAGTTAAGGAGACTATCATGATTGAAGGATTTGAAAACAGAGGGATGGGGTGGTTGCGTGATTACCCTAGCATTTCGGATTATACGATTGAACGGGATCGAGTTTCTGCGAAATTACAGGCGCAGGGACAAAAAGACTCTATCAAAACCATGTTGAGTAAGGTTGGGGTTTTGGGAGAACCACCGACTTCATCTTACGCCGTCGATCTCAGATATTGGTGTTCCCCGATCGAAAATCAAGAAAATCTGGGTTCCTGTACCGCTCATGCAGGGATAGGATTAGTGGAATACTTTGAACGGAGGGCTTTTAATAAACATATCGATGCCTCTCGACTCTTCCTGTACAAAGTAACGCGGAATTTAATGCACTGCACAGGGGATACGGGGGCTTTTTGCCGAGACACTATGTCTGCCATGACCTTATTTGGGGTTCCGCCGGAAGAATATCTACCCTACAACGTCCCCCAATTTGACCAAGAACCCAGTGCCTTTTGCTACAGTTTTGCTCAAAGTTATCAGGCTATCAGCTATTATCGTTTAGATCCGCCTGGAACGTCACCTACCAACCTCTTATATCTGATTAAACACTTCATCGCCTATGGTTTGCCTTCTATGTTTGGGTTTGCCGTTTGTAGCTCCATTAACCAGGCTGAGAGAACGGGACGGATTCCTTTCCCCACCAATGGTGAATGGATAGTCGGCGGTCATGCGGTTGATGCGGTTGGTTATGATGATACCATGCAGATTCAAAACACCAACGATGGTTCAGTCACCACCGGTGCCTTATTGATCAGGAACTCTTGGGGACGGAATTGGGGTGAAGCCGGTTATGGATGGCTTCCCTATGATTACGTCTTAGCCGGTTTAGCGGTTGATTTCTGGTCATTACTGGAGAATGAGTGGGTAGATACGGGTCAATTTGGATTAGAACAAACCCTTGAACATACCCCTGCTGAACGTGAACTAGTTAAACTCTAGCCGTCTAGAACCCAGAATTAGCGATGGAGTGGGGATGTTATAACGTCTCCACTCCACTTTTCGTTATTCTTCTTCGTTAAGGGTTGTTTCCGTGTCTTCAACCATTGCCCCTTCTGGAACTTTAGTGGGATCTAACTTAAGAATTAACACTGCCAAGGGGGGCAAGGATAAATCCAAGGAATAAGGTTTATTGTGGAATGACCACTCATCAGCCCATTTACCCCCTAAATTCCCGATATTACTACCCCCATATTGTTTTGCATCGCTGTTGAATAACTCCACATAATACCCCGCTTCAGGAACTCCGATCCGGTAATGACTATGGGGTTGGGGAGTAAAATTACAAACCACCACTAAAGCATCGTCGGGATCATCGCTGCGACGGAGAAAAGATACCACACTATGGGCATTATCGTTACAATCGATCCACTCAAAGCCGTGATATTCAAAATCGTGGGTATATAAAGCCGGTTCTTGCTTATAGAGGGCGTTAAGATCCGTAAAAAACCGCTTCAGTTGTTGATGGGGTTCATATTGCAATAAATGCCATTCTAAATCACCCCAGACATTCCACTCACTCCACTGGCCAAACTCCATACTCATAAACATGGTTTTTTTGCCCGGATGGGTGTACATATAAGTAAATAAAGCCCGAACATTGGCGTATTTCTGCCATTCATCCCCCGGCATTTTGCCCAACATATTACTCTTGCCATGCACCACCTCATCATGGGATAACGCCAGCATGAAGTTTTCATTGTAATAGTACAACATACTGAAGGTGACATTGTTCTGGTGGTATTTACGGCCTAGGGGATCGATGCCAAAATAGTCCAACATATCGTGCATCCAACCCATATCCCACTTAAGATTAAACCCTAAGCCCCCATCATAAATGGGCCGAGACACTTTTTCCCATTCCGTGGACTCTTCAGCAATGGAAAGAATACCGGGGAAATACTCGAATAATAAAATATTGACTTCCTTTAAAAAACTAACCGCTTCGATATGTTCATCCCCACCGTACTCATTGGCGATCCATTCCCCATCCTTACGCAGATAGTTGCGATATAACATCGAAGCCACTGCATCGACGCGAATACCATCAATATGATACTTATCAAACCAAAAGAGAACATTAGCCACTAAAAAGTTACGCACTTCATGACGGCCATAATTAAAGACTAACGTCCCCCATTCCTTATGTTCCCCAATGCGAGGATCGGCGTGTTCATAGAGATGGGTTCCGTCAAAATAGGCCAACCCGTGGGAATCTTTGGGAAAATGACCCGGAACCCAGTCTAAAATCACCCCGATCCCGTTTTCGTGGCATTTATCCACAAAATACATGAAATCTTCGGGACGACCAAAGCGAGAAGTGGGAGAATAAAATCCAGTGACTTGATACCCCCACGATCCGTCAAAGGGGTGTTCGGCAATGGGTAAGACTTCGATATGGGTGTAACCCATGTCTTTGACGTAGGGAATCAGTTTTTCTGCTAGTTCATAGTAACTGAGAAAACGGGCCCCAGGGTTCCATTCGGAAACGATGACCGGATCAGCTTCGTCTCCATTCAGTAAGGGCATTTTTTCAGATGCAGAAGCGTGTAACCAAGACCCTAGATGCACCTCATAAACCGACACAGGTTCCTTGAGAGGGTCGTTATTGCGTCGCTTCTCTAACCATTCTTCATCGTGCCACTCATAGATATTATCAATATCCACCACAATCGAAGCGGTGTTGGGACGAACTTCCCGATAAAAACCATAGGGGTCAGATTTTTCGTAGATATGACCCTCACTATTTTTGATCTCGTATTTATAAACGGTTCCTGGCCCTATTTCCGGCACAAATAGTTCCCAGATGGTGTTGTTGCGTTTACGCATCTGGTGTTCTCGACCATCCCAGTTGTTAAAATTCCCAATAATCGAAACATTCCGCGCATTAGGGGCCCACACCGCAAAATAAACCCCTTTAATCTTGTTGACTTCTCCCACATGGGCCCCTAATTTTTCATAAATGCGGTGGTGGTTCCCTTCAGAAAATAAGTAGATATCTTCGTCTGTTAGATAAGGGGAACTGAAAGCATAGGGGTCGTAGATTACTTTTTCGTGTCCCCCTTCTTTCACTTTTAGTTGATAATGATTCAACTCAGGGGTTTCAATAATACATTCAAAAAAGTTAGGATGATGAACCGAGGTCATGGGATCTTCTTGTCGTTCTGTGGGACGGATGACCCATGCTGCTTCTGCTTTCGGTAAATAAGCCCTGACTACCCATTTTTTGGTTTTCTCACCCTTTTCTAGAAGGTGACAGCCTAAAATCTCAAAGGGATCATGATGTAGATTATAAACAATTTGATTAACTTGATCGGCGGAAATAGTGGTGGTCATGGGATGTGCTAGGTTAACAAACTGACGAAAGAGACTTATTCTTAATGTCAGACCTCAGTAGTCAGAAGTTTCCTCAGTTTAGGGGGAAATAAAGCCTATCTTCACCGAAGGCTAAAGCAAAAAGCCCAAACCAAGACTTTGACCACTGTATCTGTTTTAGTGCATCTGTCTAAATCAAACTTTCTTGAAAATTATACGATGTTAAGTTCTTCCTTCTTTAAGAAATTCGCGACGGATGGCTTCTTCTAAATCTTCGAGGCGAATGATATTCTCCTGGCGACTCAGAGCTTTTAGAGAAGAATAGCGAACGATATTCATAATAGTACCCCCTGACAGTTCGTATTTATCAGCTATTTTGCTTAAATCTATTTTCTCTGACAAGACAGATCGAGGAGAAAAGGCATTTTGCCAAATACGAAGACGTTCTCTGGGTTTGGGCAGGGGAAAATGGATGACCACCTGGAATCTACGCATGAAAGCATCATCAATGTTGCCCTTGAGATTGGAAGCGAGGATCGTCACCCCGTTAAATTCTTCAATACGCTGCAACAGAAAACTGATTTCTTGGTTGGCATAGCGATCATGGGAATCATCCACTTTCGTCCGCTTGCCGAACAAAGCGTCAGCCTCATCAAAGAACAGAATCCAATGTTTGGACTCAGCTAAATCAAAAATCTTGGCCAAGTTTTTTTCAGTTTCGCCAATATATTTAGAAATGATGGTACTTAAATCAATCTTGTAAACATCGCAGCCACAGTGTTTCCCTAACAGACAAGCAGAAAAGGTTTTCCCTGTCCCCGACGGTCCGTAGAACAAACTGGTCAAACCGGGCTGTAACTTGTGCTTCATTTCCCAATCTTGGAGCAATGTTTTTCCATAAACAAGCCAATGTTTGATTTCTTCCAATTGTTCTAAAGTGGAAAAAGGTAACACCAGTTGCTCCCAACTGAGTTCGGTGGTAATCTGGCGGGCCGGAAATTCACTGCTGAAGTTGGGTTTATGTTCAACCCCCGTGGTCAATCGGTACAAATACTCCCGTGAAATTGTTAGCGCACCGCTCAGCAGAGGCTCACCCGAGGCAACGGTGGTCAGAGAGAGGATATTGTGGCCAGCAAAGAAGTGATCCCGTTCAAACAGGTACATCAGTTGGAAACGGGAGGCTAAGTCATCCCCTGCCAAAATAAAGGCAGCCGTTTCCCCAGTAGGGATAAAGCCACTATGGGTCATGCCCTGCAACCCACCAAATTCGCTGAAACCGCGCTCAGTGACTTCGTTTTTAGTCCAAAGTATGTCCAACAGTTGGGGGCGGATGTGAGGAATTAAGGCCAGCAACAGAACTAAGCGTTCCTCTTCGGAGAATTGGTGCTGGTAGATAAATTGGGCGTAGTCAGACTGGCTATCCTCAAGATTGGGGACAGGAATTTCTCTGATAGAGGTGACTGAATTTTCTGTGGTCGTTTCTGTTGCGAAGTACAACTTCAGCCGAACATTGAGAACTTCAGCAAACCAATTCAGTTCCCGTTCCAAATCTTGGGCGTTATTAGTTAAGGCATTCGCCATTCCGTATAGATGGGTCTTTTCATCCATGGTAATTTGATTACACTGATACTCCAAGGAAGATAATCGAGCAACATATCAAAAGGCGCTGGTTCTATTTGAATTTGCCAACCATTGTCGACTTGGCGCAGTAAACCCTGGCGTTGCAGAAAGGAAGAGCGCAGTCCAGAAACGGAGGTGCTTTTTAAGACTTTCCAGTAGCTCAGAACGGTTGACAATAAATTCTCGCACTCTTCCATATCTCTTGCCTCAATCAATCCAGGAGAAACGAGCAAGGGCATTTCTGGCTGCAACCCCAGTAAAAGTTTGATGAAGCCAAGTTCGTACTCGTATACTTCTTCAGAACCGGTAGCCAAAAAATGAAGCAGGGCCGCAGCACGGGGGAGTAAAAAACCTGACAGTTCTTGTTGCTCAGTCTCTTTAATTCCAGTATTTTCTAAGAAGCGGGTGATGAATGGATTTAGTAAGACCAATCCTGCATACTTGACCATTAATGGGAATTCACCGTTTTTTGATGCCAATGGCAGTGAATTGTATGGCGATGCTTCCTGTAATAAACTAGCAACATTCTCGTAATTTGACTGAGCAGTTTTGCTAACGGTTTGCTTCCTTTCCTGATTTTCCCAAATAACTGTCTCTGAAGTGGGATCAATTGATTGCTGTTGCTCCTTGTGAGCATTCAGTTCTTCTTCTGTTTCCTGATTTTCCCAAATAACTGTCTCTGAAGTGGGATCAATTGATTGCTGTTG